>JBARZF010000175.1:0-17020 GCA_049649675.1 Rivularia sp. (in: cyanobacteria) | reverse complement strand
GACACTTTTTTAATAATTCGGAATTAGAAGCGGAATTTTTAGCCGGAGTAAATAAAGCGCTTACTGAAAGTGACTTTTGGTCGAGATTAAATACCGATTGGGTATGTCTCGATTGCGAACTGATGCCTTGGTCGGCGAAAGCTCAAGGATTAATCCGAAACCAATATGCAGCAGTCGGTGCAGCTTCCCGTCCGGCTTTAAGTAATGCCATAGATTTACTAACTAAAGCCAGTCAAAACGGTATTGAAGTTAACTCATTACTTAGTAAATTTCAAGAACGTCAGGAAATGGCAGATCGATATGTAGACGCTTACCGTCGCTACTGTTGGGAAGTTAAGGATATTTCCGATATTAAACTTGCACCATTTCATATTTTAGCTACGGAAGGTGCAGTACATATCGATAAAAACCATTCCTGGCACATGGAACAAGCTGCGATTTTAGAAAAAGCCAAACCTGAGTTAATGATGGCTACTAATTACAAAATTATAGATTTAAACGATCCCAGCAGCGAAGCAGAAGGAACCCATTGGTGGGAAGAATTGACTTGTAAAGGTGGTGAGGGAATGGTTGTCAAACCGCTGGAATTTATTGTCAGTGGTAAACGCGGTATTTTGCAACCAGCAGTGAAATGTCGCGGTAAAGAATATCTGCGGATAATCTATGGAGCCGAATATACTACCGAGGAAAATCTCGAACGTCTGCGTAAACGCGGGTTATCTTTGAAACGTTCTTTAGCAATGCGAGAATTTGCTTTGGGTGTGGAAGCATTGGAAAGATTTGTTGCAAATGCGCCATTGAGAAGGGTGCATGAGTGCGTATTTGGGGTTTTGGCTTTGGAGAGTGAAGCAGTTGATCCGAGGTTGTAAGCGGGAAATAACGATTCAAAAAACCGATGCTTGACAAGGCAGTGCGTTGCGGGGGAACACAGCCGTTGTAGCAACTGCCGCGCAGAGAGCGCAGAAGAAATAATTAAAGAGGTATAGGTAATTTCACAGGTGTAGAGACGTTGTAATGCAACGTCTCTCGATATTTTGAGTAGATTTTTTTTGATAATAATATTAGGGTGCTGTTAGTAGGAGAGTACGGCACCATTATTTTTAAACCATAACGAAATGATTACAAACACTTAAATTTCCCGCCATTCTTTCGCATCAACAAACAACGATAAATGACCAACATTTGTAGTCGCGACAATAACTTCATTACCCTTAATTTCTTCTAATTTAGCTTGTGCAGCAAGAATTACATCTCCATCAAGGGCTTTAGAATCTGCTGTAGGTTTACCAGCACGTCTTACTTCTGCCCATAATTGAGCGGCTAAAAGCATTACTTCTGTATTTATAGGAAGATAGGTAACAGCAGCTTTTAACTGGTTGAGACGTTTAATTCCCTTTGATTTACCAGCCCTCAACAACTCCCGTCGCACTTCATAATCGGTAATTTCTGGTAAGACTATCTCGTAATCTCTAAGTGGTAAATTATCTAACCAAAGTTTACATTCTTGACACTCCACAGAACTTGCTTTCGGATTCGTCACCATTCCCAACGGACCGCTATCTAATATAATTAACTTACTCATATAACGGTCAGTTATCGATTTTCATCAAGTTTCTGCTTTAAATATTCCCAAGTTTCCGTTTGTTCGCTTTCATCACCTTCTTCTATCCACTGCTGTGTTAATTCGCTTAATGCAATATGTTGTTGCGTAAGTCGATGATTGTCTTGTTCGGAAATATCAGATGATTGACTATTTTTAGTTACACTTTCACGAAATAATCGCATAATTTGCAGCAAATTAGACCAATATTCTTTAGGTGTTGTTTGAATTTCTTCTAATAGTTCTATTATTGATATTTCTGTAAAATTATGATTTTGTTTATCTTCTGACTGATTTTTAATCAAACTTTTTTCTGTTGTCATAACAATTACTCTTTCAATTAAATGCCTACAATTTTAATAACATTTTAAATCAACTATTGAAATTATTTTGTAGGGTGATGCGATCGCGCAAGCGTAACGCACAATTTTTTAATATCAAATTTATCAACAACCCAACATTAAAAACGGTGCGTTAGACGCGAAAACAAATTAATTCATCACCTTCATAATTATTTTTCGCGCCATACATAACACACCCTACAATTCTCTTTGCTTCATCTCCTCCAAATTCTTTTTCTCAAAATACTGCTGATGTTCATCACTTGCCAACCAATAATCCGAAGCTGGCTTAATCTCCGTCACAACATCTCTTTCATACTTCCTAGAATCCTGTAATTTCTGAAAAGAATTTCTCGCCATTACTTCTTGTTCGGAATTATGAAAAAATATTACAGAACGATATTGTTCTCCTCTATCTGGTCCCTGACGATTTAAACTTGTAGGGTCGTGAATTTTCCAAAATACTTCTAATAATTCATCGTAACTAATAACAGAAGCATCATATTCAACTTGTGTAACTTCAGCGTGCCCTGTAATTCTAGAAACCACGTCAAGATAGCAGGGATTTTCAAAATGTCCTCCCATATATCCAACTGTTGTAGATGTAACGCCCTTTAATCTCCGAAAAGCAGCTTCTACTCCCCAAAAACAACCTGCACCAAATGTAGCTTTTTCCATAATGAAATTATTCTTATAAATTTAAAAATTTTTAACCCGTGTAGACGGGTTTTGTTTGTGTAGCAGCGGTTTCAACCGCCAGGTAAATACTCACAAACATCATATTAGATTAATTCTTGTAAATCTTTAATAATTAAATCGGGAATTTCCATACTTTTATTAAGCTGTTTACCGCGTTTGTTAATCCAAATAGTTGATAATCCAGCTTTTTTTGCTCCGCCAACATCACGCATGATATGGTCGCCAATATATACTATTTTCTCACGCTCTACATCAAAAAAATCAATTGCTTTATTAAATAGTTTCGTTGATGGCTTAATCCAACCATAATCTGATGAAAATATAATTATTTCAAATAAGTCGCGAATTCCAACTCGATCAAATTCTTTTAGGAATATATCCTTTTTAGACCAAATATTTGAGATAATACCCAAACGATGAGTTTTTCTTAATTGATACAAAACTTCTATATGCCGATCAGATATTACCCCTATTTCATGATTTGCAAACACTTGCTCTAATAAATTTAGTTCGCTTGCTGGTATTTTCGCTTGAGGATGTTTTTGTAAATAGCTCAGTACGGAAGGTAAACTTTCATAATAAGCTGGATTTTTACCATCGGCTTTTATTTTCCTCGACACTGTAAATATAATCTGATTTACTAATTCCGAAGTCAGTAAATTCCCCCCCAAACTACGATAAGTAGCCGCAAAATCTTCAGTATTAAAGAAACGATAACCCCTATGCATAAAAGTGTGTCCTACGTCTAGCAAAAGAACATCAAATTTATTTATGAAATCCATTAGCAATTATTTTAGTAATCATAAGAACTATTTTTACAATAAAACGTCACCTTGCATACTACTAAAGGTAAAACTATACAGTTGAATGCTTTATCAAAAGTGTTTAATATAAACTTTCGGTTTTCAGGGAGGCTTTATGGCAAATACTTTTTCATTTGAACCGGAAACTACCTTCGAGGTAATAGACGGTGGATTCGACGGAGATTTTGATGGAACCGGGGATAGCGTTTTTCCCGGTAATTTTTTCACCGTGATACTTGGTAGCAGTGGTGAAGCTGCTGAATTTGCGGAATTTGATATCGGTGAATTTTCTATTCCGGAAGGAAAAACTATTACCAGTGCCAGATTCGATGTAAAAATTACTGGTTTAGAAGTAGGTGGATTGGGCGCTCCTTTTGGCGATAATCCCGACAGTATTGGTGCTTTTGGATATGCGGGTAATGGGGTTGCTGATGCTTCAGATTTTGAAGCTGGGGTACTTTTAGATACCGAAGATACTTCAAATCCATTCGTAGGGCAGCAGCTTTCTTTTGATGTTACCGATTTTGTGCAAAACTTAGTTAACAACGATGAATCTTTTGCAGGCATAGGTTTACGTGCTTTGGAATTTGGAGGTGTATTGGTAGATCCAACTTCCGTAAGTATGCCGACGTTGATAATTGAAACCGCTGCGACATCTAATAATCCTCCTGTAGCGACTGACGATGTTGTTACAGCTTCTCAAAATACTGCTGTTATTATTCCCGTCGCGAATTTGCTCGGCAACGATACTGATAAGAATGGTGATTCTTTAACTATTACTGCCGTTAATAACGCTATCGGTGGTACTGCAACTCTCAACGATAACGGTACTATCGATGATTCCGGTGACGACACGATAATTTTTACCCCCAACCAAGATTTTTACGGTAACGCTAACTTTGAATATACTGTTAGCGATCGCCAAGGTGGTACCGATGTTGGTTTAGTTACGGTAATGATTCCTAATAATATCGAGGGTACCAACAGCGACGATAATTTAACAGGCACCGATAACAAAGATATCATTCGAGGATTGAAGGGTAACGACACTCTCAAAGGTTTTGCTGGAGGCGATATTCTCAATGGTGGTAAGGGTAATGACGAAATCTTTGGTAACGCTGGAGATGATTTGTTATTAGGCGGTAAGGGAAAAGATATTCTTGTCGGCGACGAGGGAAATGATTTTCTCGATGGCGGTAACGGTAAAGACCAATTATACGGCGGTATTGGCAATGATGGTCTTTTAGGAGGAAAGAAAGCAGATATTTTAGTCGGTGGTGAAGGAAATGATTTTCTCAATGGTGGTGCAGGTGCTGATACTTTAACTGGTGGTACGGGTGCCGATAATTTCTACCTTGATGGAAATAGTTCTATAAAAGATATAATTACTGACTTTAACTTAGGAGAAGGTGACAGAATTACTACCTTAAATAATCTTCTGTTTAAAGATTTATCTTTTTCCGGTAACGATGTTTTCTTTGGAGACACAGTATTAGCAACCTTAGAAGGATTTGATACTACTTCTTTTAATTCAAGTCACTTTCATGCGATTTGAAAAAAGGTAAATTAATTAGTTAGGAGTTAGGAGTTCATATTTTTACTTTCCTCTCTGAAAAATAGTGAGGTAATGGTTTGATTTGCAGACAGTTTTAGTCTTAAATGATTAAAAATTCATAACTCTTAACTTCTAATTACTTGAAAATCAAAAAAGAATAAATTAAATAAGTTTACGTAATTATATATAACTCTTAATATAAAACTATACACAATGTCGGATATTTTTAACTTAAATGACATTACGAAATTAGTACGATTATGATTGTAGAAGTATATATAAAATAAGAGTAAGAGTTTGTCATATGGAAAATGCAGATCGTCGCAAATTATTATCAGCCCTATGTCATGGAGCGATATTCCTTAGCTCTACGCTCGTAGCTGTCGCTATACCCATTGCAATTTTGTATACTACAGAAGATTCCGTTGTAAAAGCGAATGCTAGAGAATCTTTAAATTTTCACATTAACCTTTATATATATGGATTAATCGCTGCAATGCTGACTGTAGTTATTATCGGTTTTCCATTACTGATGGTTTTAGGTTTAATCAGTTTTATCATGCCGATTATCGCTATTGTGCAAATTTTGAGTTCACCAGAGAAACCTTATCGCTATCCATTTATATTTCGTTTGGTTTAGTAAAATATTTGCCTTATATAGACAATAAATGTAGAGACGGCGTAAACAATGCAACGTCTTTTGCTGTCACATAACTGATATACTCGCTACAGATAAATACGAGTTAAATTCAAACTTATTATGAGCAGCGTCGTGCGCCTACAAAATATTTTGGCTGATTCTCCTGTAGGCGATGTATTACCAGCTATATCTCAAGTCAATTTACCCAATTGGTGGTTGGCTGGAGGTGCTTTGCGAAATACAGTTTGGCGTTCGATTTTTGGCGAAGACTGTCAGCTATTTATCAAAGACTTTGATATTGCCTTCTTTGACGAAAATGGCTCCCGCAATCAAGAATTAGCAGCAAAAGCAATTTTAACCAATCTATTTCCCGACTATCTATTTGATATAAAAAATCAAGCCAGCTTTGCTCGATGGCGCTCCGGTAAAAAAACTTTCATCAGCACAGAAGATGGAATAAAAAACTGGCTGCACACCACAGCCGCAATAGGCGTGCGTTTAGATAATCTAGGTGAATGGGAATTTTTCACACCTTACGGATTAGAAGACTTATTTAATGGTATCGTCAGGGCAACTCCAGCAAATGTAGACAATCCAGACGCACAGCGTAAAGCCGATGGGTATTTACAGAAATGTCCCTGCTTGCGACTGGTGTGAGGGAGATGGGGAGATGGGGAGATGGGGTGATGGGGAGACAAGGAGATGAGACTAACTGCTAACTGTTAACTGCTAACTATTGACTGCTAACTGAATTCATGATACTAATGTACTAGTAAAGTTAATTTAAATATAAATGACTTCGGTTGGCATTGAGAAATTCCACTTACCTCTGTTAATAGGAGAGCAGAATTTATGAAGTTTAGCAAGGTTGATTTAAGTAAATTATTAGGTGTGTCTCATTCTGACGGATATTTACAACTATTGCTCGACAGAGGAGACGAGTTAGAGTTTTTGGAGATACCAGCACCAATTCAGGCTTATGAAGGATTGCAGGATTTGAATGAACTGATTGCGGAGCCTCCGCCGCTGTTAGAGGAGGAAGAATCATTTGCTATGTTGCCAGTAGCATCACCAATGGCAAGTGCGATTGGATACGATTCTGAAAATGAGGTTTTGCAGATAGAGTTTAATAGCGGTGCGGTATATCAATTTTCAGATGTAGATGAAGATACCTTCGAGGATTTATATACATCTGAAGCTGTGGGTAGATATTTTAATCAGAATATTAAAGGTAGATATCAGTCTCAACGGATAGATAATTCCTGCTGAGTTGTAGATATTAAACAGTATTGTTTGAATGGGTATAATGCTTACTCTTTAAGAGTTTGAAGAATATCTATTATATTAAAATTTTAAAGTTTCCTGGTGCCAGGGCTAATTGCTTTTTTTAAAGCGGTTAGCCTTTACTTTTCAGTTAACAGTTAACAGTTATCAGTTATCAGTTAATTTAATAAATTTTGTAGGTTGGGTGGAGGTGCAGTTTTGGATTTTTATCGCAAAACGATAAATCTGTATTGCACCGAAACCCAACATTTAACGATGGTTGTTTAAATAAGAAGGTTAATTAAAATAGAAGTGGTGCTAATTTCATTTCTTGAGTTTAAATATTTTCATATTTTGGAAATCGCTTATTTCTTCAACAATCTACTATCTAGTACCGCTGCGCGGAAGTAAGAAGTAAAAAGTAAAAAGTAGAGCTAGTAAGAATTTTAACCTTTTTAAATGGGTGCTTTATTTCCGCCGTGGTGTACTAGAGGCATTAAGCAAGCGTTGAGAAATTACTTAGTATAATAAATAATCATTACAGTTCAACTTAAAAGCTATACGATGTTAGAAATTGCTGCTCTTTATTCTTCATTATTAATTGCTCAAACACCGGCTCCATCTCAACAATTTTTAGATTTAAAAAGTCAATTAGAAAAATCTGGATTTCAGGTAGTAATTGAATTACCACCCAAACGGGGAGCTTATGGTTTATTAAGCGAAAGTCGTAAAAAAATATGGATTAATCCAGTTGTTTTTGATTTAAACATTGCGAATCCAACTTTAATTCATGAATCAGTTCACGCAGCACAAGTTTGTGCGGGTAAAGGTAAAATTCAAGCTTTGGGTTTGAAAATTCAACCAATTAAGAATGCTCGACGGCTTTTTCTACGATATAAAGATACTCACAGACAAGATTTGGAAAGAGAAGCTTATGCTGTACAAACTCAATCTAATAGTTTTGAATTAGCGACAAATCTTCTGAATAAATATTGTAATAAATAAGGGAGTGGGGAATAGGGAATTGGGAAGTAAGTCGGCATGAATAAATATAGTTGTGTTTTTCATTCCGACGAGGTATTCGGTTGCATTCACCCGGAGGGTGCGGCTCATCCCAGTCATTTCAGCTTTTTTACCTTTAAATTCTTGCTGTGATTGGGAAATATTTAAATGTAATAGCTATAAAATTCAAGATTGCAAAATGGATTTAGATAATTGGGTAAATATTGCTAAAGAAGTAGGAGCTATAGGTGAAGATGGTTACGAATTTAGTTCTAGTCAAATGGCTCGTGAAGCAATAGAAATTCTTCTTGGAAAAGACAATTTAAAAGAAGCTGTTAGATATTACGTAGCACATAAACCAGAAAGGGAGTTACTTAGAAGTGTGCTTTGGCAATTACATCCTTATAGCGCAATGGAAGAATGCTATAGAATTTTCAAAGAATCTAACAATTTAGATGAAAAAATCGATGCTATTGAATTACTTCGTGTTGTTGCAGATAAACGTGTATTGAAATGGGTACCCGAATTTTTGGAACATGAAAATCCTGGTATTCAAAATTGGGGAATTGGAATAATAGATCAACTACTTTTTTCTCATCTTTGTGATGATGAAGATGTTGTTGAGATATTAGATAAAGCAAGAAATCATTCTAGCCAATATGTGAGAGAGAAAGCTGAGTTGATGTACTTTACGCTGGAAAATTCAGAAGAGGTTGATTGAGAACAAATTATTCTTAGTAAGTAAAACTGAGTCGATTTTATGAATTTGGTATTATACTTTAATAGATTTGAAATGATAATTAGTCCTATTTATAGGACTTTCGCTATTAGCTTGGGGTTTGCAACCTCAAGGGGTGTTGATAATTATGCAAAAAGTCAATGTAGACTACACCTAAAATTATAATGCTATCCAACGGTAATACTTGGTTTCTACCTTCTGTTTCTGTCAATGACGATTTAGAATGCGATCGTATTCTAGTTATTTATAAATAATTTAACAAAAAATTGGGATTTACATACTTCACAAATAACTATGGAAATCGAGTTAAATTTGAACCCAGAAGAATTTCACAAAGCACTTCAAAAGGGTATGGGAAGAGCTTATTTACACCTTAAGAAATATGGAGATAGTCAGGTAAGCGATAGTATTCTTTATTATTGTTTGAATAATCCATCTTACGATGCTCAATGTGAAGAGGAGCGAGCGGAATGGTTAATTTCTTTGATTGATTTGACAGAAAATCAAGATTTTTACTTTTCAAGGATAGTAGATGCCTTGATGCCGTCTACAGATTTCTGGGATACTTATCAGCTTTTCAACCTTTGTGGAATAATTGCAAAACGTAATCTTCACACAGCAAAAACTGTAATCTACCAAAAATTTGATTTACAGGAATTTAACGAATCTTTTTTAGGCAGTTATCAAATAATTGATTTAGATGGTTTTATCGGTTTAAAATATGTCATTCAACGTTTAGGTAAACGTTTGACTGAGGAAGAAGATTATTGGAATGATGGTGATGTACTTGATTATGCTTATGAGAAACTTGGGAAATTGCAAGTCAGCGATTATCTCCAAATGACATCAAAAACTAACAGGTACATTAGAACATATTTAGAAGAAGTCAAAAATCATCATACAAAAAAGCCATCATTCAGTAAAGAATCATATATTGAGAGGGTTCGCAAGAACTATCCGTTAGAAAGAGTTTTATCAAATGTAGAAAATAAGAAATATAATTCTGCTTATACTTATGCAACTTTTGGGAAATATGCTGTAGAAGCCGAACTTGAGATAGTATTTGAGAAGTTTCTGCATGAGATAAGAAAAGAACAAATAGTGCGTTACTTATGGATTTTTAGAAAGCGAGAACTTCCCAGAATTGACGATAAACTTTTTCAGTTAGCAATGTCTGAAGATAAAGATATCCGCACTGCTGCTGTAGAAGCTCTTAAATTTTGCCAAGATAGCTCTATTCGCAATTTGGCTATAGATTTTAGTAAAAATAAAGATGATGAATTTGCTATTTGTTCTGTAGGGCTTCTCATCAAAAACTATCAATCTGGAGACAATAAATTTATTGAATCAATCATTCCTAGAATAAAAGATGAAGATACTAAACATTCTATTTGTATGGATTTGATAAATATCTTTGCAAGACACGCGGTAGATGAATTATTAATAAGTTTATTATGGGCTTATGAAAATACACCATGTACTCACTGTCGAAAAAATATATTCAAAGCTTTAATAGATAGCCATTTGATACCACAAAGGTTGGTAGATGAGTGTCAGTTTGATTGCGTTCAAGATGTCCGTAGTTTAGCAAGAGAATATGCTCAAAAGATTGCCCATACATAGTATATAATTATCATTTTTTATTATCATATTGCCAAAAATGCTAAAATATATACTCAGAATCTTTGACAAATTCATCTTTGTAAAAGGCTGATTTTTTATGAGTGAATGGAAATTCTATCTCTACGCGATTTTGCCTCATCCCAGGGAAGCGAAAATTTTAATGCTATCCAACGGTGATAGTTGGTTTCTACCTTCTGTTTGTGTCAATTATGATTTAGAATGCGATGATATCCTAGTTATCAAGAAGGAATTAGAGCAATTACTTGGAATATCAGCAAATATTTTATATTGCGCTAATAATAATTACGACGAATCAAAACATGAAATTCATGGTGTATATGTACTTGAGCAGAATGATTCTATTAAAGAATTAAAAGAAGCTTCTTGGATAAATTCGGCAACTTTAAAAAACCTTGCTTTGAAATTACCAGAGCATAAATCTGTTGTCGAAGAATATTTAACGGAGATTGAAAGCGGTAATATTCCAGAAGTGCGATCGCCTTGGGCTAGAGTAGGTTGGTTTGATTCTGCAAGTCAATGGATGAAAGAGCAATTACAGGAATTAAACTACAAACAACTTTCCTCTATAGAATGTATTAAAAATTGGGGAATTTCTTGTGTCTTGCGAGTTAATACAGATTGCGGAAATCTTTATTTAAAAGAAGCTTCAACACTACCTCTTTTTTGTAACGAACCTGTAGTTACCAAGGAATTAGCAAGTTTATTTCCCGAACATATTCCAACTGTTCTCAGTATCAATTCCGAGCGTCACTGGATGTTATTGGCTGATTTTGGAGAACCTATCGGTAGAAATTCATCTGTCAAAGTTAAAAAAGACGTTTATCGTTTGCTTCCTCAAATACAAATTAAATCGGTTGAGCATATAGATAATTTATTAAATATCGGATGCTTAGATAGACGTTTGGAAAAGTTAGCAACTCAAATAGATGCTTTGTTTAACGATAAATTTGTTTTATCTCAATTAAAAGAAGCTGAAATTGAACAGTTAATAAAAATTGCTCCACATCTAAAAATTTTATGCTCTCAACTCGCTGAATATAAAATTCCTCAAACATTAGTTCATGGCGACTTACATTTAGGAAATGTCGCTTTGTATAACGATAATTATCTCTTATTTGATTGGACTGATAGCTGTATTTCTCATCCTTTCTTTGATATGTTTCAATTGTTTTTTGCCGAGAACAATACTTCTGTAAAAGATTTGCAGGATGAATACTTAGCGAAATGGAATTTTTATGAACCGAAGTCGCGTTTATTAGAAGCTTGGGAATTAGCAAAACCATTATGTGCTTTACATCATGCGGTTACATATCAGTATATTAGTAATTGTTTAGAACCGAGAGATAAAGAGATGTTTAGTATGGCTTTGGGTGATTTTCTGCGAGAAATTTTGAAATGTGAAGTTGGAGAAGTTGGAAAATAATTTAAATGTTCTTTTAGCAGCAGTATTAAACCAACGAGTCATGATGTCAGACGGGCTGTGCGATAAGGATGCTATTAGTTTAAATTGGTTTGTGTACTATTGCGCTGCAACCTTTACCTTTAAATATTCGCTACTATTTAATTCTTCAAATCTTCCACAATCTGCTCAAAATCGCGAGCAAATATTTCTTGATTATACCTGTCCAATTCATTTTGATTTGAGGAATAGCTAAGTCCCGTCATGGTAATTTGTTGCACGTATTCTACCAACGAACGGCGTGTATTTTCGTATTTATCAAATGCTTCTTGAATTGCATTCATATCATTTAATTTATTTGACTTAACAAGTTTAGTTACAAGCTCGGTAACAGTTAATGCATCTTCTAAACCTTGATTTACTCCTTGAGCCGCAAAAGGTGGCATTCCGTGGGCTGCATCACCTACTAATACTACTCTCCCGACGTGCCAAGGTGGTTTAATATTGGCGGAACTATCTTTACTATGGAGGTTTGCAGTGTCGGGAAATGGTAGAGAATCTGAAATAGTGGTGCGGTGAATGTAATAAGTACGATGATGCATATTTGCAGGTTTTGATACTCGTACTAATTCTTTGATAGCATCGGGAAAATTATTCTTTTCTAGCTGTTGTAATGTTACTTCAATTAGAGAATCTTTCTGTACCAAATTTAAATTTACAGGAATATGGATGAGATAAGTAAAGTGATTTGGTTTTAAGTTCAACAGTATCATCCTTGCCGGTTGTCCGGAAGTAAGTTTTCTTAATTTTGCATCTTGGGTAATAGTAACTATCGCTGATTTTTGCAAAAATTTATCTTTAACTTCGATTTGTATTGGTTCCGGAACATCAGTTATTTCCGAACAAATTATAGCTGCATATCCAGAGTATTCCGGATGAGAAAAGTTTTGACAGTTAGTATTTTGATAAAGTACCTTGCGTACTGTAGAATTTATTCCATCTGCTGCAATCACTAACTTTGCAAAAAACGATTTTTCTTCTAATAATTCAGTCTTTTGATTTATATTTTGAACTCGATCGGGATTGTTTTGTGCTTCCGAATCCCAATGTGCATAAGGATTATTTTCTATAGTTATATCGGAAAGACAATCAACTCGAACGCATTCCTTTTCTAACTCTTCAACAATATTAATACAGCGATGATTGGCTTTTACAAGTTCATCAGGAATCAAATTTATTAAAGCTGTCTGTAAATTAAACCAACTGACAGTAAATCTACCTTCATAGTATTTATCAAACCATTCATCAAAGTCCAGTGCAATAGAGCGGATTGCATTCCCTTCTAAATCTCGAATAAACCATTTGGGTGAAGGTTGGGAAGAATCTTTTGTCTGGGTATTATTGATTGCGGCTTTCTTAACTTCTTCGTAAGCTTGCTGACAAGTATATCTTAAAGCTTTTAATCCATTCGGAAGAATATCTAAACTTTGTCCAACCCGACGAAAGGCTTTAGTTTGGTCTAAAACTAGAATATTTTCTATCCCGCGCTGACGCAAACCATTGGCTGTTGCTAATCCAACAGGCCCCGCGCCAACTATAATTACATCATAAATATGCATAATAATTAGTTAGGGTATGTAATTAAGAGTCTCATCGCTAAAATCCTCTAAAGAGGATTGAAAACAAAATGACTATTTTATGTTCTCACGTCGATCTAAGAAGGTACAATTTTAGAAACATTTATTTGCAGTTTGGGGAACATATGAGACGGCGATCGCCGCAGCAAAGCTGAACGCCTTGATAAAATCAAGCCGGGGTAAAATTATCAACTGCTTTCAGGCTTTGTAACGAAAGCTAAAAAATTACCCACTAAGGTACTGTTATAGTTTCAATATTTGTTTAACAATAATTCCTGTTACTCAAACCTTTGAGATAAAGACAATCTAAAATCTAAAATCTAAAATTGTGCTAACACAACCCGATTTAATTATTTCTACAGCAAATCTAACAAAAAGCTACGGTAGAAATTCAGTTGTTGATAAGTTAAATTTAGCGGTACCTCGTGGTTCAATTTGTGGTTTTCTCGGCCCGAATGGAGCGGGTAAAAGTACTACAATCAAACTATTGCTGGGATTGGTAAAGCCAACTAGTGGAGACGGTACTATTCTGGGTGAAAATATTGTTAGAGATAGCGTTAGTATTCGCGAAAAAGTTGGTTTTTTAGCTCAAGAGCCGCGTTTTTACGGATATTTAACCGCTCGCGAAACTCTACGTTTTGTAGCTTCTTTCTTTTTCAAAGGTTCTAAAAGCCAAATTGAAAGTCGAATTGATGAAATTATCTATATTGTAGGCTTAGATGGTAAAGCAAACCGTCCAGTTAAAGGTTTTTCTGGAGGTGAGCGTCAGCGTCTCGGTATTGCTCAAGCTGCCATTAACGATCCAGAATTAATTATTCTCGATGAGCCAGCGTCGGCTTTAGATCCATTGGGAAGACGCGATATGTTGCAAATTATCGAAAGTTTTCGCGGCAGAAGTACCGTTTTTTATTCAACGCATATTCTCGATGACGTGCAACGAGTCAGCGATATGGTGGTTATTCTCAACAACGGTAAATTAGCTGCTCAAGGAAGCATTCAAGAATTGCTTGCAGGAAATCGCAGTCAATTTCATTTAACAGTACGCGGTGACGGGTTAACAATACAAGATAAATTAAAAGGTATATCTTGGATTAAAAATATTCATATGGAACCAGGAATTCCCGACGTTAATAATAATAAAACCAGTAAACTAGACGTTGACGTTACTAACCCAAGTACTGCCGAAGACGAACTTTTACGTTTAGTAATGGCAGATAGGGAAACGGTTGTAACTGAATTTGGACGCACGTCTTATCAGTTAGAAGATATTTTTGTAAATTTAGTAGAGGGAGACAAAAATGCTCGTTAGAACTTCTACAAATACTTGGCTGCGCGGTTTTTATCCCATTTTTAGAAAAGAATTAGTTCGTTTCTTGGGAAATAAACGGTGGATATCCCCATTAATTCTTTGGATGGGTTTATCAGCAGTACCAACAATTTCTTTAATTACAGTTGGTGGATCATCATTTTCTGCAAATCAAGGCATTGCCTTATTGTCGTTATTTTTGTGGCTGGGTACTTTTCCGATGTCGATTGGAACTATTGTAATCAGTCAAGGTACGATAGTCGAAGAAAAATTAACCCAAACTTTGCTATGGATTTGTTCTAAACCTTTATCTGGTTCGGCTTTTGTTTTAGCTAAATTTGCTGCTTATGCTGTTTTTATTGCTGTAATAATGTTAGGTGCCCCCGCGCTGGTTATAGGTATTACAGCAGCTATGTTGGGAATAAATTTTAATTTATTAATCGGTTATCTCGGCAGCATATTAATGATTTATTTGCTGTTACTGTTCCTAGAGGCATTAACTTTAATGCTGGGAACCTTTTTTCAAAAGATTGCTTCGGTAACGGCGATCGCTCTTATAGTTTATGTTGCCGGAGGTAGTTTAAATGCAAATGAATATTTAAGGCAAATTGAACCTTATAGTTTTGCCGCATTACAGCGTTATGCAGTTGAAACTGCTGCTGGAAGTTTTCCCATACAAGCTTTGTTTGCAATAGGAACTACGCTTTTATTTATCGTCATGTTTCTATTTATTGCTTCATGGCAGATGGAACGATATGAATTTTAACAATTTGATTTTATATCTTACCCAACCCAAAATTGCCGGTTGAGGATGATGTGGCAATTGCAAACATTAAACAGTAAAAAAAGCAACTATTTATTTGAAAACTTATAGTCACTTTAATTTAAATTACAATAATATTCCAAATTGTTGATTATCTATTTTTGGTTTAATTGTCAATCTATCAATTGGAATAAAAGTCTTATTCTGTATACTTCTGAAGATTGATACAAATAAATATAGCCTTAAATTTATTATCGCAAAATTTTCATTATATATCTAATTTTTTAAACTTCCAAAAAAAAGTCATATATAATTATTTTGTAGGAAAATATTTTTAAAAATTGATTAATTAATATAAGCTTTATCGTCTGTTAACACAATATTAAACTTTAATTTCTAATGTATTATTGGTAGCAAAAAAATACCTTAATAGTCACGCAATATCTAGCTATTCTCCTGCTTCAACATTAAAATATATATCTTTTGAATTTTAAGTCTCTTTTTGCAGAAGTTAGAGAGACAGAGTGGTTATTTGCGGCTATTAAATCGGTAGAAAATCATCACAAGGAAATATACTTCAATGGCTGACGTTAAGTTAACAGGATTCGCATCGTTACCAGCCGATACTTTTGCGGAGGGTTCCCCAGCAGGTGCCGATATTTCTGCCAACGGACGCACGGGACCTTTTCCAGGGCAGCCAGTTCAAGGTTTTAGTGGGGTTCAGTTTGCACCTAGTAATGATGGTTCCTACTGGTTTTTATCGGATAACGGTTTTGGAAATAAAAATAATAGTTCCGATTATCTATTGCGGATTTATCAGGTAAATCCCGATTTTAAGCAAGAAAAGGTAGGGGATGGAACTATTCAAGTTGAGAATTTTATCCCGCTTTCCGATCCTAATAATTTGATTCCTTTTGATATTGTTAACGAGGATTCTGGACAACGATTGTTAACTGGTGCGGATTTTGATATTGAATCTTTTGTAATTGCCGATGACGGTTCGATTTGGATAGGGGATGAATTTGGGCCGTTTTTGCTTCACTTCGATTCGACGGGGAAGTTGATTGAAGCACCGATCGCAACTCCGAATTTAGCAACTAGCGATGAACCAGAAGTGCGTTACGCGAAGCGTCAAGACTCCGTCTTATCGCCTCAAAATCCCGATGTACTTTTCAACACTTTGGATGGAGAAGCACCGCTGGTGATAGCCCACCGTGGTGCTAGTGGAGAATTACCCGAACATACTTTAGAAGCTTATCGTCTGGCTATTACTCAAGGTGCAGATTTTATCGAGCCGGATTTGGTAATTACTAAAGATGGAGTGTTGATTGCACGTCACGAACCAATTTTAGATGATACCACCAACATTGCTGAGGTCTTTGGGGAGGAGCGTAAATCTACTAAAAATCTTGATGGTGAAGAAGTAACGGCTTATTTTGCTGAAGATTTTACTTTAGAAGAAATTAAGCAGTTGCGAGCGGTACAGCCTCGCGATTTTCGCAGTGATGAGTTTGATGGTGAGTTTGAAATTCCTACTTTCCAAGAAGTTATCGAACTTGTACAAGAAGTAGAAGCGGAAACCGGGGAAAAAGTTGGGATTTATCCAGAGACGAAACACCCGACTTTCTT
>JBARZF010000174.1:0-3956 GCA_049649675.1 Rivularia sp. (in: cyanobacteria) | reverse complement strand
AACTCAAACAAAAGCTAGCGATTGGTATTCTCAAGGGATAATTAAAGCTAACCAAAAATATTATCATGGAGCAATTAACGATTTTACAAAAGCGATTGAAATTAACCCTCAATATGCACAAGCTTATTATCGACGGGGTTTAATTTATGCTAACTATGCTCGCGGTAAAATATTGCGTCGCGATGGTACTTTACCGGGATGCGTGAGAGTGAATCAATATAGTGTTAGCTGTGAAGTTAAGGTAACTGCAAATTGGAAAAGGCAGAATCAACAACAAGCTATTAAGGATTTTAATAGTGTAATTGCTATTAGTCCCCGATATGCAGCAGCTTATCATCAAAGGGGATTGATTCAAGAAAATCGCCGGGATAAGTTAAAGGATTTGCAATTTGCTGCTTTAACTTATTTGAAGTTCAATAATTATTCAGAAGCAGCAAATGTTTTAGAGGATATTGATAAATTGTATTTGGAAATGAATCCAGATGCGGGAGTAATAGAACGTCCGACGGGTTCTCCTGGGTTGTCTGCTGAATTGAAAAAATCTCCTTATCAGTTAATGATTGAAGGGCGGGAGGCTTTGAGAAAAGCGGATTTGCAAACTGCTTTGAGGAAGTATAGATTGGCTGCGAGGAAGTTGAAGAAGGATAGGAAGAAGTATAGGGAAGTGCAGCAGATTATTATTGCGATCGAGGGGAAGAAGAGGTGAATGGGATTGGGAATTAGGAGGTTGGATTCCTAATTCCTGGGGGTTATTTTTGTAATGCTTTTAATAAATTTACTGTTTCTTGGTAAGCTTCCGTCTCATTTTGAGCTTTTAATAGTTGGGCTGCTTTTTGTAAATGTTGAATAGCTTTTGGTTTGTCACCGTTAGTAATGTAAATTATCCCCCGTCCAAAGTCAGCCATACCAGAAGTATCATTAAGTGCGATCGCTTTGTCGAAATCAGCTTTAGCTAAATCCGGTTTTTGCTGGTTTATATGAAATATACCCCGGTAAGCGTAAGCATTAGCAGTGTTAGAATCTAGTTTAATCGCTTTGTTAATATCAGCTTTAGCTAAATCCCATTTTTGCTGTGTTAGGTAAACCATTCCACGGTAAGCGTAAGAATCAGCCGATTTAGAATCGAGTTGAATCGCTTTATCTAAATCAGCTTTAGCTAAATCCCATTTTTCTTGCTGTACATAAACCTGCCCACGAAAATAGTAAGTATTAGCTTCAGCATTATGAGGATTAATTTGAATAGCTTGATTGAAATCAGCTAGTGCTAAATCCAATTTATTTTGTGCCGAGTAAAAAAGTCCCCTCCAAGCATAGGCATAAACCGACTGCGGATTAATTTTAATCGCTTTATCTAAATCAGCTTTAGCTAAATCCCATTTTTTCTGTGCCATGTACATAATCCCTCGCAAAGAGTAGTTAATAGAACGGGGATTTAATTTTATGGCTTTTGTTATTGGTGCTTGTGTTTCTGCATAGCGTTGTAAACTTAATAATATCAACCCTTTAATTAAATATCCGTTTGGATTTTGTGGCTGAAGTTGAATTATTTTGTTTGCTGGTACTAATGCTTTATCGTATTGTTCTGAACTTACATAAATCAAACTTAAAAATCGCCAAGCAGTAACAAAGTCAGGTTTCAGCTTTATTGCTTGCTCAAATGCTGCGACAGATTCTTTGTATTTCTCTTGGCTTGAAAAATTTAAACCCTTACCAACATAAGCTAAATGAGCAAAAGATGATTTACGTTTAATTACTTCATCAAAGGCTTTGTCTGCTTCTTCGTGTCTTTCCAACCTTAATAGTTGATTCCCTCTTTCTAACCATTTGTCGGCTGTTGCATTTCCACCTGAAACGTCTGCTGTTAATGCTGCTTTTTTTATAGATTCAATTTGTTGTGCATTAAGTTGAGGCGCTCTGTTATTTTTTAATTGTTGTGGTTTTACACCCAGTCGCGGAGCTAGCCCTAAAAAGGTACTTACAGGAATCCCTAGACTAAATCCTATCTGAATTTGACATTTAGAACCAGAACCCCCACATTCTCCTGTTTGTGAATCGTAGGCTTCTTCTCCTTCAGCACGCCCGTGAATACCAATCACGTGCCCTTGCGAGTCTAAAACCGGACCACCACTCATTCCACCATAAGTAATGCTACTGTAGACTAACTCATATCCTCCAGTTAAGGAACTGATATTTTTTGAGTTTAAAGAACCTATTCCTTTTGAGGAAAAGTCGGAATCTTTTACTACTAATAATCCAATTTCTTTATCCGCTATTTCCCCCACAGTAAATCGCCAAGGTGAATTATTTGCTAACTTCGGAAATCCCGCAGTAAATATAAAGTCTTCATTATTAGGATTATAATCAGCAAGAGTCGCGATTTGATAATCTTCGGGACTCTTAAATTTAACTACTGCTAAATCAACCCCTTCTTCAATTTTGATACTGCTTTCATCTACAGGATATTTCTTCTCATCTGCCGCTAATATTTCATAGTTAAAATCACCGCATGGCTTTGTTGCATTATCTCTTTCACATAATACATGAGCCGCTGTTAAAACCGTATAAGTATTTCCTTCTTTAGCAATAATTATTCCCGAACCATTTGCATTACTACTACTATCAATCCTCACTGTAAATTGTTTAGCTTTTTTTTCTAAATCTCCCAACCATCCTGTATATACTGTTTCTGACAACTTACGACCACCTTTTGGTAAAGGCAACTTATAAGCCCTCATCAGATCATTATCAACCCACGTCAAAACGGTTGAAATCGGAATCCCCCAACTCAACTTTCTCATTTCTGTAATTTCTGCTTCACTCGGACGTTTACCGTTTTGATAAACATAACCCGTGTTTAAAATCGGATAAGCACTTTTACCATTTATCCCTACAAGTTCTCCCATTGAATTAAGAATTGCACCACCGCTCATTCCTTGTTCGATGTTGCTGCTGTAACCGATTTCGTATCCTTCTTTTAGATTAGATGTCTTTTTAACTTCCCCTTCGCTAAATGCAATATTTCCCGTCGAACCAGAAAAACCCGCAGCTAAAATAGTTGTATCAATTTCTGGAGTCGTTTTAGCAATTTCTGACAAACAATAATTTTGATTACTTTGGAATTTTAATAAAGTTATATCTGAATTTTTAAAGTTGTTTTGCTCCACTATTTCTGCTGAATAACTTTTACCATCGGCAGTTTGCAATTTAATCGAATTGACTCCTTGTACAACGTGAGAATTGGTGAGAACTAGATAATTATTTCCTTGTTTACCGATAAGTGTTCCCGAACCACCGTTGCGATCGCCGATTACTTTTACTGTTATTTTATTAGCAAGGGTTTGCAGTTCTTTGGTTGAATAAAATTCGTCTTCTCGTTCAATTTTGCAGGTTGAATTTTGGGCTATGGAAAGAGGAGCGGCTTCGATAGGAAAGGTGGGGATTTGGAGGAAGAGTAGGGAAGAGAGAAGGTAATGGTGGCAGTTCATTTTAGAAGGTAATTGAAAGGTGAATGGATGGCGATTTGAATAGCGGACGATTTTTCGTTATTCCGGCAAATGTAGAGACGCGATATATCGCGTCTCTACAAATCAATGCGTGGGTAACAAACAATTGTGGATTATGAATCCGAATTACCCTAATCCTCAACCTTCACCAAAGGAGCATCATCAAAAATCTTCTCCATTTCAACGTGCAGTTGCTTACCGGAACTTTGGTAAAGAACGGTTGAAGAATCTCCTTCAAATATCCCTATAAGTTTTTGTAAAACCATCTTAGGAGGATTACCGTGTTTAATAGTAAACAAGTGATTATCTTTAGTACAAGTTTCTCCTTGTTTTGCCGCACAAATTACTGGATATCCGTTACGTTTTCCAGTAGATAAATAATCTAATCTACCTTCGTCATAATATTTCTGAAAATTCTTTGTTACCGATGCACAACGTTTCTGAGGACTCCAA
>JBARZF010000173.1:0-37795 GCA_049649675.1 Rivularia sp. (in: cyanobacteria) | reverse complement strand
ACCACAGCATTTTGACGAGTCTTTCCAAGTTCACAACGCTGACAATTATTGCAATGTTCTGCTAATTCCTTGATGGTTTGATAAGTGCCTGGAGGAATAGGAACTTTGGCATGCGTTGGAATAGCTTCTTTTTGATTAAGAGTTGAGTCCTCGAAAAGACTTAACTGATTTTCGCTGCTCATTTTAAATTAAACTTGCTTTTGATAAAAGAATCTTTAGAAATATTGGTTCGGGTACGCTTTTTTTGCGTAATACTTGTATCTATAAACCCTTTATTATATCAGCTATTTCGAGTAGACGACAGCAATATTCAAGTCAATGCCGTTGTAAAGTGTTTAATAAATCATGTTATACAACCCTCTTTTTCAAAATCGCGAAGCTGCTGGTAAGGAGTTAGCCCAAGCAATTCGTACTCAATTGAACAAACAACAAATTGAATCTGGATTAAAACCAATCCCAATTGTTTATGCTTTACCTAGAGGGGGATTACCAGTTGCTTTGCCAGTAGCGCGTTTGCTTGATTGTCCTTTGAAAATAGAAGTCGCAAAAAAAATTAGTCATCCGCAAAATGAGGAATTAGCTATTGGTGCGGTGACTGCTTCAGGAAGTGTTATTTGGGCGGATAATCGGATGTTTCGCTTCAGATTTTATTCGCGAGAAAGACGGCAGGCAAGTTTAAATGCAGCAATAGACTGTGCTAAATCTTTAGAGACACAGTTAAATCCTGCTTGTTCTCAAGTTTCGGTTGAGGGATCAACTATTATCTTAGTCGATGATGGTATTGCAACGGGTATGACTATAGCAGCTGCTGCAACCGCTCTCAGAAAATTAAATCCCGCGCAAATTTGGCTGTGTACTCCGGTTGCACCTCAAAGTTTAATTCCTTGGCTGCATAAATGGGGCGAGCAAGTTATTGCCTTAGCAACACCAGAATCGTTTTTAAGCGTAAGTAATTTCTATGTAGAATTTCCTCAAATCGGAACCCAAGAAGCTTTGAAATATCTTCAGGAGCAATCTATTAAAAGCTAAGAGGGAACGGGGAACGGGGAATTGGGAATTGGGAATTGGGAATTAGGGAAAAGAACTGTTCCCCGTTCCCCCCAACCCTCAACCCTTTTAACCTTCGACTATTAATCGTATTTCATTGCTCTAGCGTAGTCGCCAATAGCGTAACAAGCAGTTTTCAGACTAGCACGAGCTTGATCTTGACTGCGACGATCTTTAATCTTTTTAGCTATTCGCAAACGTTCTTCATGATAAGACATTGCACCCTCGTAATCTCCTAAAGCTTCACAAGCAACTCCCAAACTACCTAAAGATTGTTCTTGGGCACGTGTATCTTGAGTATATGAAGCTAATTGAAACCGTTCTTCATAGTAAATAATCGTTTTTTTATACTCACCCAAAGCATAAAAAGCATTACCAAGATTTTTTAATACTTGAATGCTAGTGCGACGGTTTTTTAGCAAGCGAGATAGAACGATACAATCTTCGTAGTACTTAATCGCTTTTGAGTAATTCATCAAAGCATACCAAGCATTACCTAAATTTTTTAATATTTGCTCTTCTCCCCAATTATCCTGAAGTTCGCGCACTAATTTTAAACTTTTTTCTTGATACTCGATTGCCTTAGAAAGATTATTTAAGGCTTTATAAACTAATCCTAAATTATTAAGTGCTGCTATCTCAGAGCGACTATCTTGTATTTCTTGAGCTTTTTCCAAACATTGTTGTAAAAACTTTAGGGCTTCAGAATACTGTTTTAAATGACGATAAGCGTTACCTAAATGTGAAAGCGCCTGAATTTGCAAACGCTCTTCTTGAGTATCTTTAGATAAAGACAAACATTGTTGAGCGTAGGATATAACACTTTTATAATCGCCAGAGCAATAAGCTACTAACGCTAAATAAGAAAGTGCTTGAGCCTGCTTCTCAGAATTTCCATAGGCTTGAAATAATGCACTAGAGTGCTGTAAAGCCTTGATTGCAGCATTGAAGTCTCCAGCTTGTTGCTGTTGAATTCCCTGCTGTAGTAAATCGGATGCTTCAAATGACTCTTCTTCATCCTTAAACGGAACTTCTGCCTGTAGAGCTTCATCAACTTCTGGGATAGCGCGATCGCTATTTTCTCGATCTATTTTGATAAATTCAGTGGGTATCTCTAAAGGAAGTGTATTTTTCAAGTTTGAATTCAATTTATCTTTTTGCATCGACCGCTTGCTCCCTGTGAATAATCTTGGTAAATTTAGTATTCCCAAAATTTATGCTTAAATTTCATTTTTAAAAGCAAATTTCAATAAATAGAGATTGGATTGGCACTAACGGTTCAAATCTCTACTGATTTAGTGTTGAGTCAGATTAGATTATTTCTATGGTTATTAATACTTTTCAGTTGAATATAAAATAGTAAATACTTAGTAAATATTATATAAAAAATATTAGAAGTAATAGCTAATATTTACTGATAGTGTTAGTACGGATTTTATGAAAACAGCATTATAGCGGTTTTCACGCTTGAGGAATATTTCGGAACCTCACCCCCTTCCCCTCTCCGGCGGATGCGGAGAGGGGTGTCCTCCGGACGGGGTGAGGTTTCGAGTGTATTGGACTCAACTGAAAATTGCTATATATTCCGCTTGAATCCGATCGATTTAGAATTTTTTCAAAATAACCCGTTCGGAATTACGCTTTTTTAGTAATTGCATCTTGATTTAAATTTATTTATACAGAATTAATTTATATTCGAGAGCAAAATATTTTGTTTTGAATTAACTATATATATGCTTTGAAAATAATACAAAAGTTTTAAAATATGTGGATTTAATAATAGCTAATAAGTGATTCTGATTTATGCAGTTCATCAATTTAAACTAAAGCGTTATAGGAGAAGGTTAAGACAAATAAAGCAACAGCAAACATAAGTCGCCTTTTGATTAAACCTTTGCTGTTTTTGCTAATCATCAACTATTGCTCGATCAAAATTAGCGCCGAACAAATTAGCACCTTCAAGTTTCGCATTCGTAAGATTTGCACCTGCAAAATTAACACCTTTGAGGTTTGCCCATCTTAAATCGGCTCCTCTCAAATCAGCTTCGCTCATATCAGCTTGCAATAAATATGCACCACCAAGGTGAGCTTTGGTTAAATTTGCTTGATTTAAATTTGCTTGATAGAAATAAGCGCCCGTTGCTTCGACTTCGTACAAATTGGCGTTTCTCAGTTCAGCACCAATTAAGTTAGCATTATGTAACGCTGCTCTCCAAAGATTAGCGCGGTTAAGCTTTGCTCCCCCTAAATCTACACCTTTGAGATTCGCGTCTGTTAAATTAGTGCCAATTAAGTTAGCTTCACTCATAAAAGCATCTTGGAGATTCGCCGAAGTTAAATCAACCCCAATCAAATTAGCAAGACTTAAATTAGCTTTGGTCAGATTTGCACCACTTAGTTTAGCCAAACTAAAATTAGCTTTGATTAAATTAGCTTCTTGAAAATTTGCATTGCTCAGATTAGCACTATTAAAGTCAGCTTCAATTAGATTTGCTCGTGATAATAAAGCATTTTCTAAATTTACATGGCTCAAATTCACACCTTGGAGATTTGCACCTGCAAGATTGTATCCATATAAATTTGCCGAACTTAAATCTAATTCAACTTGGGGATTTTTCTTTCTCCATTCATCCCCTTTAAAAGTACCAGTTCTAAATAAAGTCAGATGCTCTAAATTTGCCATAATTAATCTTTACTACTGACGCTTGCTTTGGGAATTTACCCTACCAGCTACGTTTTCAATTGCCGCTAACGCTCCATCTGCACCTGCAAGTATATCCTGTTCTTGTCCCCCTAAATAAAGCCTGCCAAAACTACCTACAGCATTGACAGCCAGGATATTTATTGCAGCAGCTTTCTCGGCTTCATTTGCAGCCAATGCAGCAAAAGCAGCAGGTTCAACTTCTAATACATACAAAGTTTGTCCCGCTAATAACATCTGTCCCCGTCGAGTACGATTGATAAGTTGCGTTTGATAAGCGTCAACATTGCGGATAATTTGACTCGAAACCACCCTGGGTTTAAGCCCTTCATCTCTTCTGACTCCCAAAGCCGCTAAAATAGCCGCTCCCGCAGTACGAGTTTCTCCTTGAGAGCTAGAATGCACTTCCAGCAACCCATACAGCCTTTCTACCATCTGTACGCCCGGACGAACCGAAGCAGATTTTAGCGCCACATCGGTAATTCGATTAATTTCTATCCCAGGAGAAATTTCAATCCACAAAGAAGTGTCTCCAGGTAGTGGTAAAAAACCTTGCGCTACCGCTCCCATATACGCTGCGTGTTGAGGTTGCAAATTATCAAGATATACATAACTGCGTAGTTCTACACCCAAGATTTCACTCCAGCCATAAGGATAAGTATTATTTATTGTTTAGATTTAAATTACCACAATGCGGCGAACAGTTAACAGTGAACAGTTAACAGTGAACAGTGAACAGTGAACAGTTAGCAGTGAACAGTGAACAGTGAACAGTGAACAGTTAGCAGGCGCGCAGTTAGAATTCTTGCCCATCTCCCCATCCCCTTATCTGATAAAGATGAATCAATCGCTATTTGATAAATAAAAATCGCTAAAATCTTCCGATTAAAGATAGTTTTTTTCTGACATTAATCTCTAACTTCCGAAAATTCATAAATAATATCGGTTTAGCAAATAGGTTCAACTTTTCAATCAAAAACCTTATTAACCAAACCGATAGTGGTATTTTTAACTTTTATGATTGCTAGTTAAGAACGGTGTTTTATTCACAAAATAATCAATTAATCAGCTAATTAGTGCTTTTGTGAGAAACACAATATCAATTTCTTTAAATCGGGAATTAAGAATTATCCCTCTTTGTAGGGCTATTACTTATGTATCGATACTCCTGCTTCGGTGTGACTATTACGATCGGTAGTATCTCTAAAAATTACTTCCGTACCTTCGCTTGGATTTACAATTTCCACATTTGACGAACCTTTAAGATTTTCCGCGACAGCACTTGATATAGCGAAAAAGATATCAAAAGTGAAGAAGATAGCTAGTACAACAATAAAAAATGTTCTTTTCATGAATTAAACCTCAAGAAACAGCAGATGCAGTTAGTAAAATACCAATTGCGATAATTTAAAATTGCGGCGATCGCCCATTTGTTATTTTTTGCAGTCATTCAACTGGAGTAAAACTTTTGAGCGATCGATAAATAGACGTAAATTGCTAAAACTCCCAAACTAAAAGCACGCCCTCGGCAGCATTCTAGATGCTTGGTGCAAAGTGACGGCACTAAGCAGTAAAATTAGCGCTGATGGACATGGTGCAATCTCTCGGGCAATACCAATACCGGGCGCGACAACTTCATTAATTATCCATGTCAGGTTGGGAGAGTCCGGCGGGATTTACATATCCACAAAACCATTATTGTCATTAAAGCTCAAAGCGGTAAACACTTGTTTGTAGAACTTACACACTCGTAACAAAATGTGACATAAATATGCAGGTTGATGTTTAAGAGGGAATAGGGAATCGGGAGTTGGAAACAGGGCTGTTTAAGTCGCAACTGCTTCCTGAAATGGTCAATTTATATACTCTTCTTCTTGCAGGTAAATAGAAATTTCGTATATTACAGTAGATATTTTCATAGATTACATAGTTAATAAACAATTTTGCAATCGAAATTTAAATTGCTTAACAATACGCAATATTTCTGATTTTTTTTAATAAAATATTTTTCTTAATTAAGTTCTGATTGAGTTGATAATTTGAAATTCTTTTTATGAAAATACTTTGGATGGCAAAAAACTTACCATAGATGGAATAAGCATATTTTAGATTATTCTCTATTTCCTATTTTCAAAGCAATAGAATTTTAAATCAGAGGGTGTATGACAGTACTTAAATTTGAGCGATCGGGAAAATCAAACCTTTAAAAGTACAGTCGATAGAATGGGATTAACTGATGTTCAAGAGGAGAAGTATAGGTCGAATAGGCCTAGTTGGGAACGGGAAGCAACTGAAAGAATTGCGATGAAACTACTACTATTTGGAATGAGGATAGAATAAATTCTAGAAATTACAGATTTAAGTATGGAGCAGGTACGGGAATTACAAAAACAGTTACAAAGAGAAAGTTAGGTTAAAGGTCTGCATGTTAGAAGTTAAACGTAACAACTTCTGACTTTTAACTCCTAAATCCCAATTCTATTCCCGAATTGCCGGGACTTTACCATTTGTTTCCACAGATTCCACTATTTCATCTTCCCTTTTAGAAGGCATTAATTGCTCTCGTAAAGACACAATTACAATATACAAAACGGGAACTACAAACAAACTTAAAAACGTGGCGACAAACATTCCTCCGAAGACAGCAGTACCCAAAGATTGACGGCTACCAGCACCAGCACCCGTCGCTATTAATAAGGGGAAAATTCCTAACAAAGTTGATAAAGCTGTCATCAAAATTGGTCGTAATCTTTCTTGTGCTGCTTTAACTGCTGCTTTACTAATCGAAAGTCCTTCTTCTCTTAATTGATTGGCAAATTCTACAATTAAAATTGCATTTTTAGAAGCCAAACCAATCAACATTACTAAACCAACTTGGCAAAAAATATCATTTTGCAAACCCCGTAAATACTGTGCCGACAGCGCCCCCAAAATAGCTAAAGGAACTGAAAGCATGATAATTAAAGGATCTATATAGTTTTCATATTGTGCTGCTAATACTAAGAATACAAAAACAAGTCCCAAACCAAAGATTAACGGTGCTTGTCCCCCGGATTCCTTTTCTTCTGCTGAAATCCCAGCCCATTCGTAACCAAAAGTTCTCGGTAACGTTTGTTTTGCAACTTCTTCCATTGCATCTAAAGCTTGTCCGGAACTGTAACCTGGTGCTGTTTGTCCGTTAATTTGAATGGAGCGATATAGGTTGTAATGATTAATAGTTTGCGCTCCAGTAGTTGAAGTAACTGTTACTAAGTTACTAATAGGAATCATTTGATTATTTTGGGAGCGAACGTATAATTTACTGATATCTTCTGGATTGGAACGATATTGAGCATCAGCTTGTACGTAAACTCGATAAGTCCGCTGTTCTAAATTGAAATCGTTGACGTATCTCGAACCTATATAAGTCTGCAAAGTACTAAAAATATCGTCAATATCTACCTGCAATGCTTTGGCTCGATTGCGATTGACTTCAATTAATAATTGCGGCATATTTGCCGAAAAAGTACTGAAAGCAGCTTGAATTTCTTCTCTTTGACTGGCTGCTTCTATTAATTCCCCCATTTCTTCCAGCATTACATTCAAGCCGCTGTTTCCTCTTCTATCCTGCAATTGAAATTGAAAGCCGCTAAAACTACCCAAACCTTGAATCGATGGAGGATTAACTGCTAAAACTCTTGCATCGGTAATGCCACCAAACTTTTGCATTAATTTACCAATAATTTCTAAAGAAGATTGCCCTTCTCCAGTTCTTTCTCCCCAAGGTTTTAAAGTTGTAAAAATTACGCCGCTGTTAGCAGTACTGCCGCTAAAACCAAAACCACCGATCGCAAAGGTACCCACTACTTCCGGTAATTCCAAAATTTGCTCTTCTACCTGTTTCATAACTTGGCTAGTGTAGTTAAGCGAAACCCCTTCCGGTCCTTGAATAATTGTAATAAAATAACCTTGGTCTTCTTCTGGTAAAAATGCTTGAGGAACTATAGTATAAAGCCAGCCTGTAGTTACTAATAATGCGGCAAAGACCACTAATACTAAAAATTTAAGATGCGTCAAACGTTCCAGTAGAAACGAGTATCCATCTCGTAACGAATCCAAAAACCAGTTAATAGCATCAAAAATCTTATTTAAAAAACCACCACTACTAGTTTTTCTTCTAAATAACAATCCAGATAAAGCAGGAGTTAAAGTTAATGCTAAAAATGTGGAAATCGCTACAGCAAAGGCAATTGTTAAGGCAAATTGACGATAAATCTTACCTGTAGAACCGGGGAAAAATGCTACCGGGATAAATACCGCCATTAATACTAAAGAAGTTGCAATTACCGCGCCAGTTAATTCATGCATTGCAGCAGAAGCAGCTTTTTTTGGTGACATTTCCTTTTGATTAATCAAGCGAGAAATATCTTCAACTACTACAATTGCGTCATCAACAACCATCCCCGTTGCTAAAGTTAAACCAAATAAAGTTAAGGTATTAATTGAAAATCCAAAAATTTTCACAAATCCAAAAGTACCAATTAACGTCAAAGGAATTGTGATAACTGGTACTACTGTTGTTCGCCAATCTTGTAAGAAAATAAAGATTACTAAAACAACTAAACCAATAGATAACAACAGCGTTTTTATAACTTCTGAAAGCGATTCTTCCACGAAAGCAGTAGTATCAAACGCAACCTGATACTGCATCCCCGGTGGAAAATCTTTAGCTAAGTTATCCATTTCCGCTTTCACAGCAGCAGCAACTTCTAAAGCATTACTTCCAGGAGTGGGGAATATTCCCACACCTACACCTTCATTACCCTTGAATCTTAAAAACGAATTGTAATTTTCTGCTCCTAACTCCGCTCTTCCTATATCTTTTAACTTAACTAAAACGCCATTATCCCCAGCCTTGACGATAATATCTTCAAACTCCGAAACATTTTGCAGTCTACCAACAGCGCGTAAGTCAATTTGATACATCTGATTTGGCGGTGACGGCTGCTGTCCGAGTTGTCCCGCACCTACCTGCACGTTTTGCTCGTTAAGGGCATTAATTACGTCTTGAGCCGTTAATCTGCGGCTTGCCAAACGATTGGGATCGAGCCACAAACGCATTGCATAACGGCGTTCGCCAAAAATTTGCGCTCGACTGACACCTTTGATTTTCTGTAAATTATCTCTGATATAAAGGTCAGCATAATTACTTAAAAAGACGTTATTAAACTCTTGGTTTTCGCTATAAAGCCCCATCGCCAAGAGGATATTGCTCGATTCCTTACTAACAACAACTCCCGTTCGCTGTACCGCTTCTGGTAACTGAGGTTCGGCTAGAGAAACCCGATTTTGTACGTCAACTGCTGCAATATCTTTATTACGCGATGAATCGAAAGTAACTGTGATTTGACTGGTGCCACTATTACTGCTGCTAGAAGACATATATTTTAAGCCTTCCACACCATTTAACTGCTGTTCTAAAACAGTTGTTACCGTCTTTTCAACAACTTCAGCATTCGCACCAACATAGTTAGCAGTAACATTAATTTGAATCGGACTAATCTCTGGATATCTTGCTGTAGGTAACGTTGGAATGCTAATAGCTCCTACCAACAGAACAATAATCGCGCAAACACTAGTAAAAACAGGTCGCTTAATAAAAAAGTCGGCAAACATAAAAATTGTTAGTTGATAGTTGTTAGTTGTTAGTTGTTAGTTGTTAGTTGTTAGTTGTTAGTTGATAGTTGTTAGTTGCTCGGAGAGTGGGGGTTATAGATTATGAATTTGTTTTCATGATTTACCTTTAATATGCAGACTTTTAACTTTGGTTATTTGTAAATTTCCATTTTTAATTTCTAATTCATATTTCCTACTAACAACTAACAATTAACAACTAACAACTAACTCACTTAGAATCTGGCATTATCGGCGCTCCATCTCTTAGATTAAGTATTCCAGAAACGATTATTCTTTCTCCTTGTCTTAATCCTTCTAAAACTTGATAGTTATTGCCGCGAATATTGCCTAATTTTACGCGCTTTTGTTTCGCTATAAATTCTGGATTTGCTTGTGAATCATCTGGTTTTTTAGCAACATATACGAAAGTTTCTCCAGCTAAACGTACAACTGATGTTGCAGGAATGAATACTCCCGGACGACGCTCCCAGATTACTCTTGCACGAACGTATTCGTCCGCTCTTAATTGATTATTAGAGTTATTAAAAAGTGCTTTAATAAGTATTGATTGAGTATTTTGATTAACGCTAGGAGATATAAAAAATACCTGACTCCTGCCCAAAATTTTACCTTGGTTGTCAACTAACTCTACAGGCATTCCTTTACGTAATTCTGCTGCACGCTCTTGAGGTACTGAAATCTCAACTTGCAAAGGATTATTTTGATTAATACTAGTTAGTTGCGAGGAAGTATTGACAACATCGCCTTGCTTTACTAGCAAATCGCCAACTTTACCCCTAATTGGAGCGGAAACAGTATAGTACTGAAGCTGCACTTGTTGTTGTTTGGTGTTTGCTTGAGCTTGCTGTAATGCTTTTTCGGCTTGATTAATTGAAGCTTTTTGCGCTTGTATTTGAGCATCAATTGCATTCAACCTAGCCTTTGCTGTAGCAAGTCTGTTCACATATTGCTGCCTAGTTTGTTGCGATACCGCTCCTTGTGCTGCCAAACTCGAATATCTTTCGTATTCCTGCTGATTTAAATTTACATCGGCAACATTAGATAATCTTTCAGCTTGCAAAGATTTGAGAGTCGCGATCGCATTTTGTAATTGAGATCGAGCTGCTTGTGCAGCTGCATCAACACTGTTAACTGCTGCTTGTTGTTCCCTCGAATCAATCTGCATAATTGGGTTGCCTGTTTGCACTTCATCCCCTGAATTGACGAAAATCTTCGTAATTCTTCCCTGTATTTGAGGTTGAAGAGTTACCGATTGTCGCGATTCTAATCTAGCAACGTATTCATCTCTATCTTCAATTATCCCAGATTGTACTATGGCTAATTTTACTGGTACCTTTTGATTTCGAGGATTTTGTCCGGCAGGTTTTTGCTCTCCTCCAGACATCATGCGAATTGCGAAAAAGCCGCCACCACCTAACAGCAGTGCGGCAAGTAACAACCAAAACCACCACCGCTTTTTACGAGGTGGTTTGGGAGTTTCTTCTAGTTTATTCTCGTCATTTATAATTACATTTTCTGGCGGTGCAGATTCTGGCGGTAGAGATTCTGGCGGTAGAGATTCTGGCGGTAGAGATGTCATGATTAACTACGCAATTACACAAAGACAAACAATCCTTAAATAAAGCTTTAATCATATTCTTATTGTTAAATTTTTTACCTTATTTTTTAAACTAAAAGAATATTTCCTACTTCACAGATTGTTTTACGTTCCCCTTCGGAATCAACTTACTTAAAATCAAAAACAAATTAATTTGATTTGTTGTTCAACTCACTAAAATACTATAAATCACCTATATTGCAATTAGGTTCAGCATTTATCCGTATTTTCATACAGTTTAACTAATATACACCCTTATCTTAAATGCTTACTCTACCAAAAGAAGAATAGTAGTAACAGTTTACAATACTGTTTTATCAATCTCTTTTCAATTGTTGCAGAAAATTTTCTTATCTTGATTAAATTTAAAAATATTAAGATAGAACATGATTATGTATTAATCAATCTTAAGCCAGTTGTAACTAAAACCAATGTATGATACAAGGGTTATGTTTAATAAAAAATGGTACGTCAGTAATCTTGACGTACCATGCAGGTTTATTTGATTGATATGTTAGTAATAAAACCTGTTTTTGACAAAGGTTAAAAAAGTTAAATATTAAAATTAACCCAAATCAAAAAGTAAAATTTCTCCACCAACATTGGTTGTCATTTCCAATTTTGCTTCGCCACTAATTTCAACTCCATCACCTGCTCTTAATTCTTCATCGTTTAGATTTACAACACCTTTTGCTACGTGCAGCCAAGTGTAGCGATGGGGTTGAGCGTGATAATTAATCTTGTCTCCAGGCTGCAAAATTGAAGTATACAAATCCACATCTTGATATACCTTGACAGCACCATCTCTGGCATCATGTGCGGCAATCAAACGTAATTGTCCAGTTCTTTCTTCAATAGAAAAAGCTTTTTGATCGTATCTAGGCTTTAAATCTTTCTTTTCTGGAAGAATCCAAATTTGGAGAAAGTGAACGGGTTCCGATTGGGAATGATTAAACTCGCTGTGCATAATTCCAGTACCAGCACTCATGATTTGTGCTTCACCCGGACGAATTACCGAACCAGTTCCCAAACTATCTTTATGTTCTAATGCTCCTTCTAAGACATAGGTAAGGATTTCCATATCTCGATGCCCGTGAGTAGGAAAACCAGCCCCTGGTGCAACTCTGTCATCATTAATTACTCGTAAAGAGCGAAATCCTAAACGATTTGGATCGTAAAAACCACCGAAAGAAAAACTATGAGAACTATCGAGCCAACCTATTTGAGTTCTACCGCGAGCGTTTCTGTCATGAATAAGATGAGTTTTGGTAGCTTGAGTCATTTTGGATTTTAGATTTTAGATTTTAGATTTTGGATTTTGGATTTTAGATTTTAACAACGGATGCTTTTGTGCAGGGATTTTGGATCGTAAAAAATTGGCTGTATAAGCTTTGAAGAAATCAATTTATTATAAGACATAAATTTTTTAATCGGTATTGCATTCAACCAATCAGCGCTGCTTTGGCAGTCAAGTTAATAATTAAACCATCAAAACAACTTCGCCCTCCTTATTACTATTCAATCTTAAAATAGTATCCATCAAATGAAAAGTACGCACTTAAAAGTGGGGTACTTACCAAAAAGTGACTATGGAAATTGATCGCATATTTTATTTTATAAAACGAAATACATTTAATTGATAAATCATTGTTATGGACTATAAATACAAAAAAATAAACAATCTAACTTTTATGAAATAACATACCAGATTATGACTGATTTATAATTAATCCAAGTAAGTTAATTGGATAGAAGTTCTTATCTTGTATTGCCAGATTTCCTACGATCTCAATCAGATCTTTGTGTAAAGTTTTGTATGATTTATTTTTTTTTAAAAAAAATGTGATAAAAAATTAGTACAAAGAAAATAAATAGAAGATGACAATCAAGAATAAATATTCCATAGCAATTCAGGCGCAAAAATTTAAGAAAGAGAAAGTAGCCTCTTTTGCGGAAATTTGGGAATGTAGCGAAACTGGAGAAAAATTCCTCCATAGCTGTCTCAATTTTATGCCAGGAGATACTATTGCTAAATTTGGCATTAAAACTAATGTGGAACAACCTAATTATTTAACAGTCCAAATAGACGATACAGAACATATTTTGCTCGAACCAGAGTTTTTACAATATATCAATCACAGTTGCGAGCCAAATGTTTTTTTTGACACTACAAACATGGTAGTTACCTGTTTAAATAAAATTGATGTTGGTGAATCTATGACATTCTTTTATCCATCTACAGAATGGTCTATGGAACAGGGATTTGATTGTCTATGTGGAACTGAAAAATGTCTGGGAAAAATTCAAGGTGCGGCACACTTGTCTTCAGATGTTCTCAATAATTATAGGTTGTCTGAACATATAATAAAAAAACTATAACTGAGAAATTCAAAAACGATTTTACTCAAAATAAGTAAGTAGAAAAATCAAATGATTCCCAGATAGCAAGTTACTAGTTAGATGGCAAGCAAAAATAAATTTATGAGTCAATTAATTATTGGCTCTACCTATAACGAGCTTTTTAATCGAGAGATTATTGGCAGAGTCAAAACTTTTCAAGCCTCCCACCCCCAACAAAAAACTTACATGATGGCTTGGGGTGACACTAGTTTACCATTACCACCAATAATAGTTGAAGCTCTAATTAATGGAGCTAAAGAATTAGGAGATATTAATACTTATACAGGTTATGAAAATATTAATGGCAATCCAGAACTAAGAAAGGCTATTTGCCATAATTATTACCACAAAAAGCTAAATGTTGAGTTTGATAGTTCAGAAATTTTTGTTAATGACGGGGCACAATCATCTTCAGCTAATCTCCAAGAACTTTTTAGTTTAGATAATTCTGTTGCCTTGCAAAATCCTACCTATCCTTCTTTTATTGAGGGAAATTTATTAGCAGGAAGAAGTCAATTTATTGAATTGCACTGTAACCAACAAAATAACTTTGTACCACAACCTCCCAAGCAAAAGGTAGATCTAATTTATTTGTGTTTTCCTAACAATCCTACTGGAGCAGTTGCGACAAAAGAACAACTTAAAGTCTTTGTTGACTATGCTAGAAACCATAAAGCGGTAATTATTTTTGATTCAGTTTATAGCTGGTTTGTTGATAACCCGAACATTCCCAGAAGTATTTATGAAATCGAAGGTGCAAAAGAATGTTGCATAGAAATTAACAGTTTTTCCAAAATTGCTAGCTTTACTGGTTTGAGATTAGGTTGGTGTGTAATTCCCCATAGCCTAACTATTGAGAATACTACATTTGGAGAACTAAATCAGATGTGGAGCATTAGAAATGGAATTAAGTTCTGGGGAGCTTCTAATTTAGCCCAACAAGCTGGTATTGCTGTATTATCTGAGCAAGGGCAAAAAGAATGTCAGCAAAATATTGACTATTATCTAACTAATTCTCGTCTTCTCCGACAAGCTTTATCAAACGAGGGTTTCAATTGTTTTGGTGGAACAGACAATCCTTATCTCTGGTTGAAAGCACCAGGGAAAATGACATCTTGGGACTTTTTCGAGAAACTATTGCAGGAAACAGGTATTGTTGGTATTGCTGGTTGCTTATTTGGTAAAAGTGGAGAGGGTTATTTACGTTTGAGTGCTTTAGTAAGTCGAGAAGAAGTAGAAGAGGCTGTACAAAATAGATCCTAATTAAATAGAGAAAATAAAAATCTAACTAATGCCAGTTCTACTAATAGGAGAAATAGACCTAAAAGAGGGTTGGTTTTTAGAATTCATTGCTGAATTAAAGAAATCTATGCCTAATATAGATTTGCGACTGTTCCCCGACTGTGGAAAGTTGGAAGATATTGAGATTGCTCTAGCATGGAAACCTCCACTGGGAGCATTGCAAAAATTTCCCAATCTTAAACTGGTTATTTCATTAGGAGCCGGTATAGATCATATTTTAAAAGACCCAAATTTACCTGATAATCTCTCAATTGTTCGCCTTATTTCTCCTTCTCAAACATTACAAATGGCTGAATATGTTAACTTAGCCGTTTTGTTTTTTCAGAGGAGATTACTTGATTACCAACAATTACAGAGAGAGCAGCAGTGGGAATATTTACCTATATCCAATGCTAAATCATTTACTGTTGGAATAATGGGTTTGGGTGCTTTTGGCTCAGTAGTAGCTAAAAGACTTAAAGATACTGGTTTATCTGTTAGAGGATGGAGTCGAACCCCCAAAGAAATCGAAGCAATTGAGTGCTTTTATGGACAAGAGCAATTTAAGCTTTTCTTGAGTAAGTGTCGTGTACTCGTATGCTTGTTGCCGATAACATCAGAAACTGAGAATATTCTGAATATGAATACATTTTCTGCATTGCCTCAAGGAGCTTATTTAGTTAATTTTGGTCGAGGAAAGCATTTAGTCGAAGCAGATTTATTGAGTGCATTAGATTCCGATCAAATTGCAGGAGCTTTTCTGGATGTATTTCCTATTGAGCCGTTACCAAAGGATCATCCTTTTTGGTTTCATCCTAGAATTGTAGTTACTCCCCATATATCTGCTGCTGGTATACCTAGTGAATTCGCAGTTCAAATTATTAATATTATAAATAACTTCCAAAATGGTCAGGCATTGGAGAATTTAGTTGATTTAAATCGAGGCTATTGAGTAATCAACCTTTGATTCAAAAAAGATTTTTTAATAAATTTTTAATTTTTAAGGAAGATTTAATTTATTTGTACTTTCCGAGGGGATAACTCTAGGGAAATAGTTGCCACAAAAGAACAATTTAAGGTCTTATTCTTCATAAACTAAATACCAAGGCGTAATTTGTCCATCGTCTTGATCGTACAAAACGCGCTGATACTTATTGTATGGTGTATCATCATTACACCACCCTTTAAATTGGGGGATTGATTTAAGCAATTCTGTAGGAAACATTTTATGATTAGCAATTTTATTGCATGGAAACAGAGGATTCTGCCTAAAGTACTTTGCTAATTTCAGTTTTTTACAGAACAGCATTATTTTTTTTCCCTTTGCTATTCTAGGTATGTTATCCGTTAATTCTGTAACTATAGATGCTCTGTCTTGTTTTTGAACCCAGACAGTTCCTAACTCTACATAAGCTGTCTCTTTCGTTGATTTTTTTAAGTCATGCCAAGTAACAACACTGCCTACAATTTCATCATTTCTAACAACAAAATGACCACAGCCATTTGCATACATTTCCCATAATATTTGTTCTGTTATGCGGTACAAATCTATTTCAGATTCTTCCTTTAGTTTTTCTATCAGTGCCGATAACATATCTCTTCGAGGTAATTGCTTCATGTGATGTCAACTTAGTTCTTTTGTTCTCTCTGAGAAGATTTATTGATTCTTAAATTCTTTAATAAAAGTAGGTTAAGCTGAGCTTAATTTCACCGCTCGCGATGAGCATAAAGAACCCAAAATTTAATAATTATGTTGTGTATCACCGCAATCACCTAACCTACAACTATCAACTATCAACCATTAACTAACTCAAATTAGTTAACACTTGCTTTTTCTTTGACCATACCATCTGCTTTAACTTCAGAAACTTGGATATGAGCTTCTAAGAACCAGAGTCGCTTGTCAATGGTACGAGAAATTTCAACGTAAAGGTCGTTTGTGTCTTGATCGTTGAGTTCGTCGGTTTTATCGATAGCTTCTCTTAAATGCTTGCCATATGCTGCAAAACGCTCAACTAAAGCAGTTACGTGTTCCATTCCGCTCAAAATATCGGTAGGATATTCGGGCAATATGGAATCAGCAGCAGCCATACGAACTGTACCGCAAGCATATCCAGCCAAAGCGGTAACTCTTTCGGCTACCATATCTATGTATTCTTCTATCTCGGCTGCGATTTCATCAAACATCTCATGAAGCTGATAGAAGTCAGTTCCCTTAACATTCCAGTGCGCTTGTTTAACTTGGCTTTTCAAATCTGCTGTTGCAGCCAAGCTTTGGTTGAGGAGTGTGACAACCTGGCTTCTTACGTTAGCAGGAATATCAATATGAGACGGATAAAGACGTGAAGCGAGTTTTCCGTTTGTGTCGCTCATGATAATGCATCTCTCTTAGAAACGGTATGATTTAAGTTTACGGTTATACATTTAGTTTTAAACCTTTCTATCGACTGAGTTATCTAAGAGGTAATACTTTCTATTGATAGAGGGAACAAAAGTGTTTAAAAGTTATGTACAGAAGAATTTTGACTAGTCTTTTTTGATCTGTTTTAGTTAATCCAGATAAAATTGGCTTAACGCCCTTAAGCAAATTTCTAGTTATATTAGATTTGGAAGGTGGTATTGTTTAAAACACTTAAACTACAAACCAATTAATTGATATATTCTCGCATAGTTATGACCTACCAAGTTATCTACGATGGCAACTGCAACCTTTGCGTGACATTAGTACAGATATTAGAGAATTTAGATAAAGGACAAATGTTTAACTACATCCCCATGCAGGATGAACAAACACTGCTTCTTTGGAATGTTACACCAAATGACTGCGAATTAGGGATGATTTTGATTGATGCAGATAATCCCCAAAGACGCTGGCAAGGTAGTGCAGCAGCAGAAGAAATTGGACGTTTGTTACCAGCAGGTAGTGTATTTGTTGATGCCTATCGCGCTTTACCGGGATTAAAATGGGCTGGGGATAGATTCTACGAACAAATCCGCGACAATCGCTACACAATTTTCGGCAAGCGCGATAGGACATATGAATCTGCTTACTGTAGTGATGGTAATTGCAAAGCTATTTAGTACTTAACCACATTAATTTAAAAGGGTTCGTAGTAGCAGCATTAACTAATTTTTTTTGTTTTCCGAATCACTATTAAACACTTCTAAAATTTGGCGACAAAAATCTTTTAATTTGTCCCTCTTTTCTTCAGAAGGCTTGAGGTTGCCTACAAAATTCCAGTTTTCTACCGTAGAAACCTTCCACTGTTCCCCACGATGATCGAATCCAGCTACTTCCACACCAATTGCACGACGCAACCCGTTAACAGGATCTTGATAAAAACGAATTTGAGTCAGTATACTGCGACTTTGCCAAGATTTACTGACACCGGGAAAATGGAATCCGATATCTATGGAGTCTGGATCTACTAATTCCATTGTTTGTTCGTCACTTCTCCAAGGCTTTAAGTCTGACTTTGCGTCAGGAAATTCAAATTTAAATAAATTAACTACCGCAGCAATTTTACTCGCAAATTCCAAATTTGTTGCCATTTCAGATGCGTTCACGAAAATACTCCCCTTTGTAATCTAGAGGCCAATGTAAAGAAGGTTACGATTGTTTTTAAACGCCAAAAGGCTGACCTTATTAGTGATTCAGCTTATCAAGCCCCTTTCTATTAAAGCAACGATAAATGGAACTTTTTATATCTAAAGCTAGTACCATCAGAGTTAGGAATGGTAATTATACTTAGAAAATTTCGTTAAAACCTATGGGCGATCGCGCATCATAAATGACCATTAATTCCTTAGTCTCACAAGTACACTGCAATTACTTTAATCAAGGGAACTTCGTCTGAACAATGCTTTCCAGATTTTTTTTGTAGAATCAACCCAAAATCCAAAATCTAAAATCCAAAATTGTTTGACCTCAACAAGCTAAAATTACTGTGTTAATTGCCAGATAAATAAGTTCGATATGTCGCGTCTACGCCCCGTTTTTTCGTTAATACTAGTATCTTTAGCAACATTACTTATCAGCTGCGGCGGTCCTAATGTCGCTGTAGCACCTCCAACCTATACTCCATCGCAAATAGAGAAAATTCAAGAATACGTTCCTGACATTGTAGCCGTACAAAAACGTGGTTCTGAATTGGAAAAACTTATTCAGAATCGAGATTGGGGGGATGTTGACACTTTTATACATGGCCCGATGGCAGAAGCAAGATTAAATATGAACTTTATTGTTTCTAACCTTTTGCCAGAGCAACAAAAACAAGCACGCAAAATTGTCCGGGATCTGTTTAATAATCTCGTGAAAATTGACCAAGCTGCGAATGTTGCTAATTCCGGAAAAGCTTTGAGTGCATATGATGCGGCTTTCGCTGATATGAACCAGTTTTTGGATTTAATCCCAGCTAAGACTGTATCTGATGAAGTGTAAAAGCTTTTGCAGTCATTGGTAAACAATTTAGTTGAGATTTAGCTGTTAAAATCTGACTTTGTATTTTTGGAGACGTTGCATTGCAACGTCTCTACATTAATTTATGAATCATATAGTTATTATCGGTTGCGGTATTATTGGAGCCACATTAGCTTACGAACTAAGTTTAATTGAAGGATTAAAAATTACGGTTGTTGACAAGCAACCCCCAGCACAAGCCGCTACAGGTGCTGCTTTAGGCGTTTTGATGGGCATTATCAGCCACAAAGTTAAAGGTAAAGCTTGGCGGATGCGACAAACAAGCATCCAACGTTATGAAACTTTGATTCCTGAATTAGAAGCGATAACAAATAAAAAAATTCCCTTCAATCGTCAAGGAATTTTAATGTTGTTACCATCTCCTCAAGTAACAACTGACGATTTAGCCTTCTGGGAAAAACTTAAAGAAACTCGTCAAAATCAAGGTTGGCAATTAGAAATTTTAAATAAGCCTCAACTTGAAAAGATATGTCCCCAGGTAGATGTTAAATCGCAAGAATATATCGGAGCAATTCATTCTCCCCAAGACAGACAACTCGATCCCACAGCATTTACATTAGCCTTAGTAGAAGCAGCAAAACACAATGGTGTCAGCTTCAAATTTGGTGTAAGTGCATTGGGGATGAAGTCATCGAAAAACCTAACCCCCCAGCCCCCTTCCCTACAAGGGAATGGGGAGAATTTGGAGAATTTAAAGCCTCTCTCCGATGCTGAGAGAGGTTTGGAGAGAGGTTTTTTAGCTACCGAATTGGAAACAACAGATGGTGCGATCGCAGGAGATAAATTTATCATTTCTGCGGGTTTGGGTTCATCTCTTCTTACCGAAAAGTTAAATCAAAAAGTTGATATTCGTCCGGTATTAGGACAAGCAATTCATTTACGTTTGGGACATCCTTTAGCAAAATCCGAATTTCAACCAGCAATAACTAATAACGATACCTATATAGTTCCTTGTGGCGCGGGTGTGTATCCAGCAACAGATTATTGGGTAGGTGCGACGGTGGAATTTTCCCAAGATGGTGGTGAAGTATCTGCCGACAAAGAACTTTTAGATAATACTTTGCGGGGTGCGATCGCAACTTGTCCGGAGTTAGCGAAAGCTGAAATCATCCGCACCTGGTCGGGTTTGCGCCCTCGTCCAGAAGGTCGTCCGGCACCAGTTATCGAGCTATTACCGGGATATGACAACGTGATATTGGCTAGCGCTCATTATCGCAATGGGGTTTTGTTGGCTCCTGCAACTGCTGAAATGGTGAAGGAGATGATTTTGTGAGGTCAAAGGTTAAAGGTTAAAGATCAAAGGTTAGAGGTTAAAGGTTAGAAGTTAAAGGTTCAAGGTGAGTTGTCTGTTATTGCTTTGAGATGAACATCTCACTGACGCGCTTACTGTAGAAATATTTTTGGATAACAATTCTAAAGCTGAGAACCATTCTATTTTTTTCTTTGAGTCTGGTTTAGAGTCTTGATATTCCCAAGTTGCTTGCTTTATTAATTGCTCTTGGGGAATATTATTTAGTAATGCATCAAAAGATATAGATTGAAGCAATTTCTTTGTAATTGGTCTTTTTGCGTCTAAGAAAGTTATTGATTTAATAAAGTCTAAACATATATCGCTATTAAACAAGCAAGTTAAAAGTATTGATTCTTCTATTGAATTACACGAAATAAAATAACAAGTATCATCGAGCATTACCGGACGATTATTTATTGGATGAACAACTCTAAATCTAGGTTGCTTGTGCAATCCTGAAATAGCCACTTTATAAAGAGAAAACGAATAATCTCCTATTCCAAATATCGAAAAAGGCGGTTTACCTTTATAAATAGAAGATTTTCGCTTATCAAATTGCTCTGAATGACTTTTAAGATATTGCCAAAGTCGCGGTGCTGATTGCTGCAAAATATATGTATCTTCGCCGATTCTCTTTTGAGTAACTATTACACCTCGTTTGGAATCTATTTTTCCATGAAATAAATCGGTAGACTTTAGTAAAGGGTAAATATAATCCGATTCAACATTAACTATTTCCTTAAATTTATTTTGAAAAACTCCTTCCGAAATATAAGTAAGTTCCATTACGGATGCTGCGTCATGTTTTAATCCTTGTCGCCAGGTTAAAGAACTACTTCCATTCAGAAAAGCTGATTTTCGATAAGCCTTAACATCTGCAACTAATTTGTTATCAATAATTCCGATTGTTGATTCTGGATCGCTTGCAGACAAGTTAGGATAAATATCAGCTTGATAACTTGGCTGATCCGAACCAACATCCAAACAAAATAAACAAGCACTTACAGAAGCTTTAAACCATTTTTTTGCATCAATCAATCTAATTGACGCATTGCTAATCTTAAGTTGAGTATCGAAAGCGAATTGCAGCACATTACGGGCTACACCAGTTTTACAAAGTAATGCAATAGTTGGTTTTTCAAAAACAAGTTCTTGAATCAGCTTTATCCAAATGTATTCTGTAATATCAAAGTTAGAATGTCCAGTTAAAGCTTCAATTCCTTTTAAGCCTTTAAAATTTTTTTTAATTGGCAGATTATTGCTTCCCAATCTTCCAAGTTGAGAATTTGTTACCCAAGGAGGATTACCTATAACTAATAAATTACCATTCGCACTCCATTTCAAACTTTGACTTAAATCTAAATCAAATATTTTCGCTTGCTGAATACCAACACGAGTTGAATCAGTATTTTCAGCAATTAATTTTACAGCTTGGAAGTATTCTGTATCAAATTCAATCCCTTGAATCTCTTTCGGAAGTTTATCGAGTTCTAATAAACCAGAAATAAAATTTCCTCTTCCACAAGTTGGTTCAAATACTCTTTCCCAATACTTGTTACTTTTACTCAAACATTTTAATATTTCTGCTACCAATGCAGGGGGGGTTTGAAAATCACCAAGTTCAGCTTTCAAGCAGGTTTTCTACTCCTATATCTGTTTTTAAATTAGCAATGTCAATAATTCGACGATATTGGAGCCGCCATTGCAATGCATTTGAGATTGTAAGATATCCAAGTTGAGGAGGGTTTTGTAAGATTCTATCTGCAAGTAAATCGCGTCCAATTTCATCGAGAGGTAAATTACGCTCCTCTAAATAAGCAACAATATCATCTTTATTGCCGTTACGATTTAAAATTCCGATTAAACCGTAAGTTGTTTGATAATCTCCTGTTTTTTCCTGCGCTACGAAAATTGCATCTCGAAAATTTAAACGCGCTGTTTGTGTCATGCTATCGTCAGATTTTTCGTAAGTAAAGACTAGCAGGTTATAGCCCAAACCATAAACTTTTTGACTTGCATCTCGAAAAGGAGAAGATGATTGGGGTTGACGAATTGAAGTTACTTTTAAATCTACATTTAAGTCGGGAAAATCAATACCGCTTGCAGCATTACCCGGTATATAGTCGTAAGTAGCTCTCAAATAATGGTTAAAAGCTTGCTCAATATAGGTGCCAACAGCTTTGCCATCAGTGGAACCAAATAAATCTGGAATAGGAGTTCCGCTGATTTGTCTAATAAATAGTGCTGAGGCTATTTTGAAGTTGGTAAGTGTTAATTCGGTCATTAGATATTCCTACTACTGTTTAGAATTATTTACCTATCGGTACTGATGCGTAGCATGAATAATTCAATTAGAACTTGTCCGAAGTTAGCGAAAGCCGATATAATCCTTACCTGGTCGGGATTGCGTCCCCGTCCGGAAAATCGTCCGGCACCAGTTATCGAGCAATTACCGGGATATGACAACGTGATATTAGCTAGCGCTCATTATCGCAACGGGGTTTTGTTGGCACCCGCTACAGCGGAAATGGTGAAAGAGATAATTTTGGGAATCGGTTATCAATGAACAATTATCAATTATTAATTAGCGGAACCAGACAATTAGCTAAAATTGCCCAATAAGAGGACCATCTATAATAGAGCCATCGGGCATGATAGTACGGTAAACAAAATTTCCATAACTCCAAATCACGTTTGGAGCGATGTAAGCATCTTGGAAGTTAGTATCAATAAGAATAGCAAAAGAGAAACCGTCAATAACAGCACCACGGAAGAGAGCTTTGTTAGCGTTCATGCGATTCAAATCGGTTCCTCTCAAGTCGGCTTGAGTCAAATGGCACCAACTTAAGTTAGCAGAAAACAAATTAGCATCCCTTATAATGGCACGATCCAAGTCAGCGAGTTCCAAGTAAGCACCGAACAAATCGGCTCCAGTCAAATCAGCTTCAATCAAACAAGCTTGTCTCAAATAGGCTCCACGCAAGTTGATATCCCTCAGAACAGCCCCTTCAAGGTCAATCGAACTATCGAGAGGAACACCATCGGATTGGATCAACTCAATTCCAGCGAAATTTCTTTCCCCATCAGCATACCGTTCTAATAACTCTTCAGCAGTAATTTCCCAGACCATAATTGACTTCGCATATTTTATAATTTATTGTGGGATGGACTTTTAGCAAGTCCTATCTTAGCTTGTAGGTTGGGTTAGACATGATTTACAAATTTCGTTTATAACGGGAATTAATAATTATCGTGTCGTAACCCAACATTACTAGGATTGCGAACAATTGAGACATTTAAGAATACCCCGGAAAGAATTTGTTGGGTTACAGCGCTTTCATTAATTTCTTATTGAGTATCATTATTCTTCGTGCGCTTAACCCAACCTACAAACTGGTAAATTGACAGCTAAGTCAAGCTCTTTATTTCTTGCCTCTGTGCCCTCTGCGGCTCTGCGGTTTTTTTATCGGTAATCTTCTGCGGAGAAAAAAGTAAACGTAAATTTATAGTATTCCACACATTAAGATCCCCCCAACCCCCCGCTGAGTTGGGGGGCTTTTATAAGTTCTATAAAAAAACTCCTTCCCAACCTGTGGAAAAGAGCATTTTAAATTATTCTATTTAACCCGCGTTCACCAAAGGTGCGGCTCAGGCGGGTTTTGCTTTGTGTAGACGCGGTTTCAACCGCCAGATTAATTAATCAACCGCCAGATTAATCAACCCTTGGATAATCTAAAAAAACCACCCATAAGAGTGCAAACCCTTACCCAGCAGATTCACACCTAAATAACAAACCCAAACCGCCACAAACCCGGTAGCCGCCAAAATCGCCGGACGACGACCTTGCCAACCCTTAGTAATCCGAGCGTGAAGATAAGCTGCAAATACTAACCAGCAAATCAATGCCCAGGTTTCTTTGGGGTCCCAACTCCAATAAGAACCCCATGCTTCATTAGCCCAAACTGCACCAGCAATGATACCAATTGTCAAGAGGGGAAAACCCAACCCTATGATCCGATAGCTGATGTTATCTAATGTTTCTGCAAGACTTAATCTTTGAGGAGAAAGAGTTTCTCCAGATTCGATGTTTGATTGAGAAGTTTCTATGCGTGCTGCAACTGCTGTCGCTGTTTTACCATTACTATTGCTTTGAACGGGAGAAAAACCGTTGTTTTCAAAAGCAAATGCATTTGGTTCGGTAACTAATTCACCGGCTTTGTGCAAGCGATAACCGTTGCTGCGGTAGCCACCGTTACCCACAGAACTACCTTGAAGCTGTACTGGCTTACCTTTTGTAACGATCAGAAATGCTACAGCTATTAAAGAACCTACCATCAAAGCCGAATAACTCAACATCATCACGCTGACGTGCATCATCAACCAGTTTGATTTGAGTGCGGGTACTAATGGTTCGGAAACTTGCATATCTGAAGGAAGCGTTAGTGCTGCAAAAGCACTGATTCCCATCGCAACGGGAGAAGTCGCAACTCCTACCAAACGGCTGCGGCTGCTGTATTCAGCAATTAAATGAACTGTGGTGATTCCCCAAGCCAAGAAAAACAAAGATTCATATAAATTGCTTAAAGGGAAATATCCACCTTCCAACCATCTTGCACCAAGTAAAGCTGCCATACACAAATTAGCGATCGCCATTCCAGCAGTTCCCAAACCAGCCAATATCGGTATATTGGGGAAAGCTGCTCCTACCCAATAAATCAACATTGTCAGAAATAGGACGAGGAAGGAAGCATTGTCAAGCCAATTTTGGAGTACAACTAAATCCATAAAAGTGTTATCCCCATTAAAATTACTATAATTTTTTATCTTACTGTTTTTCCAAGTCTTACCCAGAAGAGGCAGTAATCCTTTAATATTTGCGCCCTCTTCTAGCTTATCTTTATTTGTCTTCGACTCTCCTACTCTTTCTTTTCTTTGGGAATCGGAAGCACAACTGGTTTCTCACCTTTCTTTAACTTCAGCAAAATATCATAACGAGTAGTACGACTATCGGTAACGGCAGTTGTTACACCTACTGAATTTAAGGCATTAAGAAAACTCTGTTGCGATGGAAATAAAGCCGGTAAAGACAAACTTTTCGCTGCACCTTCCATATCTATGAAAAACTGAGTACTTGTAGGATCGAGTTCTGATGGTACTGTTTTCTGAAATGAAGCAGCGTTAGCTAAAATATTTTTCGGTTTGGGAATAATTTTATCTGTAATAGGGGCACCCAAGGTTAAAAAAGCAATATCTCCATCTAACCAACCGTGAGTAGCAGTTAATGTTCCTGATGGTCCAACCCACCTCGTAACGGGTATTTCACCGACTTTATCGTCTTTAATTTTGAACTCGTACTGAGTTCTCATCGCTTCGTCTAACTGCTTTAAAGATGCTTCAGCTTTGAGGCGATCGCTAGCCTGTACCATAAACACTAAAGCGGCGCGAACGTCTTGAGGAAAATCTTTGTTGGGGATTTGAGGAACAACAGATACTGTAAATTCACCTCCCATCCAGCTAAGTAAATCCCGATCTAAATCGAGACTAGTGATGTTCTTAAATCCATCTCTTAACTTTTCTGGCTTGACGGGTGAAAGGGGATTTTTCTGAGCAGTTAAAACGTAATCAGCCCAGGTTCTACGCAGGTTTCCACCAGAAAACATCATCAGAGTTTCTGCTGGTAAACGAGTTGTCATAGTTGTAGCTTTATTTTCCACCGCCAAAACTTTTCTGCTGCTAGGTTTTAACCAAGATACTCCTTTTAGACGCAATCCTTCAGATTCTAAACTGATAGTTCCCGCTAAACCTTGATTATTCTTTAGTTGTGCTAAAACTTGCGCCGGTAAACGACGTTTGGCAGAAGTTGTACTTGCTATTTGAGCCGCAGAGGGCACATTAACGTAAAATTGAGCAAGGGGCTGGTAAGTTGCTATTTTGGGTAAATGTTTGGCAAAACCGTTACTGTTAGCCAGAGTTGCTTTACCTTTATACGCTTCAATCGTTCTTTCTGTAGCTTTGGGATTATCTGCAATAACTAAAAAACGTTGTTCTATTATTGCTGTAGATAATTTTTCTCCCGAATTTGTTTGTGCTTCTTTAATCGTAATGCCTTCGTACTCTCGCTCATCCCACTTTCCTTTTAAGGCTTTGGGTTGTGCAAAGGCTGTTTGAATTTTATTTTGGTCTTTGATTGGTAAAACCATTACCAAAGACTGTTCGACAGTAGCTAACTTTCCATCGCTAGCTACTGGTTTAGATGCATTTACTGGGGCTTTGGGGGCTAAAATCGCAATAGTTACTTGATCTCCAACCCAAGGGCTGATATCTTTTTTGAAATCAAAACCTTCTTTTGCAAGAAAGCGATCGCGCCACTGAATTAAATTTTTATCTAATGCGGCTTGACTTTCTTTAGTTCCAAAAGAACGCAATTTTTCCCATTGACTAGAATCCGTACTCAAAGAAACCGTAAATAGGGCATCTTGGGGAATAATATTAGCACCTACAGGCAAATCTCTGGACAAAGGTTTTCCCTGAGTCAAAAGCCAGTAAGCTGCTATCCCACCACCAATTAGTAAACCCGCTCCAGAAAGCGTTAAAACTAAAGATGGTTTCTTTTTTTTCTTACCAGAAATAGACACGACAGGCACTGTCATTGAAACCAATACCTCATAAAACCGAACTTTTCAATTACTTTATTGATACAGCTAACCTGCATATTAATCTATATATCTAGGGTTGCCGATTACACGCTCGAAAATTAATCTAAACTGAAGAAAGCGAACGTACTTTTACAATCAAACTACCATTGGCAGTTCTAATCGCAATATTTTGTATTTAACTACAATCGGATGTAGTTTGGAGTACAAATTTCGATTGTTTCTTGGGCGTTGTGGTAATTTCACGCTTTAAATCGACCTCCGCAGCAAGTTTAACATTATCTATAAAACCAAACACTACCATTATTCTAAAAATGTCAGACCAAATTACTTACCATATGGATTAACTTGTCTCTGTTGCTTTATTATTTATTTTGATGCCGAACCACAGTTTATAATCCCCAATAAATACTGTTTTCGGTAATATCAAAAATAATTTTTTACATCAAAGTCTTAAAGCAACTCAAAGACTCCTATGAAAACGGAAAGTCTTCTGCACTACCGTTTATTAGATACGATAAATAATTGAAAACACTGCTACTTAGATGTGCTGTTATAATTCTTCCAGTATTTTCAGACCTTCTCTATCTATTTCAGGAATTATACAAGCTTCCGCAAAAAAAGCCAGGTAACAGGCATTTTAATCTCTGAAATAATTAATTTTTATGAAAATACTTTCGAGTTCCCCCGCCTTAAAGCCATAGCCTACTTTTGAGACAAAAAATCATGCTTGATAGACATTGCCGTTAAGCGAAGCTCACTCCCCGGTATCGCCACATTATTGCTGAATCACAACTATTGTATCGGGGGCGATACCCTAAGAAAGGAAAGCTATATTACCAAAATATAATATTAAATTACTCCTGAAGAAAATTTCTCCAGGAGTGTAAAATGGTTTAAATTTTAACTTAAGTTTTAGCTTCCGAGTGCTTATCCAGATACAGCAGCGTATTGAATTAGTTGTCCCAAACGTTCTCTTAAAGTTTCTAAGCCAAGACGCTCGTGGGCAGAAATAAATACTGCCATTGGATATTCTTCTCTGGCTAAAGCTAAAGTTTCGCTATTCGCTTTGTCGATTTTGTTGAAAACTACTAGCCCCGGGCCTGGTGTTACGGGCATTTGCGCTAATATATCTCTGACAGAACGAATATGACTCTGCCAAGCAGGATGAGATAAATCGACTAAATGCACTAAACCATCTGCTTCGGTTACTTCTTCCAAAGTGGCGCGGAAAGCATCCATCAACGCTTCGGGTAATTCGTGTATAAATCCAACTGTATCTGTAACTAGAATGGATTGGGTTTCTTGAGTTACAGCATGGGGAACTACCAAACGGCGCGTTGTCGGATCGAGGGTTGCAAACAACTGATCGGCTGTATAAACCTCGGCATTTGTCAAAGCATTGAGCAAAGTAGATTTACCGGCATTGGTGTAACCGACAATTGCAATAGTAGGTATTTCTTGGTGTTGTCGCCGCTGTCTTAATCTTTCTCGATGCGCTTGTAACTGATTTACTTCTTTCTGCAAGCGAGTAATGCGACTAGAAATAGCACGGCGTTCGGTTTCCAGTTTGGTTTCACCGGGACCTCTTGTACCAATACCACCCCCAAGTCGGGACATTGCCTGACCTCTACCAGTTAGTCGCGGTAACATATACTCTAACTGCGCCAATTCTACTTGCAGCTTACCAGCACCCGAACGAGCGCGTTGAGCAAAGATATCTAGAATTACTTGAGTCCGATCGACTACCCCAACCCCTATCTGAGCTTCTAAGTTGCGGACTTGCGCTGGCGATAAATCGCGATCCAAAACTACAAGATTCGCTCCCAAAGTTTGAACGGTTAAAGCAATTTCCTGCACCTTACCTTCACCAACCACTGTTTGGGGATGAATTCGCGATCGCTTTTGTCGCATCATCTGTAAAACCACTCCCCCAGCAGTATCTACCAACCGCCCCAATTCAGTTAAAGTATCTTGGAATCGTTGAGGTGACTCCTTCTGAGTTATAACCCCGACAATCACAACTCGATCGCGATCGCTATCGACTTCTTTACCAATAAATTCCCGCTGGAATTCTTCTTCAAGCCCTTCTACCAAATCCAGAAAGTCTTGTTTGCTCAATACATCAAGACTCATCGCTGGCGAAACACTCCAACTAGGAGAAGAATAATCGCCCTCTTCTAGCTCAGAATTCTGATTGGCAATTAGGGTGCGAGCATCTTGGGGTGCTAAGTGTGCCAAATAAGCTTCCTTAACATACCCAGTAGCACCACCACCCCGACGTTGAAATCCGCTTCCTGTGATATTAAGTACAATTAAAGCATCTAATCTTTGCAGTGCCATAGCAGTCAAAGCCCCATCAGAAGGATATTCTGGCTTTAGCTGAGTAGCAATACAACGAATACCGCTAAGTCTTTCCGCACCGTAGCGCGGCAGTTCCGTCAGCGGAATTTGGGTCTGACGTGGAGTGCCTACCCCAACCCGGATCACTTGTCCTCGGCGGTTGAGATAGGCACACACTGGCTGATTTATTTCAGTACTAATAGCCGCCAGTCGCTGAGCGAATTCCGGAGTAGTAAAACTATCACCCGGTATACGCTGGTGATACAGTCGCTGCAATTGCTTTTGCTGACTGTGTTTCAGACCCTGGAGATTACCGCATATAGTTTCTATAGGCATCTAAGACCAGTAAACTAGTCCCCCATATACATCTATGTCTATTTTACAACAGCGTTTTTCAGCTAAACTCTTTCTTTTGATAGATGCGGGGGACAGTTATCAGTTATCAGTTATCAGTTATCAGTTATCAGTTATCAGTGAGCAGTTATCAGTGAGCAGTTATCAGTGAGCAGTTATCAGTTATCAGTTATCAGTGAGCAGTTATCAGTTATCAGTGAGCAGTGAGCAGTGAGCAGTTATAAAGTATCTATCCCTTGTCTCCTTGTCTCCTTGTCTCCCCATCCCCCATCTCCCCATCTCCCCATCCCCCCATCTCCCCATCTCCCCACCCCCCTGGGCTATCGTTTAAATCCTGAATTTGAAAAAGCATCTTCAACAGAGAGTAATTCTCAGTTGAGTAAGAAACTGGTATCTGCTGTTTCTTCAGTTTCCAAGAATAATTCTGGCGCTACAAGTGAAATAGTACCTACTCGTAACAAGCATTCAATTGAATCCCATGAATTACAACCTCGCTTGCTGATTGTAGATGAAGATAAAGAATTTATTGATAATTTAGTTGAACTTGCTTCTTTGCGGGGATTTCAAACGGCGATCGCACCTAACCCAAAACTCGCGAGAGAATCGCTACAAAGGGTTCTTCCAGATATTATTTTGCTGGATATATCTATTGATAAGAAGGATGATGAATTTATTTTTCTGGAAGAAAACTTACCGGGTTTAAACGGATTAGAAATTCTCGAACACTTTAAAAAAGATAAAATTATTCAACGCTCTAAAGTTGTGTGGTTATCTACAGCTACAACTGAAATTGAAAAAGCTTTGCATTTGGGATGTTTCGACTATATTAATGTTCCTTGCAATATTGCAGCATTTATGTATCGCCTGCGTCATTTAGTAGAAGGATGAAGTGATTTTAGATTTTGGATTTTGGATTTTGGATTATAAAATGTATTTTTTAATTATAAATGTGTAGAGAGCTCCGCAATGCTACGTCTCCAGATTTTGCATAATAACAAACGGATTTACATTGCAAACTGCGGCTCCGAAGCATTATTAGATGAAGTTTGCTGCTGTAAATCAGGTATTTCCACCTCTAAATATTTATTTATCGTAGCTAAAAGTTTTTCAGCAACTATTGGTTTACTCATAAAGTCAGTAGAGCCAGCAACCTTAGCCCGCAATTTATCAAAAAGCCCATCGCTACCAGTTAATATAATTACTGGAATGTTAGCAAGTTTATTAACCCGTCTGATTTGGGCACAAACTTCGTATCCGTTGACAACTGGCATCATTAAATCTAATAAGATTAAATCTGGTTTCTTCTCGATTAAAGTCGGTAAAGCTTGAATAGCATCTCGAATTTGAACAAACCTCATATCATTTGAAGTGATAATACTTTCTAAGGTTTGACATATTTGAAGGCTGTCATCAATACAGGCAATCAGCGGAGTTTTTAATTTTTCTTGTGAAAGAGATGCAATATTATTTTTAACTTCTTTGACTGGTAAAGGTAAGTCGGACATTTCCGACATATGAATAAATCCTCTAAGGATGAAAGGCAATAAATCGGAGGATATTTTCAGAATATTGAAATTTAGTTTTATCGCTAAATCTTGTAGACTATATTCGCCGTTAATGAAGTTAACAAAGTTGTTGTAGATATTAGGAGTTACAAGCTGTTGAACCTGTTTTGGTTGCAGTAAGACAGGTGATAAATGAGGAGTAATGTTTGCTAAACCAGCCCCAGCCCACTCACGCCATTCTCCTTCCATACGCTTGAGGAAGAAATCTGTATTCATGAATGTAAGAGATGTATCTAAGATAGCTTTAGGATTGTGACTACAGCATACATCTTCAAAATTTGCCTGTTGGGCAATATCAAACAATACTTCTGAGATGACATTTTTTGCTACAGCATCAACTTGAGTTCTATCTACTTTTTTTTGTTTATATAAAGTAGTTAATAATTTATAATCCCAAAGTTTATCTGCTAGTTCATTTGGTTCTAACCTTATTTCTTCAATTTTAATTTGAGGGCAATATTGACTAATCTTTCTGCGCCAACGTCGAAACGGATGAATTCCCCCTGTAGCCCAAATAATTCTTCCAAATCGAAAGTATAAACTCCATTTTGTTTTGGAAGAATTGATATCTAATTTTCCACTGTATTGATTTGTTGTACAAGTTTTAAATTGTTCAACCAAATCTTGATATGTAATGAAATCTGAATGCACCATAATAACTTTCTTCTTAAAAAAATAAGGCGGATGGTAGATGTTAAAAGAAAAGATTTTATAGATTTAAAGAAGGTTGCAAATAAAGTTATCGAAAAAAAAGATAGTAAGTATTTGCACAAACTGGTAGATATTACATTCATAACACTAACTAACAAATGTGACAACGCCGTGACATGGATTACGCAGCTAAATTGGTCGGAAGAGTGGTTTAAAAAAATATTGTGCTTCCTGATAGAAACTTCATATAACTGGGAATAATAAGTTTATGAGACAAATCGTTTCTGTGGCTTGAAGCTTTCTAGACAAGAAGTTACAGCCCACATTAAAGTTCATTAAACAACTTTAAATATCAGTAAATCTACTATAAAGGGAATCAACCTAATGACTCAAATGCTTAGAGAAGAAGTGCGGGAACGTCTTGGTAATATCGACCAAATCCGCGACATCATTTTTGGGGCACAGATAAGAGAATATGAAACTAGATTCGGCAAATTAGAATCGGATATTTCGCTTTTACAGCAAGAAACGCGCTCTCACATCGAGCAGCTAAAGCTTAGCTTTGCAGCAGAATTAAAAAATTGTTTTGAAAGTTTAGAGAAAAAGCTGAAGTTACATAACTTAAATAGCGAAGAAGAAACTGCCGATTTACGTCTTAGTGTAGATAGGTTAAATAGAAAATTTTCTAGTTCCGTACAACTACTAGATGGAGAATTAGAATCTCAAACCAAATTAATTAGAGAAGACGTTTCTCAAACCAAAGTTCAACTCGAAGAAGAAGTTTTAGCTTTACGAGATTTAGTCTTAGAAGAAATTGAACAACGTTTCTCCAAGTTGAGACAAAGCAAAATTTCCAAAGACGATATGGCTGAGACTTTATTCGCTTTAGGAATGCAACTCAAAGAAAAAGAATTCATTCCCATGCTTCGGGAAGCAGGAGATGAAAACGGCGAAAATCATTCTCTAAAAATGCTCAGAAACGGAGATCAAAAATTCTCAGAATTATTAGCTCACTCCAACGGCTCTTCTGAAGTCGTTTCCTAAAGGGAGACAAGGGGATGGGGAGATGGTAAGACAAGGGGAATTTTAACCTTTTACCTTTAACCTTTAACTTTAACCTTAATTACTCCCAACTCCCAACTGGTAATTGTTAACTTTTAACTGATGAAATGTTAAATCGGGAAGAAACCGTACAGCTTGAGAATTTTGTGAATTTGCTTGTTGATTTATCAATTGTTGAGCCATCTAAGCAATCTGAAACACCATTGAAGCGCGAAAAAGCTAATGAGAATGAAAGTGATGCTCCTAATCAATCTCAGAGTTCCTTTAATTCTTCACGAATTCATAATTCATATCATCTATCACCGATCGATCTTGGTGATGATGAGGAATTTTTTACGAGAGAACATAATTTAACACAAGTAGATAATCAATCTTCTACTACCGTTTATTTAGAAGCAGAATTAGATTGTCATCATCAAACTACATTCCCAAATTACCAGGAGCCACTGGAGGAAATTGCGGTAAAAACTGTGCCGTTAGAGTTAGAGCAGAAGTCAGAAATATTAACTCAATCAAATCAATTAAATACAGATAACTCAGAAGAAACAATTGCTGCTTTTGAAAAATTACAAGATATTTTAGTTGGAAATGAGCTAGCAGTAATTCAACATAATTTAAATAATTTAAACCATCAACTTTACGATTATGATGAATTACTGAAGTTACTTTTACCCCATGTTGGCGAACTTTTAAAGCGCAAAATATCCGAATCAGAACAGGAAGTTGTAGAACTAATTACGCCAATTATTGATAACATAATTCATGACAGGGTTGAGCAAGATAAAGATAGTATGGGTGAGGCTTTAGCAGCTGCGATTCCCGTGGCGATCGCTCAACAAATCGATGTCAATTCCGATGAAGTTGCCAGTGCGATCGCACCTGCGATGGGAGAAGCAATTAAAAAACAAATTGAACTCGAAAAAGATAAAATCGTGGATGCGCTTTACCCCGTAATTGGTAATACAATTTCCAAATATATGGGGGAAACTATCCAAGCAATTAACGAACAAATTGAAAATACTCTCAGTTATGAAGGGATAAAACGGAAGATTCGAGCTAAATTGCAAGGGGTTTCGGAAGCAGAGTTAATTGTTAAAGAGTCGATATCTTTTACTCCTCAAGCTATCTTTTTAATTCACAAAGCATCGGGTTTGGTTATTTGCGATATTCAACCTTCGGATTCAGAAAGGCTTGAGTCAGATATGATAGCGGGAATGCTGACAGCAATTCGCAGTTTTGCTAACGATTGTATGGCTCAATCGGGAAATTCCGAACTTGATGAAATTGACTACGGTAATTTTAAAATAATTTTGGAAGTTGCAGGATACTGTTATCTAGCAATTATTGTTAAAGGAGAAACGCCGAAAAAATTCATTTCTCAGACGCGAAAAATTCTCAGCAAAATTATCCAAAGTTACGGTAAGTCAATTGAAACTTTTGAAGGTGATTTGGAGACAATCCCCACTGAAATAAATACGCTTTTAGAAATTTTAACAGATTTTAAACATCAGAAGGAAGAAAACAAAAGTAAAGTTTCACCTGTATTGATATTAGCGATTACAATTCTGGGCATAATTTTTATTCCTTGGGGTATTTGGCAATATCACAGCAGTAAAATTCGTTCGGTTGAAAATAAAACAGCGTTGGCTTTGGCTTCTGCACCGGAATTATCGGTTTATCGTCTTGATGTCAAAGTAGATGGAGATAAACTTAAACTTCAGGGAAGAGTACCCAATGAATATTTGAAAACTAAAGCAAAACAAATTGCTGCTGCAACAGTTTCTAATTGGAAAATTGATAATCAAATTATTTCAGTTGAAGTACCAGCATCACCAGTATTAGCTGCTTCTGAAGTCAAACGAGTCACCGCAGTTTTAAATCAGATAGATGGTACGGCAATTTCTGCCGATTACAGCGATGGTAAAGTTGCGGTTTTCGGTAGTGCGATCAGAATTGCAGATGCCCAAACAATTACTCAAGCATTTGAAAGAATTCCTGGTGTAAAAACGGTATCAAGTGCAGTACAAATAAAACCTCTTTCTATTCCAGTTAGATTTTATTTTGAACGTCAATCATCAGATTTAGTACCTAAAGATTTAGAAAATAAACTAATACAGGTAAAAAGATTTTTAGAGCAATATCCGATGAAAAATATCAAAATTATCGGTTATAGCTATTCAAAAAATGAGGCTTTCGCGACTGAAAAATTAGCATTTCAACGAGCCAAATCCGTACAGCGAGCATTAATAAAGCAAGGAATTTCTCCATCTAGAATGCAAATTATTGGTAAAACAAATTTACCACCAGGAATTGATGAAACTCAACCTTCATGGTTAATGCGCTGTGTTGTTTTAGAACCAATTAGTGTCAATTAACAATTAGCAATTAGCAAAAGTTTCTATTCACTGTTCCCCGTTCCCTTTCTCCCCTATTTATGAGTCAAAAAGTGCGAGCATTTATCGACTATTAATTAGAAAAACTCTCATACATCTACCTAAATAATTATTAATTATGTCTACAATCTCAAAGAAAATTTGTCTTATCGGTGATTTTGGTGTGGGGAAAACGAGCTTGATTCGTAGATTTGTCGATCGACAATTTAGCGATCGATATTTGTCTACTGTGGGTGTAAAAATCTCTCGCAAATCGATGGAAGTAAGCGATTCAGAACAGCAGAAAAATACTACATTACAGTTATTAATTTGGGATATAGAAGGAAGTAATAAATTTAAAGGAATTTCTGCAAGTTACTTTCAAGGAGCCAAAGGAGCAATCATAGTTGGTGACGTGACGCGCCCGGAATCACTTGAAAACATTTCAGAACATATTCAAGCCTTTTTAAAAGTTAATCCTCAAGGTAAAACTGTTATTGCTCTGAATAAATCAGATTTAATTGACGCAGAATACTTAGAAAAATATTGTCAGCTTTATAGTTTTAGCGATAATAAAAGTTTCGTTTCAACTTATGCAAGTTCGGCTAAAAGTGGAACAAACGTTGATGAAATATTTCAATCTTTAGCACATTCAATGATTTAATAATATGAACTCTTTATTTACAAATATCTTATCCTTACGTCGTATAGAATATTTAATTGTTAACGAACATTGGAAAATTATTGAATTATCTCCGAAAATACATCTTCTTGCTGACAATTCCGATGAAGTACGGATAGGAAAAGATATTCGGATCGGCTTTCCTGAACTAATTGGAGTTGAAGTGATTGCCAGCGATATTATAACGGGAAAGCAAAATAGTTTTGAACTAAAAGGAGCAATCAGAACTAAAAAAGCTTTAAACCCAATTTATATTGATATTTCTATTGCTAATAATATCAAAGATAATCAAAATAGTGATGAGCTATTGATAGTTGTTGAAGATGTAACGGAAAAGATGGTTCTCGAACAAACTTTAGTTCAAGGAGCGAATGAAGCCAATCTTTTATTACGTACTCTTTCTGCTTCCAAGCAATATATTGACCAAATTGTCACATCAATGGCAGATGCTTTATTAGTGACAACAGCGTCGGGAAAAATCAAAACTATCAACCGCACTGCTCAAGTTTTTTTAGAATATGATGAAGCAGAAATTTGCGGAAAATCTATTTCTACTGTTTTAAGAGAAGTTGACAGTTGGAAAGAAGAAATAGAACAACGAGGAAATGTTAAAACCCCTTTATTTGGTCCGATAACTCCTTTAGTTAAAGAAGTAGAAACAACTTGTGAAACAAAAACTGGAAAAACAATTCCAGTAGCTTTTTCATGCTCAAAAGTTCAGACAGACATTGAGCATTTTCAAGGTTATGTTTATATTTTGCGAGACATGACTGAACGAAAACAAGCTGAACTTGCAAAACAAGAGTTTTTAGCAACCATTAGTCATGAAATACGTACTCCCATTGCAGCAGTTATTGGGATGGGAGATGTACTAATAAATACTGAGTTGACAGAGGAGCAAGAAGAGTTTGCTGAAACTATTTGTAATAGCGGAAAAGCTTTGCTTGAAATCGTTAACGATATTCTTGATTTTTCTAAAATTGAATCTGGAAAATTAGAAGTTGAAGAAGAACCTTTTCATTTAAATAGCTGTATTGAAGAAGCCCTTTCCTTATTAATACCCAAAGCAAAGGAAAAACAATTAGAACTTATTTTCCAGAATAATCCCCAACTTCCAAAAGTTATTGTCAGCGATATCAGCCGACTGCGACAGATTTTAATTAATTTAATTAATAATGCCATTAAATTTACCGATACTGGAAGCGTAGAAGTTTCAGTCACAAGTCGGAAGCGTCAAATGATTGGCAATGAAAAAAATAACCACGAAATTCAATTTGCTGTTAAAGATACCGGAGTTGGAATACCAAACAATCGAATTAATCGTTTATTTAAAGCTTTTAGTCAAGTAAATTCTTCTATAACAAGAAAATATGGTGGTACGGGTTTAGGGCTGGTAATTTGCAAACAATTAAGCGAATTAATGGGAGGTAAAATCTGGGTTGAAAGCGAAGAAAATCAAGGCAGTACATTCTATTTCACCATTACCGCTCGTGTGATTGAAACACTTTTAAAGCAAGAATGGGAAAGCAAACCAGAAGAATCAGATACCGTAATTAATGCTGCTGTAGCCGAGAAAAATCCTTTAAAAATACTTTTAGTAGAAGATTACCCTACCAATCAGAAAATGATCGCCTTAATGC
>JBARZF010000172.1:0-2050 GCA_049649675.1 Rivularia sp. (in: cyanobacteria) | reverse complement strand
CAACACATACTGCTCTTGCTCGAACTTTTTCACCGCAACATAAGTCAACAACTCCAACTTGCGCTCCACCGACAAATCCTGATAAACTTCATCCCGCTCGACTTCCCGCGATTTGTCCCACTGCACCAACAATAACTCCAACCCCTCCTCATACAACTTGGAACGCTTTGAATAAAATCTCCCCTTTCCTTGAAATACCAAACAAGTCAAACTCAACAATATCGGTGTAATCGCAAGTTCCCCAATCCGTTTGTTCTCCTCCCGAAACAACTGTTCCAAAAAATCCCGCGCTTTGTTCTCCCCCGCATCCCCACACACTGTCCCAAACCAATGTTCTGCAAATGCTCTCACCTGCTGCTCGTTAAAATCAGCCACCTCCACATAATCGAACCTGTCAAAGCGCGATTCCTGGCTTTGTGTTCGACAAGTCACCACCACCAAAACCTGGGGATAAGCGCGAGTAAACCGCTTGATTTCCCTACTAATTTGCTTTGCCCCTTCCCCCGTCACCTCATCCAACCCATCCAGCAACACCAAAGCTTTACCCTGGGTTAGCACTAATTCCATATCTGCGTTACTCAACCGCCAAAACTGTCCCAAAAACTGCTCCAAGTTATATGCATACTTGCGTCCATCATCTAGAAACTCCCGCAGCTTTATCAACACGGGTATTCGCTGCGCTTGCAATTTTCCATTATTGCATTCGGTGACAATCCTTTGCAGATAGGTGGTTTTCCCTGAACCCGGTTTCCCCACCACCATCAAGTTTGTATTCCGTTCCAACACAGTCAATCCCGAAACGCGCTGCTGTTCCTTTCCCAAACCAATCCGATCCAAACTGCGGTAGTTGGATTCACCCTTAGTAAAATCCTGCCACAAATCACCTACTTCTGACCTACGGCTAATGCTAGTTTTTTCTAAAATATTGACATCTACAAACAAATCTCCCAAGGGAACCCAATTATCGATTCCCCATAAGGGCATTATTCCGTGTAAACTTTGGATGGTATCGTGGATGCGGATACGCACCTGTTGCACCAACTCATCAACCCGATTTATTGCCGTGACTGGGACTTTTTTTTTAGATTTTTGAAAATTGGGGTATTTTCTTCTGGGATTCCTTGTAGCGCAATGGCATCACAACCACCGTGATAGGCATCTTCATAGGAGTAACCAGCACCTAATTCGTCATAAAAACCGATTGCAAACTTAATTGCAGCATCGTCAACAATTGTACTATTCATCCCGACTACGTAATCGATATGTTCTGCGATCGCGTTGGCTTGAATCTCCGAATAGCAAGCGTTGAGAACCACACATTCCAGTCCCCGTGTCGCAAATCGTTTGAATAAATTGGCTAAAGCTTGGGTAGGGACAAGTTGCGCTAACCCCGCATCCGATTCCAAAATTAAACCATTTTCCCCTGAACCATGTCCGCAAAAATGCACAATTTGGGGGTTAAAATTCAGCAAAGCACGACGTAAATCATCGGGACGAACAGCGAATTTTGGCTGTAAAGTAAATTTTTCTCTATGTTGTGACCTTCGCAAACCCTCATCGATCTCCCGCAATTCCTTATCGAGACGCAATCTCGCTTCATTGGTGGGGCTCGAAGCTAGGACTAAAATAGTTTTACGGGAAAAATTTTGAGGATTTTCTGGTGGTGTCACATTCGGGAACTCTTCTTTGAGGATAGAACGAACAATTTCGCGGATATCTAAGGTATTGGAACCTCGAAGTATGGCATTAGCAACTTCTCGAATTGCTTGTGCGTCAAGTCCTTGGTAGGTTTTATCCCCAATATGAATATTTTGTCCTTGTCCGATGTTGACGTTGTACTTACCAACTTGCAGATTTTGAGCTTGAAGATTTTGAAAGGCACCAGAATTTAACCACTGACGCAAAGCTTCCACATCATCATCGGTTTGTGTTCCGTTGAGGATGCGTTGGATTATGTTGTTGAGGTTTCTGGGGTTTGGCATCGTCTAGGAGCTTTTTGTTTTATTTTAGACAATAAAACAGTGAATTTACTCACCTTGGCTAATTTCTA
>JBARZF010000171.1:0-18836 GCA_049649675.1 Rivularia sp. (in: cyanobacteria) | reverse complement strand
TTTTCGATGCAGGTGCAGGAATTGAACTAAATTCCAACTTCTTCAAAATAGTTTCATGGTACGACAACGAATGGGGTTACTCCTGCCGCGTAGTTGACTTAATGCTATTCATGGGAGAGAAAGAAGGTATTTTGCAAAATACAGAAATGGCAACAGTTTAGACAGTGAGCAGTGAGCAGTGAACAGTGAGCAGTGAGCAGTTAATAGTTATTGAAACTCTATCCATTCTTGAAAGGTATAATTCATCAGTAATTAGTGTTCGCTTAGCATTACTATTACTGTATTAAGTCTAAATTGTCTAATTAATACAAACAACTGGTAACTGACTACTGATTACTGATTACTGTTAACTGCTCACTGTTAACTGCTCACTGTTAACTGCTCACTGTTAACTGCTCACTGTTAACTGCTCACTGTTAACTGCTCACTGTTAACTGTTTTTATGCGTAAAACCAAAATCATCTGTACTGTTGGCCCTTCTACATCGACACCGGAGACTCTAAAATCTTTGGTTGATGCGGGAATGAAGGTAGCGACGTTGAATTTTTCCCACGGGGATTATCAATTCCACGGTAAAACTATTGAAATTCTCAGAAGTATTCCCACTCCTCCAGAAAAACCCTTGGCTTTGATGCAGGATTTATGCGGGCCAAAAATCCGTTTGGGTATGCTTCCGGATGAAGGTTTGATGGTGGAAGAGGGAGAGGAAGTTACTTTTGTCGAACAGGAAAAAGGTAACAATATTGATGAATTGCCTTTACCTATACCAACTTTGTTCGCAATGGTAAGAGTTGGTGAACCGATTATGATCAATGATGGTCGGATTAAGTTAACTGTTATTGATAGAGATGCAGATAAAATTCGCGCAAAAGTCAGAATTGGGGGAAAAATTTCTTCTCGTAAAGGAGTAAATTTACCTCAAACCCATCTTCCGGTTAGTTCGATTACTGAAAAAGATTTATTAGATTTACGTTTCGGCATTCAAAATAATATAGATTTAGTGGCAGTTTCCTTTGTGCGATCGCCTGCGGATTTGGAACCAGCACGACGAACAATCGAAGCCGCAGGTAAGAAAATTCGGATTATCGCCAAAATAGAAAGACGCGAAGCTGTCGAAAACTTTGATGATATTTTAGAAGTCGTTGATGGAATTATGGTAGCCCGTGGCGATTTGGGAGTAGAAGTTCCCTTAGAACAAGTTCCGTTAATTCAAAAAGATATTATTCGTCGCTCCAACCAGGCTGGTAAACCCGTAATTACCGCTACCCAGATGTTGGAATCAATGATTGACGCTCCAGATCCCACAAGAGCAGAAGTAACTGATGTTGCTAACTCTATAGTTGATGGTACTGATGCTATAATGCTTTCCGGAGAAACCGCAGTAGGAAAATATCCCATCGCCGCAGTAGAAATGATGGATAAAATTGCCGTAGAAACAGAAAAATCATTACCCGACGGCACCCTGCAATCATATGGTTATCAAGCCGGTAGTCTCAGCGTCACCGAATCTGTTGCTGAAGCAGTATGTCGCATGGCTTACGAAGTCGGAGCAAAAGCAATATTGTGTCATACTTCATCAGGAAGTACGGCAAAATTAGTTTCTAAATATCGTCCCACAACTCCAATAATCGCTCTTACATCCGAAGAAATTTCCTATCGTCAACTAGCGCTTTCCTGGGGAGTCAAACCTTTAATTATCTCTCCAGCTTCTAAAACAGAAGAAATGTTAATCAACCTTATTAATACCGTTGTCAAAACGGGAATAGCTCAAGAAGGCGATAAAGTCGTAATCACATCCGGCATACCCGTAGGAAAACCGGGAACCACGAGTTTGATAAAAGTGCATACTATTGGAGAAGCAATTTCGGCTTAATCGGAATGGGTAATGGGTAATGGGGCATGGGGCATGGGGCATAGGGCATAGTTAAGAGTTAGGAATTAAGAGTTATAAATTAAAAGATTATAAATACCTAATCTTAACCTTTGACCTTTAACCTTTAACCTTTGACCTTTGACCTTTAACCTGTAAAAATGACCAAACTAATATTAATTCGTCACGGACAAAGTACTTGGAATGCTGCGAATCGTTTTAGCGGTTGGGTTGATGTTCCTCTGAATAAAAGAGGAAGGTTGGAAGCAACTTTGGCGGCTTATAAGTTAAAAGATTATAAAGTTGATGTTTGTTTTACTAGCTTATTAGTTCGCGCTATTGAAACAGCAGTTATCTGTTTAACTGAAAACGAAGAAATTTGTAATGGTAAAAGTCCGGTGATAAAACATAACTCGGATGAAGCTCAGTGGCAGGGCTGGGATAAATATGAGGGAGATGCTTCTGAAGAATTGCCCATATTTACCAGCATGATGTTAGATGAAAGGTATTACGGCGACTTACAAGGATTAAATAAAGCCGAAACAGCCGAAAAATTAGGTAAAGAACTAGTACATCAATGGCGGCGATCGTTTTCAGTACGTCCCCCAGGAGGTGAAAGTTTGGAAGATACCATGAATCGAACCGTACCGTTTTTCAAAGAACGTATCTTAACTCATCTCAAAAAAGGCGATCGCACTCTAGTAGCTGCCCACGGTAACTCTTTACGTTCAATTATCATGGAATTAGATAAGCTAGAACCAGAAGAAGTTCCCCATCTAGAGTTAGCAACCGGACAACCGATAGTATACGACGTAGATGAATCGGGCAACGTCTCGAATAAGTTGATCTTACAGTGAACAGTTATCAGTGAGCAGTGAGCAGTGAGCAGTTAACAGTGAGCAGTGAGCAGTTAACAGTTAACAGTGAGCAGTTAACAGTTAACAGTGAGCAGTGAGCAGTGAGCAGTTAACAGTGAGCAGTGAAAAGTGAACAGTTAAGAATTAAAAGTAGGGAGTAGAAAATAAGCTGATGTGCAGCTAAACCTTATAAGACAAAAAATTACAATCATTGTAGTGCGGGCATCTTGCCCGCTTCCGATATACAAACTTGTGACGAAGCGCTTAGTTAAGAATTCTCTTCCCATCTCCCCATCCCCAATCCCCAATCCCCAATGCCCTATGCCCAATCCCCAGTTACCAATTCCCATCCTGCCAAAACAGTATAAATTCTTAATAACAATTTAATCAAAGTGCATATAATCCGACAGCCAATATTGGGAATTCGTAAATAGAATAGGATTTGCTGCATAAAAAGGAATCTTTAATCGGTAATTGGGAATAGTGGATCGGAAAAATGTATTAATTACCGATTACTAAATGCGAGCAAGTAGTAGCAGTATTAAACAAAAAGCGTCAATCCTCGACACATCGATTTAATTTAACGGAGTAGATTATGTCCAAAAATTTATTAGAACAATTACGCTCAATGACTGTTGTGGTTGCCGATACTGGTGATATCCAACAAATCGAAAAGTTCAAGCCCCAAGATGCTACCACCAATCCTTCTTTGATTACCGCAGCGGCTCAAATGCCGGAATATCAAGGAATTGTTGACGATACTTTAACTCAAGCCCAGAAAGATGCTGGCGCTGGTGCGAGCCAAGATAAAGTTGTGAAATTGGCTTTTGAACGTTTGGCTGTGGCTTTTGGTTTAAAGATTCTTCAAATCATCCCCGGTAGAGTTTCTACTGAAGTTGATGCAAGACTTTCTTACGACACTGAAGCTACAGTTAGCACTGCACGAGAAATTATTAAGCAATACGAAGAGAAAGGAGTTTCTCGCGAACGTGTTTTAATTAAAATTGCTTCTACTTGGGAAGGTATTAAGGCTGCGGAAATTCTTGAAAAAGAAGGTATTCACTGTAACCTAACTTTGTTGTTCGGTATCCATCAAGCTATTGCTTGTGCGGAAGCTGGTACAACTTTAATTTCTCCTTTCGTTGGACGTATTCTTGACTGGTACAAGAAAGACACCGGAAAAGACAGCTATCCATCTGCGGAAGATCCAGGTGTTTTATCTGTCACCAGTATTTTCAACTACTACAAAAAGTTTGGTTATAAAACTGTAGTTATGGGAGCTAGCTTCCGCAATTTAGGTGAAATAACCGAACTTGCTGGTTGTGACTTATTAACTATTGCTCCTAAGTTTTTGGCTGAATTGCAAAACACTACCGGAGAATTACCCCGTAAGCTTGACGCAAAGAAAGCTGCTGCAATGGACATTAAGAAAATCTCGATGGATAAAGCAACCTTCGAGAAAATGCACGCAGAAGATAAAATGGCTTCTGACAAATTAGACGAAGGAATCAAAGGTTTCTCCAAAGCTTTGGAAGACTTAGAAAAGTTATTAACCGAAAGATTAGCTAACCTTGATGGAGCTAAGGCTGCTTAAGATTAATATCTTTTAGTTAAATCTAATGTAGAGACGTTGCATTGCAACGTCTCTTTGTTTTATATAACTAGGGCTTGCTTCTTAAATAATTAACAAAGCCGGTTTTCAAAACATCACAATTTTTTACTTTTTGCATAAGAGTTTCATATACATAATTACTTGTTAAAAAATTGTAGTTTTAAATAAAACTCTTTATGAAAGTTCCTAGTATGCGGCATTAAATAGTTGAAAAGAGGGAATAGGGAATGGGGAATAGGCAATAGTTATATAGTTGAGCAGTAAATAGATAAATAATCAGGGCTTGACTACTTGTATTTTTTTATGTTTTCCTTGTTTTCAAGTTTTACTTGCTCTCTCTTGATAATTATTATGGTTCTTCAGTAGTTAGTATGCTCAAACGAGAGTTAAAATCTCGCTCAATACTTATTATGTTTCATATTAATAGGCGATGCACTAGCTAATATCGTTTACTAATATCATCTTTTTTAGCTGTTCCCTATTAAGAGTTCCCCATAGCAACGACTAATTAATGCCGCATAACAAGTACGGAAGAACCATTATCATTGAGCAATGAATTGTCTTTTAAATCAATAAACGGGAAGATAATAATGGACAAATACAGCGTTGCAAATGTATATCAATGAAAATACTTGTACTAAATGCAGGCTCAAGCACTCAAAAAAGTTGTTTATACGACTTAGGGACAGGTAATATTCCTTCTTCACCACCCGTACCGCTTTGGGAAGGAAAAGTAGATTGGAGTCATCATCAAGGTGTAGCAGAAATCAAGGTTGAAACAGCCACGGGGGAAAAGTTAACCGAAGAAATTGCTACAGATTCCCAAGAGCAAGTAATGGCTCGTTTGCTCAACACTATATCTCAAGGCTCTACAAAAGTAATCGATCGCCTTGATGAAATTGATTTAGTAGGACATCGAGTAGTACATGGTGGTAGAGACTACAGAGAAAGTACTGTGATTACAGAGAAAGTTAAAGATGCGATCGCAAATCTAGCAAATCTCGCTCCAGCGCATAATCCGGCGAATTTAGCGGGTATTGAAGCGGTAGAAAATATTTTAGGAGAAGTTAAGCAAGTTGCTGTTTTTGATACTGCTTTTCATAGTAATATGCCGGATGCTGCAAAAATTTACCCCGGCCCCTATGATTGGGTAGAACAAGATATCATTCGTTATGGATTTCATGGTATCAGCCATCAATACTGTTCCCAACGTGCTGCCGATATTCTTGGCAAAGATTTACAATCGTTACGTTTAATTACCTGTCATTTAGGCAATGGTTGTTCTTTAGCGGCAATCAAAAATGGTCATAGCGTAGATACGACGATGGGCTTTACCCCCCTTGACGGATTGATGATGGGCAATCGTTCCGGTAGCGTCGATCCAGGAATTCTCATTTACCTGTTAAGAAAAGGTAATTATACCGTAGAGCAGTTAGATAATATTCTGTGGGAAGGTTCGGGATTAAGCGGTATCTCTGGAATCTCCGGCGATATGCGGCAAATAAAAGCAGCAATTACAAGCGGCGAGATCCGCGCTCAACTGGCTTTCGATATTTACGTACATCGCTTGCGTTCGGGCATTGGAGCCATGCTTGGCAGTTTGGGAGGATTAGATGCTTTAGTCTTTACTGCTGGTGTTGGTGAAAACGTCCCCGAAGTTCGCCAAGCTGCTTGTGAAGCTTTTGAATTTTTAGGAATAAAAATTGATATCGATAAAAATACTAGTAAACCTGTAGACGAAAATATTACTACATCTGATTCATCTGTAAAGGTATTAGTCATTCATACTCAAGAAGATTGGCAGATTGCTCGTGAATCCTACAAATTATTATAGAGAAAATGGGGCATAGGGCATGGGGAATTGAGCTTTGAGAGAATATGCTACCGCACGATCAATATCTAGATGCAGACATACAATTATTGATATTTTATTTATCCATCCTATTTATTTGTGACTGTAAAATTCTAACTCCTAACTGCCATTCTTATATCCTCCTATGCCCTATGCCCAATTCCCCTCATTCAACAAATGCCCGCCACTACAGATAGGACGAGCATTGCTGAGTTAAACATCGGCAGGCAGGAACTATCGCTTAAGATGCTGTTTTAGCATCCACAGTATCTAGATCCCAGGTGTAATAGCCCAGTTTATTCGGAACTCTAGCAAATCTACCAATACGATAGCCCCGCGAAAGCTCCCCTAATACCATGCTGCGAATTTTCATGTCTCTAATCTCTTCCTCGTCAAGCGCTCCATAAATCTGCTCGATTATTTCACTAACTGAATAGATTTTTCCGGAGTTGTCTTCTAAAAACGAAGAAATGGCATCAATTAGAAACTGACCTTCGTACTGAGGCAGCATTGGTATTTTTTTTGTCCGCTGAGGTATCAGTTGCTTCTTCGCTTTTGGCTTGCCTTTTTTGAATTTAGATTTACTACCCGGTGGTGTCACCAAACTCAAATCTAATGTATAGCAACCAGGCTCATCAGGAACCGATTCCCAGTACATTTGTTCTTTGCCGTGGGTAAGAGAAGAATGGACTCTACCTTTGACAACCTTGAATGCAGTTGATTCTAAATCTCCATAAAGCGATCGCACTACGAAATCGATATGGCATACTTTGCCCCTATTTTCTTCTAAAAGCTGTTTTATGGCTTCTATTCGGGAAATATGTCGGAATTCGGGCAGCATCTGAATATCAGAGCTACTTTTTCCACTATATTTGCCCTTGGATGATGTCGATTTTTCAAGGCTGGAAGAAACGAGGGCATCTTCTTCTTCCTTTTCTTGCTCGGTGTCTTCTTCTGAAACCCCTAAAGTAGATTGCTCCGAAGTTTGTAGTTCAGACTCAGTGTCTTCGCTATGTTCTCGATCTGAATCGGTTTCTTCGGTATTAATACCTTTAAGGCGTGATTCAAATACTTCTCTAGATAGATGTGTGGATGCTTGCGTAATTGCGGTCACATCAAGTATTTCAAGTCCAGGGAAGCTTTTACCGTTGATTAAAGCAGAAGAATTAGACAGCAAGGCTTCAACGTGAGCAAGCTGAATTCTGGCGGTAGTGACTTTTAACTCGTACTCTTGTACTAAACGAGCATAATATTTCCTCAAACCTAACAATGGTTCGATTAAAGCTTGAGGTGGTGTTTCTAAGTTCTGCTGCGACTCTGGTTTCATATCGTTCTGATTCAACTAACTTCAGCCTCTCCTTTATATTTCATTGCCCTTGGCTTAGCTTTACTAGACCTAGAATTTAATTTCCGATAAGACGGTTGAGGTGGACGACATTTTTCGCAATAAAGCGGGCGAGGTCCAAAAGTTTCCCGGTCTGTGGGCTTGTTGCACTCTTTACATACAAACGAAAATACCCTTGTATGAATTTCACGCTTATGCGCTCGGACAGTGTACTCTCTAACGTTAATTGTCTTACTTGCCATGATTACAAATTTTCAAATCTTGTCCTAATATAGTCGTTCAACAGCAGCTTGGTGTGCTTACATTCAATAGACTCGGCAGTTAAGGCCATGCATATTGATGTTTCTATTCACGGCTTTGTTTATCCGGGAAAGATACCTTCAAATGAATGCCACAAAATACATTTGTCTATTTTCTACAAAACTATATATGACTAAAGTAGTCATAATAGCTTTTTACAAACTAATAACTCGGTTTGAGTCGAAGAAATAGGGAATTTTAGTTTGAATGTCCCTAGGCAGCCTTCAAAATCACAATTCAAATTGCTCCCTGTGTTTTGAGTTGAGTCAGACAAGAGGGCAAACTACAATAAGTCTCTTGAATTGAGCCTGTTACTTCTCACGAGTATGAGGGAACTATGAGGTAGTAATAGAATACCTTCTAGTTATACTCACAATGTTAGCTCTATCTCGTCAAGCCATTACCTCGTCAAGTGTAGCCTGTTTATGCTTATTTGCAGTTACTTCGTTACAATTTCCGCGAATGCAAGAATTGATCTCTGATAAACCAACAAATACAGTAGAAGCCTTAGAAAGAGAAATCAGCACGGAAGAAGTCCGTCTCAAATTTCTTAAAAAAATTCCTACATTTGGCTATGATAACTTAATTGCAAATTGGATATATCTTAATTTTTTACAATATTTTGGAGATGATGAAATTCGCGATAAAACTGGTTATGGATTAAGTCCGCAATACTTTGAGGTAATTTTAAAGCGTGACCCTCGGTTTGTAAATGCCTATTTGGCACTTTCGACAAGCGCTTCTATGTATGCTGGTATGCCCCAAAAGTCTGTAAAGATTATGAATAAAGGGTTAGAGTCACTTAATCCTTGGGTTCCAAAAGATTCCTACTATATTTGGCGTTACAAAGCAGTTGATGAGTTACTATTTTTAGGCGACTATAGCGCTGCAAGCAATTCTTTTACTAATGCCTCTCAATGGGCTAGCGAACATTCAGATGAGCAAAGTAAGCGAGTAGCATATATTTCCGGAAAAACCGCAGAATTTCTCCAACAAAATCCGTCGAGTAAAAATGCTCAAATTTCTGCTTGGGGTATGGTATTAAGTCACTCCACCGATCAAAAAACTTATCAAAGAGCAGTTCGCGCAATCGAAGCTTTAGGTGGAAAAGTTATTTCTACACCCCAAGGCAACCGAATTCAATTCCCTAAGAGCAGTGAACAGTGAACAGTTAGCAGTGAGCAGTAATCAGTTAGCAGTTAACAATAAATCCATTACAAAGCATCGATGCTTCTGAGCCGATCGAAGATTTTGTCACCAAAATCTGGGAAAAAAAGTTTGGGAAGAAAGAAATTTCTATCCCTAACTTCTCCCAAAATATACAATTCCCCAATTCCAACCTTTTTACTAATCACTGATTACTGATTACTGTTCGCTGTTCGCTGATTACTGATTCTGCTTTTTTCGCGTTCGAGAAATAATATTTTGCTTAATAGGAAACAAAAAACTTGCTTAAATGTTAAGTTTTGTAAAAATGAGAGATTAAAAACTAGAAAGAACATTTGCTAATAGTTAGACTACAGAAACAGCATATGTACTGCTATTAACTAAAAGTCAGCGCTTTGATGTAGCCTAAATGATTCCAGTACAAGTAACATTAAAAAACTTTCTCAGTTATCAAGACGCAAGTTTGGATTTTAGCGGACTGCATACGGCGTGCATTTGTGGCTCTAATGGTGCAGGCAAATCTTCGCTTTTAGAAGCTATAACTTGGGTAGTTTGGGGTGAAAGTAGAGCGGCTTCGGAGGATGATATTATTCACACTGGAGCCAAAGATGCCCGAGTTGATTTCACTTTTGAAGCTAACGGAGAAATTTATCGAGTAATTCGTACCCGTCGTCGGGGAACTAGTAGCGCTTTGGAGTTTCAAATTGAAACAGAAGAAGGGTTCAAGTCTCTTACTGGTAAAGGTTTAAGGGCGACTCAAGAGGAAGTTATTAATCATATAAAACTTGATTACGATACTTTTATAAATTCTGCTTATTTACGTCAAGGGCGTGCTGATGAGTTCATGCTCAAACGTCCGAGCGAGCGTAAAGAGATTTTAGCTGAATTATTAAAGTTAAATCAATATGATGAGCTTGAAGACAAAGCAAAAGAATTATCGCGTCAGTTAAAAGCAAGGGGAGAAGAATTAGAGCGCCAGATGGGATCGATTAAATCTCAACTGCAACAACAAGAGACTATTGTTCAACAAAAAACTGAGTTAGAAAGCGAACTCAACGAACTACAAAAATTACAGGGTTTTGACAATATTCAGTTGCAAAATTTACAGGTTATCCAACATCAGCGACAAGGTTGGGAAGAGAAACTGCATTTTGTTCGGCAGCAATACAACAATCTCACGGCTGATAGCAAGCGTCTGGAAAGCGAGCAATCGGGTTTGAAAATTCAGCTTGAGTCTTTGGAAGGATTATTAAATCAACAAGCAGAAATTAAAGCCGGATATAGTGATTATCTTTCTCTGCAATCTGAAGAAGAATCAATGGGGGCAATACTAACAGAATATACCCGCGCTTCTCAATTGCGTCAGCAACGACTTTCTCACTTAAGCAAGCATATTCAAGGAATTGAGCGACAGTTGCAACAATCACAAGCGCAATTAGAAGCTTTAGTGCAGCAAGAGCAAGATATTGGACGTACTCTTAATAATACTGGTGATGTGGAAACTGCCCTAGAAAAATTAAAAGCAGCCCGTCAATGTCTAAATCATTTAGATAATTTGCAAATGCAGGTTTCTCCATTGTTGCAGCAGCGTCAACAATTGCAAACCGAGTTGCATCGCACTCAGGCAGGGATAGTAGCGCGAGTCGAGCAGCTAGAAACTACTCAAAGACAGTTACATTTGCAATCTCGCAAACAACCGCAACTTCAACAAGCGGTTATCGAAGTTGAGACGAAGATCGAACAATTAGATAAAGACAAGGTTTATCTGCAAAGACTACAGGAAAAAGGAGTAGAAAAACGGAGTTTTATGGAGCGGTTGCACGCTCAGCAGGGCGAATATCAGCGGCTTTTAGGGGAGTTAGAACAAAAATTGCAAATGTTACAAAACCCTGATGCTGTTTGTCCTTTGTGCGAACGTCCTTTAGACGAACATCACTGGAATCGAGTAGCAGATAAAACTAAGGTTGAATATAAAGATATTGAGGGGCAGTTATGGGTATTTCGCGAACAACTGGCAGTCTCAGAACGAGAAATTCAGCTTTTTAGGCAGGAATATCGTAGTGTCAATGGTAAATTGTCCCCTTATGAATCTTTGCGCGAACAAAAAGGAGAATTAGCCGCACAATTGCAGGCAACCAGTGAAGTTGATATACAGATACAGAAAATTGCCGACGAAAAAGAGAGATTAGAAAGAACTTTACATTTAGGTGATTACGCGCCTCAAAAGCAAAAAGAATTGCAAGAATTAGAAGACTATTTACTTACTCTTGATTACAACGAACAGAATCATGCTTTAGCTCGCAGTGAAGTTGAGAAATGGCGATGGGCAGAAATTAAACAAGGGCAAATTAAAGATGCACGCAAGCGTCAAGCACAATTAGCAGCCAGAAAACCCGAAATTCAAGGATTAATTAGTCAATTAGAGAATCAAATTAAAGTAGAGCAAACAGCCAGCGAAATTGCTAGAGAAATTAAAGAGTTAGAAAACAAAATTGTCGAGATGGGTTACGACAACCAACGTCATAACCAAATCCGTATAGATGTAAGACAAGCTCAGTCTTGGCATTTACGCTATCAGCAATTAATTTCAGCAGAATCTAGGCATCCCGAAATGAAAGCGCGATCGCAATCTTTGCAGGAAGCGTTAAAAGCCAGGTTGAGTGAAAAACAACAGTTAGCTGCGACTATTAACGGTATTGTGGCGCAATTAGAACAAACCACCAACCCCACCGCACAAATTCAGGATTTAGAATCTAAATTAGCAACCCGTCGCCGTCAACTCGACGATAAACTCGGTTATTTAGGAAGGTTGCAGCAACAGTCTCAGTATTTAGAAAACCTGCAAGTACAGCATAAAGATATTGAGCAGCAACTTAAAAAAGTTCGCTCTGGGCAGCGAGTTTATCAGGAATTAGCGCAGGCATTTGGTAAAAATGGTATCCAAGCATTGATGATTGAAAATGTCTTACCGCAGCTAGAAGCCGAGACAAATAAACTACTTTCCCGATTGAGCGCCAATCAATTACACGTACAATTTGTGACTCAAAGAGCCGGTAAAAGCAGTAAAGCCAAAAAGAAAAATGCCAAATTAATAGACACCTTAGATATTGTAATTGCCGATGCCAGAGGTACCCGAGCCTACGAAACCTATTCTGGTGGAGAAGCTTTTAGAATCAACTTTGCAATTCGTTTAGCACTAGCTAAATTATTAGCGCAGCGAGCCGGAGCAGCCTTACAACTACTGATAGTTGATGAAGGATTTGGCACCCAAGACAACGAAGGATGTGACAGATTAATTGCAGCAATCAACGCGATCGCACCTGACTTTGCCTGCATCCTCACCGTAACCCATATGCCCCATCTAAAAGAAGCCTTCGCCGCACGTATTGAAGTAAACAAAACCCAGGATGGCTCTCAAATTAGGATGATGATTTAGATTTGGGGATTGGTAATTGGTAATTGGTAATTGATAATTGATAATTGATAATTGGTAATTAGTAATAGGAGAAGATAGGGTGATGGGAATTAGTAATAGGAGAAGATAGGGTGATGGGAATTTTTCTGATTTAGTAATAAGAGAGCAAGATGCTCCCACTACGGTTTACAGATGCTTTCACAACTTTTAATTCCTAACTCCTAACTCCTAACTCCTCACTCTTAACTGCTCACTGTTAACTGTTAACTGTTAACTGTCTAACCGGAATTCATCAAATTTAACAACTTCAGAATCGGGTTTACTTGTATCGAAACGATAGCTACTTACGGTACCTTGTTCGGTGTCAAATATGGTAAATACGGTAATTTCATTGCTGGAAATATAAGGTAATGCTTTACCGTTTTCGTCTAAAAGTGGGGCGATTGTCGGTACTATTGGTTCTAAGCCGTAGGGGTCGCCAATTTCTGTATAATTATCATCATGGTTATTTGGATTGGTATTTGGTAAATTTTTTCGCTTTCTATCTCCATATGCAGCACCGTAGGAATTACCTACATTCGATGTTTCCAAAAAGTGCATTCCACTTGGGCTAACAAAGCGATTCCATAAATGAGAATGTCCGTAAAATACTAACTGTACTTCTGCTTCTTCTAACAAAGGTATCAAGTCACGGGTAATATAATCCTGTTCTTTGGGATATTCATATCGCACCGACTTAATATTATCGTTGTTATCTCGTTCTATTATCTGCACTGGATCGGTGTAAGCAGGTACGATGTTATCTCCTAAAGTGTGGGGAGGATGATGAAACATCACGACTTTATATTTTGCTTGCTTAAATTCGTCGCTGTTGAGTTCCTTAACTAACCAATTATATTGAGTGCTACCTGCTTCTATTGGTTCGTAAATATGCTGTCCGTATCCCCAATTTTCCGGATTATTTAACTCTTCTTGTGGCTCGCCATATTTCCCTTTATGAGAATTTTCTGTAGTGATATGCCGCCACATATTAGTTACATATAAAACTACCAAGCGTATATCACCGAAACTTACTGCATAGTAACCTTTTTCACCTGTTTCAGTTTCTGGGAAGCTAAATATTTTCTCTAAAGTATCGGTATTAAAAGAATTATCTTCCAAAGATTCTTCCCCATACAGCTTCTGGGCAACATCACGGGGAATAGTATCGTTAAATTCTTCATTCAAGCTTTTTCCAGTGTTAAAGCGTCCCATCACTTCATGATTTCCAATACAGGGAAATATGGGAGAATTTTGAATTATTTGCCCTCCTTTGTAAGTTGTTTCTACACCATCGTATTTCATTACGTACTTAGCACGTCCTTGAAGACAAGGGAAAAAAGCATTGCCACGATTATCATCAAACCATTCACTAGCACGATCTGGTATATTAACTAAATCGCCAGCAAAAAAAACTGCATCAACTCGCCCAAAAGTTTCTTTTACTTTTTGTAAATTTGCTGCTACCATCGGTTTGATTTGATGATCGGAAGTCAATAGAATTTTCAGTGGTTTGCCCGGAAGTGGAGCAGGTTCAAGAGTAAAAGCTTTACTGGTAATTAATTGGCTATTTTCTCCAATACTCGATATTCGATAAGAAATTCTTTTACCTGGAGTTAAATCGGTTAAATAAGCTTCATGTCGCCAAATTTCCCGTAAAACAGGGTGCGAATAAACTTGTCCGTCTGCTGTTTGATTTCCGACTCGCGACTGTCGATCTTCCCTCAAATGAATTGGTCTAACTTTTCTAGTAAAGACAGTTGCTAGTAAATTACTACCGTATGAAACAGCGTGCCCATCACCCATAAATTCGGTAAACCATACAATACGTATAGAAGTTTGAGTCGGGAATTGTAAAAATGGTTCTGTCAAAAATCGTAGCTGTGACTTCATTATTGTTTGAAAAACAGATTAAAACTTAAACGCCAAACAATTTTAGTACGTTTTTGACAAAACAATATATCTATTGAAATAAATACTTAAAGTAAAGTATTATCAGAAGAAATATTTTCAATATCAAATGTAGTATCTTAGGAGAAAAAGCAGTAAATACACTTACAATTAGATATGTTTGATTTTTTGGGAAAAGCTCGGAGAGCCTAATTATATAAAGATTTTTGGTTAAAAAACTAGGTCTAACCTTTCCTTTACTACGATTATTTAATACAGCATAACAAGTGATGGAATCAAGCAGTTAAAAACTCTCGCATATACTGATTTACTAACCCAGGCTGTTCTTGCTGTACCCAGTGGCTACAGTTGGGAATGTATTTAATTTGAAAATCTTCAACATAGGCTTCGGTACCGTAAGTTAATTCTTTACCTAATGCAGTATCTTCTTCTCCCCAAATCATCAAAGTTGGAACTTCCAGAACGCTCCAATTTCTATTAGACATTAGCGAACCCAAAATATTCCGGTAATAGTTTATCATTGCTGTCAAAGCACCACGTTTAGCAGCAGCATCTTTATAAGCGTCAATATCATATGAACTGAAAGCACTTTTATTAATTGCCATTCCTTTAAAAGCATTTTCAATAAATTGATAATCTTGGGATTGAAGAAATAATTCTGGAATTACGGGGAGTTGGAAAAATAACATATACCAGCTACGTAATAATTGTTGAGGAGTACGTAAACCTTCAGAAAACTTTGCAAAATGGGGACAATTCATAATAATTAATCGTTCCACCATTTGCGGATAAGTATAAGCAAAACTCCAAGCAATCCCCCCTCCCCAATCATGACCTACCAGCACGCATTTTTCGTATCCCAATCCGCGAACGATACCTTCGACATCTTTGACTAATTCACTCATTGTATAAGCAGATTGCGATGCAGGTTTATCGCTATCGTTATAACCGCGTAAATCTGGAGCAACTACCTTGAAATTTTTTGCAAATTCTGGAATTTGATGTCGCCAAGAATACCAAAATTCAGGAAATCCGTGTAGCATCAGCATTAAAGGACCGCTTCCTTGAGTTACATAATGTAGATTTACGCCATTAGTAGTTATGTAATCGTGTTGCCAAGTTTCCATAATATTTAAAAGATACTATTTGCTTATCTTACAAAGGAATGGGGGGATGGGGGATGGGGAGATGGGGAGAGGGGGAGACAAGGAGATGGGGAGATGGGGAGATGGGGAGACAAGGAGGAGAATAAGTAACTTTCTATTCATTACTAGTAACTGATAACTGTATGACGCTACCGCGTCACGCTGCGCTAACACTGATAACTGTATGACGCTACCGCGTCACGCTGCGCTAACACTGATAACTGTTCACTGATAACTGTAAAAAATCTACATTTTGGATTGTTCTGGAGATAGATGTATGTCTTTGTTTTATATGAGTTGATAAACATAGTAATTGCTTATCAAAACTATGGCACAACAGATATCAGATCATCCTGCTGCTTGGATTGAGGGACTGGCACGCTTTGGTTATGCCTCAAAAGGAGCAGTTTATTTTCTTGTGGGATTGCTGGCAGTAAAGGCGGCTTTTGGTAGTGGTGGAAAAACGACCGATACGGAAGGAGCTTTGAAAACTATAGTTCAGCAACCTTTTGGTCAAATTTTATTAGGTTTGGTTGCGTTCGGTTTAATAAGTTATGCAATGTGGCGTTTTGTTGAAGCAATCAACGATCCGGAAAATAAGGGTAAAGATATTAAAGGTATCGTCACAAGATTAACTTATGTAGCTAATGGTTTAACTTATGCTGCTTTGGCTTGGACTGCGGTACAAATTGTTATGGGAAGTGCAAGTAGTGATGATGGTGATGCTAAACAAGATTGGACTGCTCGTTTGCTGAATCAACCTTTTGGACAGTGGTTAGTAGGAACGATTGGTGCGGCTGTAATTGCCTTTGGATGTTACTACTTGTATCGAGCTTTTAGTGCAAAGTTTCGCAGAAAGTTATATTTATCAGAATTAAGCAATACTGGACGCGAATGGGTTATTGCCATTTGCCGATTTGGTTTGGCGGCAAGAAGTATTGTATTCTTTTTAATTGGTTGGTTTTTCATCGAAGCAGCATATATGGCTCAAGCAAGTCAAGTTGGTGGACTTAATGAAGCATTGGAAACTTTAGCAGCTCAGCCTTACGGACCTTGGCTATTAGCGATTGTGGCTTTGGGTTTGATTGCTTATGGTGTCTATTGTGTTGTTCAAGCACGATATCGTCGTCTCGATCCAAATATGTAGATAGGTAATAGGTTAAAGGTTAAAGGTCAAAGGTTAAAGGTTAAAAGTAATAGGTAATAGGTAATAATAAAATAAAATTAAAAAAACTCAATATATAGATTTAATTTTTGATTTCTAACTGATAACAGTTAACTGCTCACTGTTAACTGTTAACTGCTCACTGTTAACTGCTCACTGTTCCAAAAATGTCAATTACTGAAATACGCGGTGTTTGGTTAACTACTACAGCTAGTAAAGTATTTGATTCTCGTCAAAATATTGTTGAGGCAATGGACTTTCTTGCTAACACGGGATTTAATGTTGTGTTTCCAGTGGTGTGGAATAAAGCGGTAACGCAGTTTCCCTCTCAGGTAATGCAGCAAAATTTTGGTGTAGAAATCAATCCGCAATATCGGGGAAGAGATGTTTTAGCAGAAGTAATTACGGAAGCGCATCGAGTTGGTTTAAAAGTAATTCCTTGGTTTGAATATGGTTTTGCTAGTTCTTACAATTCTAATGGAGGAATGTTACTGGCGAAAAAACCACAATGGGCTGCGCGAGACTGTAAGGGCAATTTGCTCAATAAAAATGGTTTTGAATGGCTTAATGCTTTAGATTCGGAAGTACAAGATTTTTTATTAAATTTAATACTCGAAGTAGTTAATAATTACGATGTTGATGGTATACAGGGTGACGATCGTTTACCTGCTTTACCGTCTGAAGGTGGTTATGACAATGGTACTATAGAACGCTATAAACAAGAATTTGGTAAAAATCCGCCGCAAAACTGTAAAGATAGTCAATGGTTGCAGTGGAGAGCAAATATTTTAACTGATTTTCTGGCGCGTTTATATAAAGAAGTTAAAGCTGTTAATAATAATCTATTAGTATCAATGGCTCCCAATATTCACGATTGGGCATTGAAAGAGTATTTACAAGATTCGCAGACATGGTTAGAAAGGGGTTTAGTGGATATTATTAATCCGCAAATTTATCGTCGCGATTTTAATAGCTATAAAGGTATTGTTGATAAGTTAGTCAAACAGCAGTTTAATCATAATAATCGAGTCAAACTTGCACCGGGAGTGTTGATGAAATTGGGTTCTTATAATATAACTACTGATTATTTGTTGCAGCTAATTGAATATAATCGTGCTTGTGGTATTAAAGGAGAGGTATTTTTCTTTTACGAAGGTTTACGAGATAATAATAATGCTTTAGCTAAGGTTTTGAAACAAAGTTATTATGCTAATTCGGCTAATTTTCCTTGTTTATCTGATTTGAAGCAAGATGGTAGTAAGGAAGAAGTTGTTAGTGAGAAGGGAGGTTTATTTAAGTTTTTTAAAAATTGGTTTTGATGAATGAATAATTTGATAAACCGCTGAGGGCGCAGAGGGCGCAGAGGAAGAGGTTATAGAGGAAATTCTTATAGACACTAACTAAATTAATATTAATTATGCAATTAGAATATAAATCACAGGTAGAAGAAAATATTGAAATCCTCAAACAGGATTTACCGACTTTGTTTGAGAAGGATATTTTTTATGATATTTATACAGGTGATATTTTATTTAAAGATCCTATAAGTAAATTCAAATGGAAATTTAACTATAGAATTATTTTTTGGACTTTAAGATTTCATGCAGGATTGTTTTTCACAGATATTCACTTTGATTTACATGATGTATATCAGTTAGATGAAAGCACTATTTTTGCAAAGTGGACTGTACGGGGTACATTAAGGCTACCTTGGAAAGCAAACATTTTCTTTAACGGTCATTCAAATTATAAATTAAATCAAGATGGTTTGATATACGAACATATCGATACTTGGGATCGGAAACCTGGCGAGATTTTACGGCAGTTTTTACCTCAGAAAGCTGATGAATTGTAGAAACCTCACCCCTTCCCCTCTCTTTAACAAGGAGAGGGGTATACGATAGGACAAGGTGAGGTCATAAAAACGGTATGATAAATATTAAGTGATTTTTAAACGAATGAGTCCTCTTGTCCAAAATTTAATAGTAACAGCCCTAACGTTTATTTACGTTTTCGGGCTTGTAGCGGTGATGAATTTCTGTGTAACTCGCTTTAATTTACCACAAGATATTAGCCGTAAACTGACTCATATTGGCGCTGGTTCTTTGATTGGATTTTTAGCACTTTATAATGATTTACATTGGTCAAAATATCTTAA
>JBARZF010000170.1:0-5403 GCA_049649675.1 Rivularia sp. (in: cyanobacteria) | reverse complement strand
CGATCACTGCTCACTGTTAGTAAATACTGTTACATCAAGCGAAAGCATGAGTATTTTTCGCTTTCTGAATTTTTAATAAATAGATGAACTATAGGCGCCCCATCGTGTTATTGGTGGATTATATATTCCCTGTCCGAACAGCATAGTTAACGCATGAACAAAAACGCTACATGGTGCCGGTGGAAGTTTCTCTAAAGCGTCATATTATAGGTCGCCGTGTCATTCTCATGGGATGATATTGAAAATAGTAATTTGTATACGAATCACCGTTTGTTTGCATTTAAGACCTATAGTTCCCCCCTACAAAAACAAGTAAGCTTTAAAATAAGCAGTTATGTCTAAGGTTCTAGTTTCCGATTCAGTTGACCAAGCAGGGATTGACATCCTTTCCCAAGTTGCTAGTGTTGATGTCAAATTAAATTTAAAACCCGAAGTTTTACAGCAAATCATTGGTGAATATGATGCGTTGATGATTCGTTCGGGTACTCGCGTTACTCAAGAGGTTATTGAAGCGGCTACAAATCTTAAAATTATCGGTCGTGCTGGTGTTGGTGTTGATAATGTAGACGTACCAGCAGCTACGCGCCGAGGAATTGTAGTAGTAAATTCCCCAGAAGGTAATACCATTGCCGCAGCCGAACACGCTCTAGCGATGATGATGGCTATGTCTCGCAATATCGCTGATGCAAATGCTTCGGTGAAAAAAGGCGAGTGGAACCGCAAAGCTTTTGTTGGAACTGAGGTTTATAAAAAAACTTTAGGAATTGTCGGTTTAGGCAAAATTGGTTCTCACGTTGCTGGTGTTGCCAAAGCAATGGGAATGAAATTACTGGCTTTCGATCCTTTTATTTCCAATGAAAGAGCCGAACAAATGGGTGTTCAGTTGGTAGATATGGATTTATTGGTTAAGCAAGCCGATTACATCACGCTGCATATTCCTAAAACTCCAGAAACCGCTCATTTAATCAACGCCGAAATGTTGGCGAAGATGAAGCCCAACGCTCGTATTATCAACTGCGCTCGCGGTGGAATAATTGATGAGGAAGCTTTAGCAGCAGCCCTCAAGGAAGGTAAAATCAAGGGCGCGGCGTTGGATGTTTACGAATCCGAACCTTTGGGTGAATCTCCTTTAAAAGCTTTAGGAAAAGAAGTTGTTCTGACACCGCATTTGGGAGCATCGACTACTGAAGCGCAAGTAAACGTTGCCATTGACGTAGCCGAACAAATCCGCGATGTACTATTAGGATTACCAGCACGCTCTGCGGTAAACATTCCAGGACTCAATCCTGATGTCTTGGAAGAACTTAAGCCTTATATGGAGTTAGCAGAAACATTAGGTAACTTAGTAGGGCAGCTTGCCGGTGGTAGAGTAGAAGTACTTAATGTCAGCCTGCAAGGTGAACTCGCAACAAACAAGAGTCGGCCTTTAGTTATCGCTTCTCTCAAAGGTTTGCTTTACCAAGCTTTGCGCGAAAGAGTAAATTACGTTAATGCCAACATTGAAGCCAAAGAAAGAGGAATTCGCGTCATTGAAACGCGGGATGATTCAGTTAAAGATTACGCCGGTTCACTGCATTTAGAAGCTACGGGTAATTTGGGAACTCATTCTGTAACTGGTGCTTTATTAGGTGGTGGAGAAATTAGGATTACCAGCCTTGATGATTTTCCCATCAACGTACCACCAAGCCGTTATATGCTATTTACCGTACACCGCGATATGCCTGGACTTATCGGTAAAATTGGTTCTTTACTCGGCAGTTTTAACGTTAATATTGCCAGTATGCAGGTAGGACGTAAAATTATTCGCGGTGATGCAGTAATGGTTTTAAGTATAGATGACCCATTACCGGAGGGAATCTTGAAAGAGATTACCAAAGTCGCAGGCATTCGAGACGCATATACGGTTACTTTGTAAACAGTTAGGAGTTAGGAGGCGCGGAGCCTTGAGTTAGGAATTAGGAGCCTTGAGTTAGGAATTAGGAGTTGTAAGTGAATGGTAATAAGTAATAGGAAAATTAGGAATGAAACTTCCGTTTTTTTGATCGCTAATTAATTATTAACTTTCAAATTCTGACTTATACCACCTACCACTTCCAATATTTCTGATGCTCAAAACTACTAAGCAAAAACTAATTAATTCCTAACTCCCAACTTTTAATTCTTAACTCCTAACTATCAACTCCTAACTCCTAACTAATTAAACCGTGGCAAAAACTTGGTGGGAATTACAAATTCTATGCTCTCCAGAGATTGAAGATTCGGTCTTTTGGCGATTAGAGGAATTTGGCTGTCGGGGAACTGCCAGTCAAAAAAAAGGTAACTTAATTTCAGTACAGGCTTATTTACCGCAATCTCAAGCTCATTTATTGGACTTAGCTGCTTTATCACTGTGGCTCCGTCAAGATGCTCTGTGCTTTGAAACTTCCTTACCTTCCTTACAGTGGAAGTTAATTGATGAAGAAGATTGGTCGAGTAGCTGGAAACAACATTGGGAGCCTCAAGAAATTGGCGATCGCTTTTTAATCAATCCTTCTTGGATACCAGTTCCAGAAAATACCGAACGCATAATTTTAAAGCTCGATCCTGGTGTAGCGTTTGGTACTGGCGCTCATGCTACTACTCAGCTTTGTTTAGAATCATTAGAAATGCGCTTTAGCGATATTCCAGAATCTTTTGTTGGTTCCGCAGAGAAAAACAATCATGTGGTAATTGCGGATATTGGCTGTGGTTCTGGTATCCTTTCTATCGGGGCATTACTGTTAGGGGCAGAAAAAGCCTACGCAGTAGATACCGATCCATTAGCAATAAGTTCAACCATAGAAAACCGCGAAATCAACGGAATTGCTACCGAGCGTTTGACAGTAGCGCAGGGCAGCGTAGAAGTAATGCAGCAATTGGTTACAGAACCAGTAGATGGTATTGTCTGCAATATCTTGGCTGACATAATAATGGAAATACTTCCTGGTATGAGCGCGATTGTTAAACCTACCACGTGGGCTATTTTTAGCGGTATTTTATTAGAACAATCCAATGCCGTTACTGGGGTTTTAGAGAAAAACGGCTGGGTGGTTGCGACTTTGTGGAAGCGGAAGGAATGGTGTTGTTTGAATGTGAGGAGACAGTGAGCAGTTATCAGTGAGCAGTGAGCAGTGAGCAGTTATCAATACATAATTGTAGGGTGTGTTACGGCTCGACAAGGTATCTTTTAAATTACTTATTATCATCATGCCGTAACGCACCATCAATTACCAATTACCAATTACCAATTACCAATTACCAATTACCAATTATCAATTATCAATTACCAATTAAAGCTTATACAACTTAACTATTAATGGCTGATTGCGTTTTTGTTGAGAAGAAAGATTATTTGGGGAAGGATTTGCGCTTCTTCTGGAAATCACTATGTTATTTTTCAAACCGAGATGACGTAAATAACCGGCTACTTCTTCACCACGTTGTCTTCCGATTTGCTTACTAAACTCTGACTCACCAAAATTAGAATAAATCCGCACCGCAACTGTTTGAGAATCAAATTGCAGAATTTGATTTTTTAATTGATTTAACTTTTCTACACCTTCGGTGGTAATTTTGTTGGAGTCAAACAAAAATTTAATTTGTGCTTGTACCGGATTTTGGGCAATATCATCTGCTGTTTTAAATATTTTGGAAGTAGGAGTGTGTGTAGGGATGGGTTTATTTTTTATTTCTGGTTCTAATTTATTAGGCTCCGAAGCTACAGATGTAACTTTGCTATCTTCTGTATAAGTATATTCCACATCAGAATGCGAACCAAACCCGAACTGATAAGCCAACCAAATACCAGCAACACTAAGACCGAAAGTAGCTAATAGAATCGAAATCAATCCAACCGGATTTTCACGCTTACTCATAAAATATTTAAACCGGGATATCATCCGAATATTGTTACTATTAACTTTTTTTACACTATTCGATCCGTATTTTCTAGTGAACGCCGCTACTATAGCCCAGCATTTTATAAAAAAACAAAACCCGGCTTTGTTAAAAACCGAGTTATAAATATTTCAGACCGCTAACATAATTACATAAACGTTTGTAGGTGTTGAACCAACTGTGGTGCTTGCATTACACCTTCAATTTTGTCTACCGGCTTACCTTCTTTAAACAATACCAACGTAGGTAGAGCATAAATTTCATACTGAGAAGCTAGTGCGGGATATTTTTCGGTATCAATTTTAACAACTCGTATTTTCCCTTGTAGTTGAGAATTAACTTGGTCTAAAATTGGTGCCATCATCTGGCAAGGTCCGCACCAGTCAGCGTAGAAATCAACCAATACTGGTACATCAGCACCAGATAACATTTCCTCAAAGCTGTTGAATTCCTTTTTAGTAGACATATAACAAAGCCCGTTTTTCTAATGACAGCAGTTTTATGGTAAATCCTAAAACAAAATTGGCGTAATTGTTAGAGTCGATGGGGAGTATTATCTCCCGCACCTCTCTGTTAGATCCGAGCGTGCTATTTTCACAGCACTCGGCTCCCGATATTCTTAGGGTTTTCGCCCGTTGCTCATGTGGATGTAATCGTGACAGGATTCATGTACTGCTGTCAGATTTTTGATCTTCCAGTTATTATGATTTCCGTCTATGTGGTGTAAATGTATTCGTTCTTCACTAATGCATTTTAAGCCACATCTTCCACACGCATGGTTTTGCTTCTTAAGAGCTTTAGAGGTCATATCGTCGTACAATTTACTGTTGCGTTTGCTCCAGTAGACTATATCTCTGTCAAAAGGTGATTTACATCCTTTGACGCTAACGTGTTTGTTTTCGGAGTGAGAGACATTTGGAAACGCCTTGTCCAGTAGTTTCTTACTTGAATGGCGGTTTTGTTTTGTTTCTCTATTAAAAACCTTAAATGCTCTGTAAGTTATGTGATATAGCGAGAATCTGGTGCTACTCATTTTACAGAACTTATGGTAATTCCTCCATCCTCTAACTATTGGTGCTAGTCTTTCGGCTTTTACCTTAGAACCATAATTCGAGTTATTGACGATTTTCTTAACTTTCTCACGGAATTTTTTAAAGTTGTCCACTGAGGGAGTACTTCTGAATTTTCCATTGCTTTGCACTTTGAAGTGCCAGCCTAGAAAGTCAAATCCATCTGTCGCAGCGGTTATCTTTGTCTTTTTATCACTTACATTCATTCCTCTGGCGGCTAAAAATCGGCTAATTTTGTCTAGTATTTTGTTTGCATCGTCTTCAGGTCTAAGAATTATTACCATGTCATCCGCATAACGGATCGTAGGTTCGATAATGTCTTTTACTGAGGTATTTTTTGTAATTTTATAACCACGATGGTTGTGGTATCTATGAATACTTTCAATACCGTTTAATGCGATGTTAGCTAGTAACGGGC
>JBARZF010000169.1:0-1582 GCA_049649675.1 Rivularia sp. (in: cyanobacteria) | reverse complement strand
CAGATAATTGAAAAAGATGATAGCGGAAAAATTACAAATATACGTTATGAATATCCCCTTGAAGAAGATTTTTTGATTCGCGATATTGTACCTTTATTAGAAAAGAATAACGTACAGCTAGTATTTTACGGACATTCCCATTTATGGAATAGATTCAAGAGTGAATCGGGAGTTAATTTTCTTGAATCATCGAATGTTGGTAACAGTTACGGTGCTTTTTTAGGCAATAAAAAACGCAATCTTCCACAAGGATATAAAGAGGAATATATTGAAGTCGGAAATCCAAACGGTTTAGAGCCGATAACGCCATCAATTCAACCATTAAAAGGCGAAAATGGTAAACCTATGCCTTATATTGCTAGTAAAGAGATTACCGTATTTAGTATTTTAGATACGGATAATGGTACGGTTGATAGTTATTATTTTGATACTACGAAACCAGAAGAAAAAGTAGTTAAGTTTGATGAATTTGAGTTGAAATCATCGTGACTTTACTGGCTAACAAATCCACTCCCTACATTTGCCGGTTATTAAAGGATATTCCGGTGCGTTACGGCAACTGCCTAACGCACCCTACAAAATTATTTGAGATAAATATCAAATTATCTTTAATTTTCAACCTACACAAGGGAATTATATATAAGTCAGCTTCTACCACCTTTATATATGTTTGTTCCCTTAATTCAAAAATATTTCCAAACTTCAAGCTGTTTAGGTATCCTAGCGATTTCGTTTTTGCAAGCTCCAGTTTATGCTCAAGTAATCGAAGATGGTACTTTACCCACTCGCGTTAAAAGTACAGATAATCTTAATTTTACGATTGATAGCACTAACAATAGCAACCGCGCGGGAAATAATTTATTTCACAGCTTCAAAGAATTCTCAATTCCTACAGGTGGCTCTGCAATTTTCAATAATCCCACGGATGTAGTTAATATCATTAATCGGGTAACTGGTGGAAATATTTCTAATATTGATGGGTTAATTAAAGCGAATGGTAATGCAAATTTATTTTTGATTAATCCTGGGGGAATAATATTTGGTGAAAATGCTCGTTTAGATATTGGTGGTTCGTTTTTTGCAAGTACTGCTAATAGTATTAAGTTTGCTGATGGTGAATTTAGCGCTATTAATACCACAACAGAACCATTATTAAGTATTAACGTACCTTTGGGTTTGCAGATGGGGAGTAATTCAGCAGCGATTGAAGTACAAGGTGAGGGTTACAAAACTACTACCGATATAGATAGAAAACCTTTTATTCTTTCGAGTACGGACGGTTTGCGGGTTAAATCTGGAAATACTTTGGCTTTAATTGCTGGTGAGGTTTCTTTAAATGGAGGTTTAGTAGCCGCAAATTCTGGAAAAGTTGAATTGGGGGCTGTTAAAGAAGGTTTAGTTAATATTAATTTAACTACGCAAGGTTGGAATTTTGATTACAAAGGGTTGCAAAACTTTGGCGATATCAAGCTTAATTCTAAAGCTTTAGTAGATGCGAGTGATTCGATTCAATTGCAAGGACGAAATATTTTTATCCGTGACGGTTCAAAAGTATTTATGCAAAATCGGGGTAAGACAGGGC
>JBARZF010000168.1:0-16505 GCA_049649675.1 Rivularia sp. (in: cyanobacteria) | reverse complement strand
ACTGGTTGGGATTAACTTTAGGACGTTTTATCAGCGGACGTTTTGTTAAATTGTGGGGTGCAAATCGCACTTTGAATTACAGTTTAATATTATTAAGTTTAAGTTTGATTGCTTGGTGGTTATTGCCAAATCAATTAATTAGTTTACCTTTAATAGGTATTGCCTTAGCTCCCATATTTCCGCTGACAATTTGGTTGACACCGCAACGAATTCCGACAGCAATTGTACCTGCTGCAATTGGTTTTATTACTAGCATTGCAAGTTTGGGAGCAGCAGCAATTCCTTCATTCGCGGGATATTTTGCTTCTCAGTTTGGGTTGGAGGTTATTCCGATTTTGATGATTCCTTTAGCTGGGGTGATGTTGGTTTTGCATCGGGGGATGGTTAATCAACATAACGAAGCCCTCAGACTGTAAGTCTGGGGCTATACAAGCAAAGCCCACCTTCGTGGGCTAATGGTATGAAGTATAGTTTGTAGCTTGGGATTTTATTTATTCTAAATAGCTTTTGGCAATTACGTTGAAACTTACTTTATTCAATTCAATGTAGCCGTTTAAATATTCTGGTTCTACTTTACTCATATATTCTGATTCATCGTCTGTAGGTAGCCAGAAGCTACTTTTGATTGGTAATGTATTAAACTTATTATTATTTTTTAAATGTTGCTGTAACAAATATTCGTATACAAATTGCTTGCGGATGTCTCTGGATTTTATCTCTTCACATTTATTCTCATCAAAATAGTAGTGAACAGGTTTGTATTTTATATCAATAATATTTATATAGCTAATAGCATTAACAAATTTTTGAAATGCCGCAACTATTTGTTGACGACCTACCGATTTATTACACATCCAATCATTATTTGTAAGTGTATGAGGAGCATCTATTAAATAATCGTGAAAAAGGGAAGATTTAAAAGAGTTTTTCGAGTTGTCATTTTCATAAGGTTTAGATTTTATTGAAAATGTATTTATTATAAAATTATAAAAAGCATCTGCACTAAATATTCTATTTTCTATCGCAATGATAAAGATATGATTTAGCTGATACATTGCTGCTAAAACTTTCTCATCTAATTTTTCTAACTGAATTTTCCAACAAGAATAAAATTTATTTGGTAATCTTGAATTTACTAAGAGATAATGTTCTTTTTCAGGATATTGCTTGTCATCATCTATATATATCCTTTTTTATAATACTTGGTATATTTGTGCTAAATCTATAAAGGTATGATGATTTGTCGGCTGGCTAAAATAACTTATCCTAACAATAAAATCACTGTTTTCAAAATTATTATAAATTTTACATTTGAAAGCAGTTTGATATTGGTAATCATTCCATACTGTTTTGTAAACTTTCTTTTTGTCTATTTTAAACCAGGAATACTCTTTTAATAGATAAGTATAGTTATTCAGTAATTTTATTTTACTACTTAAAAATATTGCATCTGGTCTTAATTCTCTACTATTAATTTTGAAAGCATTTACTAAATTTGATGATTTTATTTGATTTTTAATTAAAGATATTAATTCAGATGAGAGGTAGCTTGTATCTACATACAAAAGACGGAAAGGGTCGATATTTTTGAGTAGATGATTTAAACACATCGACTCCCATACATTATGGAAATTACTTATTCCCCATACTTTCCCTTCAGTTTCTTGTGACAAATCACCATACAGAAATAATTCGATTGCATCATGAAAATCCCAATAATCTGCATCCTTGATAAGTGTTCTATGTTCAATAGTTTCCAAAGCTTCTTTTAGAATATCAAGCGTATCATGATAGTATTCTTCTTGAAATATTCCGTTCTGACAATTAAAGTATCTATGAATAAAACCTTCTGCGAATGCTTGTAAATCGGGTGATATTTCTTCTTCTAATTGCTGCTTAACTTCACTCAATATATAACAATACATACAAACGATATCAGTTGATTGATAGCGTAGCTGCAACTTTGGTATATCCATTACATCAATATACGCTGCACCATCAATCAAGTATTTAGCTCTATCATAATATTGGTGGATTTGCGAATAATCAATATCTTCACTTTCTCGCAAACGATAAGCTAGCGATACAATTTTAGGTTCGTTATAAGCATCCAGTATTTTACCTATTGCATCCAACTTTGAGTAAAACACCACTTCCTTATCATCACCTTCAGGTAGCATAATTTTCTGAACGCTACCATTATTTATAATTACTCCATCTCTATCACTTTTTACTTGCCGTTTTAAATTTTCGTTTTCTGTACAAATCTGTTTATAACGACGTAATATCTTATAAAGTAGAAAATATATATTACGCTTGCTATCGTATGTATTAAAGTTTTTAGAATTAAATCCTTTAGGTAGATAAAGTTGTAGCTGATAACCTTGCTTTTGAATACCGACGAAAGAATATTTATCATTTACAATAGGTTGCAATTTGTTAAAATCTAACATTAGAAATTTTCGATAGAATCGTATTCATCATATTCAATAGATGGTGTGTTATCATGCCAATACTGTAATAATTCTTGAGTATATTCTAAAAAATCAGCATAGGTTACAAGTTTAATATTCCCTATTTCCAATTTATCTTCAAGCAGCTTGACTATAGGTTTTTTATCTTTTGTAAATACACTATCCCATAAGTAAAACATTAGCTTATCGCGTACTCGCTGTATTGTTATTTTATAATGATAAGATTGGTTATTATTCCAGATTTTTTGAGGCTTAATAAACCACCAACCTATTTGCTTATCTTCAACTTTTCTGACTGATTTATCACAAGATTTAATGAACTCGTTTACACCTATAATTAGCCTGTACCAATAAAGTGTGTAACCATATTCATTCATTTGCAGAAAGGTCTTAATAATTTCTTCGGGTATACTTTTGTCTATCAAGTTTTCATAAGAAGGTGCTTCTATATATTCCCAATCCCAACGGCGTTTAAATGCTGTATCTAAATAATAAATTGATTCGTCACAAGTATTAATAGTCGAAATAATTGATAGATTAGGTGGAATTTGTATTTGATAATTTTGAAGATTTGATATTACTCTAAAGCTTATAGAAGAACTTAAAGATAAAGACTCATCTATTAAATCACATTCTTTATCATCAAGAAAATTTTCAAATACTGAATTTTCTACATATATGTTATCTTCAAACACCCTAACTTTATAACCCATAGAACTTAATAAACCGACTATCTCCATTGCTGATATATCTATGCTGTATGAAGACCATCCATCATCATCTCTATCTAATAGTTGAAAAATATTACCAAATATTGCAGCAGCATTACCTCGGTTTAATTCATCTATAACAAGCAAATAGTTTTGATTGTCGCCATTAATAATACTGCTATATGCTTTACCTAATGCTTTCAAAAAATGTCCTGGATAATATTTGTAGGTAATAGAGTTTCCAGAAGAGAATGGTAACAATTTCCCTATAAAATCGGAATATTTATATTCGGGATGAAATACTGTTTTAACAATATTAGAATGTTGTTTATCTCTACTTATCCCTAATTCATTCTTAGCTATTTCATTTACCTTATAGCTTTTCCCCGTACCTGGAGAACCAAATAATATCTTCTGTATCGGACTCATGCACCACCTGCGATCGCAACATTTACGATTCTATTCGATAAAAAATGTATCCGGTACTGCTTCATAATTGACCGTATTTACCGCTATATCTAACCTTGTAGTCAAACTACGCCCACTTAAACCAACTTAATGATTAACCCGCGCAGGCGGGTTTTGCCTGTGTAGCCGCGATTTCAATCGCCAGGTTAGAATCTCAACCCCTTCCCCAAAATCGTCTAAACTCAAAGTGTCCGCTAACTCTCTACACCCCATGTCTCGCTGGTTTAACATTGCAGGTCCGTGTAAAGCAGACAAACACTATATGCTTTCACCGACAAGTCGGCTACCCGATTTGTCAATGCTTATCGAACAAGAAAGTTATTTTGTCGTTCATGCACCTCGTCAAACTGGTAAAACTACGGCAATGCTAGCCCTAGCGCAACAACTTACTGCAAGTAGACGCTACACAGCAGTGATGTTATCGGCAGAAGTGGGAAGTGCCTTTAACAATGACCCCAGCGCCGCAGAATTAGCAATTTTGGGGGCTTGGCGTGGTGCGATCGCCATCCGCCTACCGCAGGATTTACAACCTCCTACTTGGGTTTATGATGAACCAGGACAAAGAATTCAAGCTAGCTTACAAGCTTGGGCGCAGGTTTCTCCTCGACCTTTGGTAATATTCGTTGATGAAATTGATTCCCTGCAAGATGATACTTTGATTTCGGTGTTGCGCCAGCTACGCGATGGTTATCCCAATCGTCCAGAAAATTTTCCTTCATCTGTGGGGTTGATTGGTTTACGAGATGTGCGCGATTATAAGGTTGCATCCGGTGGAAGTGACAGATTAAACACAGCAAGCCCTTTTAATATTAAAGTTAGTTCCATTACTCTAAGAAATTTTAACGCCGCAGAAGTCGCAGAATTATACCAACAACATACTGAAGATACAGGACAAATTTTCACACCAGAAGCAAGTGCAACAGCTTTTGATTTAACTCAGGGACAACCTTGGTTAGTTAATGCATTAGCTAAAGAAGTTGTGGAAAAAATGGTTAAGGATAGAAGTATTGCTATTACTAAAGAGCATATTTTACAAGCCAAAGAAATATTAATTGCTCGTCGAGATACCCATTTAGATTCTTTAGCTGAACGCTTACGGGAACCAAGGATAAAAGCGATTATCCAACCAATGTTAGCGGGTTTGGAATTAGGGGATATACCCAATGATGATATTCAATTTGTAATTGATTTGGGTTTATGTGTAATGCATCCCCAAGGTGGATTAACAATGGCAAACCCAATTTATCGCGAGGTTTTACCAAGAGTATTAACGGTGACACCAATGGCTTCTCTACCAATGATTGCACCGACTTGGTTAACTGCTGAAGGTGAGTTAAATAAAGATGCTTTATTAGAAGCTTTTATCAAATTTTGGCGACAGCATGGAGAACCTTTATTAGGTAGCACTGGTTATCATGAAATTGCACCGCATTTAGTATTAATGGCTTTCTTGCATCGCGTTGTTAATGGTGGTGGAACGTTAGAGCGGGAATATGCGATCGGTAGTGACAGAATGGATTTATGTTTGAGGTATGGTTCTACTACTGTTGGGATTGAATTAAAAGTATGGCGAGAAAAGAAGCGCGATCCACAAGCCGAAGGTATTGAGCAATTAGAATCATATTTAGCACGGTTAAGATTAAATGAAGGTTGGTTACTTATATTTGACCGAAGAAAAAATGCATTACCAATCGAAGAACGTTTATCAACCAAAGTTGTGACTACGGAAAATCAACGTGCTATTACTGTGATTCGGGCGTGAAACCCAAAATCGTCTAAACTCAAAGTGTCCGCTAATTCTCTACACCCATGTCTCGCTGGTTTAAAATTGCTGGCGGATATCCATCTAGCTCAATCTATAAGCTTTCGGTGTAATACCAGTAATCTGTCGGAACTGTTTGCTCAAATGGCTATGACTGCTAAAACCGCACTCCAAAGCAATATCGATAATCAATCGATCTGTTTTTTTCAATAATTCTTTTGCTCGTTCCACTCGTTGCTGGCTTAAATATTGATGGGGTGTCATCCCAATTGATTGTTTAAAAAGACGGCTAAAGTGAAATGGACTCATATCTAATAGTTGAGTCAAATCTGCCAGTTTAATATTTTTATCTAAGTAAGCATCGATGTAATCTAGCACTTTACTTAGTTGGCGCGGAGGTAAACCTCCTTCGTAGATAGGCAATCGAGGTTTACTCGCGGTGTGGTGTCTGAGTAAGTTTACTGCCAAAACGTTCGTTAAAGAATCAAGATAAAGTCCATTATCAAAGTGTTGTTGTTGAAATTCGGCAAACAACATCATGGCGATCGCTTCTAACTGAGAATCTCTGACTTGAAATGCGGACAACAACTCAATTCGATCTGGATCGCGATTAAGGGTTTGTTCGGCAATAGCTTTGATAAATTGAGAATTTAATTGAATCTGCAAGCAGTTTTCTTCATCTTGCCAACGCACAAATAAAGGTGTATTCGCAGGAGTAATCAAAATATCTCCTCTTCGATATAAACCTGTATAAGTTTTACCATCTTGAACTTGCAGGTATTCAATCGGACGAGGAGCAAGAGATATAAAAAGTGTGTGTTCTGACTCAAAACAACAACTACCTTCCCCAGCAGGATTTTGCAGGTTTTGAAGTATTATATTTTTTTGAGGGGGAGTAGTTGGTACACAAAACTGGGACGAGCTATTTTCCGACCATTGGTTAACTGGATTTGCCATAGTTTGAGTCCAGTATTTCTAGTTTCAATATTATTTAACTGATATCACAATTTTCAAAAGCGATCGCAAGATTATGACAGTTTGATCGGAATTTGATAGTTGAGATTTTTGAGTCAACCTAAGCTAAAGGTGTTCGAGTTTAGGGGACAAAATCATGAAATTAGTAATTTTTGGTTCGACAGGTAGTGTTGGCAATCAAGTTGTAGAACAAGCATTAGAACAAGGACATACCGTTACGGCATTTGTCCGTAACCCCAATAAGTTAAACCTTCAACATCCCGATCTCAATATCTTTACAGGGGATGTGATGAATCCCGCTTTGGTAGAAGAAGCGGTAATCGGTCACGATGCTGCGATCTGCATTCTAGGTTCGGGTAAAAAGCTTTCAGGTAATGTGCGATCGCAAGGCACAAAAAACATTATTCAAGCACTAGAGAAAGCAGGAATCAAAAGATTTATCTGTCAGTCAACTCTAGGTGCGGGGGATAGCTGGAGCAATCTCAATTTTTATTGGAAATATATTATGTTCGGCTTTATTTTACGCAAAGTATTTGCCGATCATCAAATACAAGAAAAATATGTTCAACAAAGTGACCTTGATTGGACAATTATTCGCCCAGCAGCTTTTGTTGAAGGGACTCGCACTGGCAAATATCGTCATGGTTTCCCCAGTAGCGATCGCACTTCAAGTTTAACTATCTCTCGGCCAGATGTAGCTGATTTTATTCTCAAGCAACTTAACGACAATACCTATTGTGGTAAAGCTGCCAGCTTATCTTATTAAAAATTTTTTCAAGAATAAGAAGTGAAAACATGATGACTATTGTAGAAAATTTGCGTCTACCGTTAATTTTGTTGGCAACTGTTGGTAGTGCTGTGAGTGGGGGAATTTTCTTTGCCTTTTCAACTTTTGTAATGCAGGCTTTAGCCAAGCAACCAGCATCTCAGGGCATCGCTACCATGCAATCGATTAATATTACTGTTATCAATCCCTGGTTCATGGCAGCATTTTTTGCCCCTGCTGTAGCTGGAATTTTGCTATCTGTTTCCCTACTGTTTCAGTGGCAGCCTTCCATTGCTGCATATTTACTCACTGCTAGTCTGCTCTATCTATTTGGCACGATTGGCGTAACTGTTGTGGGAAACATACCTCTGAATGATGCTTTGGCAGTAGTTACTCCAACTAGTATTAAGGGTTCTACTCTTTGGTCGAAATATCTCACCAATTGGACATTTTGGAATCACGTCAGGACAGCAGCAGCATTATTGGCAGCAATTTTATTTGCTCTAGCTATAAATATTCGTTCGGGATTGGCAAGTTAAACTATCGTTTATCTCTGAAAGTGAAAGAATTCTAAATGGTAATTCCGTTAAAGTAGCGTTGAATTACCATTTTTTGTTGCTTGGAATTAAGACATTTTTTTTGAATTAGAGAGTCCAAAGCAATACCATTTACCAAAGCTAGGAGACTATTTGCTTCAACTCCTACATCTATATCTTGACGAATCTTTTTCGCTGACTGCAATGCTTTTAATTCCTGCATAATTACTTCACGTAATTCTCCTGCACTGGCTTGGTGTTCGAGCATTAACGACTCTCTACCCACTGCATATCCGAGAAATGCTACCCAGACTTTAAGTATTTCTTGCCTTTTATTATCTAAAGGCAAAAATACCCATAGCATCTCTACTAGTCTATCAACGCTAACAGGTTGCTCTGCTACTTTTTGCATCGCCTGTTGGAGTTTTTCTGTGACTCGATCTAAAGCAAATAAAATTAATTCTTGTTTGTCGCGAAAGTAATGAGTCACTACTCCCGTCGTACAATCTAATTCTCTGGCGATCGCCCTAATACTGGTACGATCTAAGCCTTCTCGTACAATAACTTTCCAAACTGCTTCTGAAACTTCAATACGTCTGTCTTGTTGGGGCATAAGAAAAGACCAAAATAGAGAAGAACGTTAATTATTGACAGATTATCATAACAGTTGTTATCTTAAATTACATAACAACTGTTATGAGGTAAATTTTGAAATGTTTACTGACTGGGATTGCCCTCCGCCTCGTCCTGGTTTCCGAGGTTGGTTAGATCGTATTACTGGAGTAGAAGCCACAACTGCGGAATTGCTAGTACAGTTTCGCCTTTAATATTTGCGATCGCTGCGCCAATTTACGCCCAAACCTTATCTGTAGATTGGACTTATCTACAATTAGGATTAATTTGTCTTTTAGGATTTGATTTGGTAGGTGGAGTTATAACTAATGCCACTTCTTCAGCCAAACGCTGGTTTCACCGAACAGGCCAAACTTGGCAGCATCATCTAGCATTTGTCAGTATTCATATTTTCCTCGTAGCACTGTTGTTTCGCGGTTCGGATTGGAGCTTTTTAGCGATTGCATCTGGTTATTTAATTGGGGCTTCAATATTGATTTTGCGAACTCCTCTGTATCTACAAAGACCTGTAGCATTTGGACTCTACGGATTAGCACTTTTGGGCAACAGTTATTTGTTTGTACCTACATTAGGTTTGGAATGGTTTCTACCTTTATTTTTCCTCAAAATTCTCATTAGTCATCTACTAAAAGAAACTCCATATCGTCCCGAATAAAAGCTCTTAAAGTATTTAACACATCACAAGACCGAGAAAATATTATCTTTTTTGGAGATTGTCATGATCAAGAAGATTGAGTATTGGATATCTGGATTACTAATTTTTTCTTCAGGATTGCTGGGAAGTTTAGTACCAGGAGGTTTGATTGAAACGAGAGACTTTTCCCATATCAATCCAATTACTTTGGGTGCATTTAATACTTTTCTGACTGTGCTGGCGGTCGGTAGTATTCTACTCGTTTACTTTATCTTCCGAGAAGCAAAGTGGGCATTTATAGTGTCGGCAATCTGTGGCATTTCATATTTTCTGGTGTATGTTCTAGATTTGGGAGTTATATTTCCTGTTTCTAGAGATCCGATGCCAATGACTTTATTTGTGATTGAAATAGTCGGCACAATCGTCTCTGTTCCTTTAATCTTGATGTCTTTCAAGCAATTTATGAAGATTCAGCAAGACGATCGACCAGAAATTAGCTTGAAAAAAACATATTCGCCAAAATTCCTGTATATTGCTTTCCTGTCTATCTTTGTCGGTTGTGTAATTATCATTTTTGCGACCATTTCAGCTATGGGCATTTAACCAATAGGTGATTTGCGATCGCAATTCATAAATTTCTGCATTGTTGTATCGGGCTTAAAAGCTTACACGACAGCAGAAATAATCTCAATAATTGGCGATCGCGTTTCCATTATGTGGCGGTTGTTTACCCACGTTTTTTGATAAATTTCATCTCTCCTTTTAAGTCTCCATCAGTTTCAACCCCAACTGGAATCCAATCGAGATGCAGATAGAAACCGTAAGCTCTAAAGTTACGATTGTTGCCTGTGACCAACCAAATCTCTTCTATTCCTTGTGAGTACAACCAGCTTTCAGCAACCTGCATTAATCCCCGTCCAACTCCCTGACCTTCAAAATCAGGTAAGAGAAACATCCCAAGTATTGTTTTTTCTGTAGCGTTCGCTATTGAGAAACCAATTGAGCGATCTTCAATCTCCGCAATCCACGCATAACAGTCTGTTGTTAGCATTTTGGCAACGGACTCTGGGGTAATACCAAGTTCGGCAATCTCTTCGCGGGATTGATGATTTTCGACGACACTAGTTCTAATATCAAAGAGCGTTTCTATATCGTCTTGTCGAACAGTTCGGATATTTATGTTGTCTTTACTGTTAGTCATGCTTAATTCTCAGCCGAATCAATCATTCAAGTTAATACTTTTGCCCATCTGTTATATTTCATTCTAATTTATGTCATTCATCCTGACTTTCAGAACCAGGGATTTGTAGTACCACATGAAGTAACTAATACGAATACGAATGTCTAGGGCTTGCTATTGCTTTTTCAGCGTGATTGTTAAGTTTTGTTTCATACTCCTGGATCTTCACGTTACGTCACCCCCTATCTTAAAGATACAGAGAAGTAATGGAGGCTAAGACATCATGTATAGCATTGGTGAATACGCTCGCATCGCTCAGGTTTCTAAACGATTGTTGCGTTACTACGATGAGATTGGTTTGTTTCAACCCGCTAAAATCGATCGCGAAAGTGGGCATCGTTACTATAGCGCGAGTCAATTATCAGAACTTAATCGCATTTTGGCATTAAAGGATCTGGGAATATCGTTAAATCAAATTCAAAGGTTTGTCCGAGATGATATTTCTCCTACAGAAATTCAGGGGATGTTGTCTCTAAAAAAAGCAGAGTTGGAACAACAGGTGTTGGAAGAACTACAACGTATTCGGACTATTGAATCTCGCCTCAAGCAAATTCAAGAACGAGATAGCTTAGTCAAGGATGTAATCGTCAAAGAAGTTCCCGAACAAAGACTAATCGGACTACGCAAAGTCTTACCAGAAAATCATTCAGGAGAAGAACTGTTTGGGTCTTTGATGCACGCTCTTCCTGAGAAAAATAATAATATTTATGGAGCGATGACCGTTGTCGTGCATGGGGATGAAGTAACGAGCGATCGCACCGATCTTGAAGTGGGACGGTTGCTACATAAAACCAATCATGCTCCTATAACTACCTATGACGGTCTGACCCTAGATAAGCGATCGCTACCTGGAGCAACAATGGCAACCTTAATTCCGCCAACAGACTGCTGTGCCAGACTTCTGGGGCACAACGCGATCGGTGAATGGGTTGAAGCCAATCATTATGCTTTTGCGGGTCCCGTGAGGTTAGTTTTCCTGGAATTGCCCAAACATCCAGGGGATTCAGACTTTGTAACGGAAATTCAATTCCCCATCCGCAAGCGAGAAGTAGATCTGAACTTGCTGTCAGCATAGCACTGCGATATGCCAAAAGCATCACGCTTCGCGTATCGCACTCAAATGGCTTGCTGCTGGTCGGTGCGTGATTTGGGGCTGCCGCTGGTCTCGGTCATGCCAACCCAACCCGAACGAACAGAAAATTTTGATAAAGGAGAACAAACATGAATTTGCACAAACAAATACTGGCAATGGAGATAAAAGCTAAACTATCCACTCTGTGGATCTTTTTCCTACTTAATACGATATTTCGGGATATCCATGAATTTATTGAGCCTGGCTTCATTGAAAAGGCGATGACTGGGACATTCAATGGGACTCAAATCACAGAGCATCTGTTGCTGTTGGGTGGTTTCGTCGCTGAAGTGCCGATTTCCATGGTTCTGCTCTCTCGGCTACTGCCCTATGGTGCCAATCGTTGGGCGAACATCATCGCCGCTGTGATTACCCTCTCGTTTGAAATCAGGAACGGCACCACCGATCTGGACGATACCTTTCACATGGTCATCGAAATTGCCGCGCTGTTCTCCATCATTTGGTCAGCATGGCGGTGGCGGAATCCAGCTTCCAAGTACCACTCAACCAGTCAGGAAGCATGATTTTTATAGACATGCCTCCGAGAAATGAAGAAACCGTTTAATTAAATCAACGAGGATGTGATGAACTATTCAGCTAAATTTTGGAACAAAATCGCCGAAGGTTATTCAAGACAACCCATCGCGGATGAAGCAGCTTACCAGAAAAAACTGCAAGTCACACAGGAATACTTCAAGCCAGAGATGGAAGTGCTAGAGTTTGGCTGCGGTACGGGAGGGACTGCTATTATTCACGCACCTTATGTTAAACATATTCGGGCAATAGATTTCTCATCGGAAATGATTAAAATTGCTCAAGGTAAAGCTGAGGCACAAAACATCAACAATGTCACCTTTGAACAATTGACTATCGAAGAATTAACTGTAGCCGATGAAAGCTTTGATGTAGTGTTAGGACTGGGTATTTTGCACTTACTGGAGAACAAGAAAGAAGTAATTGCTAAAGTTTACAGGATGCTCAAACCAGGGGGGGTTTTCATCACCAGTACGGCGTGTTTGGGAGATACGATGAAGTGGTTTAAGGTTATCGCGCCAATTGGAGTATTTTTGCGATTGATACCGCTTGTTAAAGTTTTTACTAGCAAAGAATTAGAAAATAGTTTGAACGATGCTGGTTTTACAATTGACTACCATTGGCAACCGAACCAAAGCACACGCAAAGGGGTGTTTGAATTAAAAGGAGTGTTTATTGTAGCGAAGAAGGCTAATTGATTAAAATTTTCGATACTAAATAATTTTTCGTCATTAGTCATTAGTCGTTAGTAAATTCACAATCAATAATTTATTTAGGAGCAAGAAATATGAAATCTCGCCCGAAGTTTGACGTGGCTGTTATTGGCTCTGATATGGAATGGACAATCGGATGGTGGCGAGTCTCTCTGCAACGAGTTTATCCTACAGTCGCGCAACTGTCTCAAAGCTATGATGAGGCTGCTTTCGAGTGGCATGAGCATCTTCGTCTTTTCGGATACTGCCATGCCTATCGGGAACTGTGGAAATCGCTGAAAGATGCTGATATTCTGCCTGACTGGCAAGACAATTTGAGAATTTGTGATTGCGGAATTGGCACCGCAGCATTTAGCCTTGCATTTGCTGAAACTATCAATCCAAAAACACACATTACTGGAGTTGATATTTCGTCTGGGATGCTTAAAATTGCCGATCAAAAACTAAGTCAAACAAACATTAATCATCAAATCTGTCAAAGTGATATGAGGAGATTACCATTTGCAAACGAATGCTTCGATGGTGTCATCAGTGCCCATATGCTTGAACACTTGCCCAATCCAAAACAGGGATTAAAGGAAATAGTAAGAGTTTTACGTCCAGGGGCACCATTAATTCTTGCTGTTACTCAGTCTAATTTAATCGGCAGGTTGATTCAATGGCATTGGGGCAATCGTTGTTTTTCTCAAAAAGAACTTGCAGAACTAATGTATAAAGCAGGACTCACCAATTTGCAGTTTTTTCCCTTTCCAATGGGATTAACTTGCCTCACGAGCTTTGTTTGTATTGGATTTAAAAATAGTTAAAATCGATCGCGTCAGCGGACATCGTTACTATCTATATCTTAGCTTTGCCCAAACAGTAAAGATGAATTCGAGAAGATACAGAATTACAGTGAAAATGAAAAGAGTCGCGGTATTTGGTAATACTGGAGGTGGCAAGTCAACTCTGAGCAAGCGTCTAGCTCAAACAACGGGTTTGCCTCTAACTGTTTTAGATCTCGTTCAATACAAACCAGGAGGAGAAAAAGTTTCTGACGAAGAATATAAAACTGTTCATGAGAAGATATTACAACAAGACTGTTGGATTGTTGATGGATTTGGTTCGTTAGATACGGTATGGAAAAGATTAGAAGTAGCAGATACTTTAGTCTATATCGATCTACCAGTTCTCCAGCATTATTTCTGGGTAACAAAACGATTGATTAAAGGTTTGTGGGTAGCACCCGAAGGTTATCCCGAAAATAGTCCGTTAGTCAAAAGCACCTTAAATGCCTATTACATAGTTTCGCTGTGCCATCAAAAGCTTACGCCTAGATATCGCGAGTATGTTGAAAAGGCAAAGTCAACTAAGCAAGTGTTCCATCTTCAATCTACTAGAGATATAAAAGAGTTTTGGCATCGCTTGACAGCTTGCTAATTTTATCGATCTGAATTTAGCTTCTAAACAAATGATAATTCGCAGATTTTTAGCAAAAAAACTAGGTCATCCATCGGGTATTTTTGGTCGCTTGCTGATGAAGCTACTAAACAAAGGCAATGCGGGTATGAACGATTTTACTTTCCAACAGCTAGATCTACTGTCGGGAGATGCTGTGTTAGAAATAGGATTCGGTGGAGGATATCTTCTAGAGAAAATTATTCAAAGTCAACTTCCCAGTCGCGTTGTGGGTATCGATCCGCAAGTAGACGTGGTCAATATGGGGAATAAGAAATTCTCAAAAGCAATTGTAAGAAATCTCGAACTTCAACAAGCTACTGGGGAAAATTTACCCTACGAAGATAATACCTTTACTAAAATCTGCACTGTCAATACAGTTTACTTTTGGTCAGATACTCAGATGGTATTAAAAGAATGCAAACGGGTTTTGCAACCTCAAGGAAAATTGATTATCTGCTATAACTCTGCTGAATTTCTCGAACAAGCTAAGTTAACCCAACATGGTTTTATGGCGTATCAACCAGAAGAATTGGAGTCTTTAATGGCGAGTGCCGATTTTGTAGATGTGTCTACCGTAACGGCTGATGGTGGTACGGGTAACGGAATATTTTATTGTACTTCTGGTTTAGTTAAGGGTTGAGATAAGGCGATCTCGATAAGATATTTTTCGCTATTGTTGAAGTTATAGTCTTAGCAGCAATTACTTTGCTTTCAGTAAAATGGCGCGAATACATTTAGTATTGAATATTAAATAGCTAATGATTTTTTCTCGATCTAAAGAAGATGCAGGAAATGAACTTTACTTCGGCTCACAAATTTTTGCTTTCAGCATTACAGCAACCTTGGACGGCTGTTTATACCAAGGTAATTGCGATCGCCCTATTATATGGCGCAACGGTTCATGTCGGTAATATTCTCGGACTGACGGGAACACCTTGGCTAGCTACACCTCTTTTGTGGCGATCGCTAGATATAGTGCTTTTAATTTTCGACATAGTAACCGCGATCGCTCTTTGGCAGGGTTTAGCATGGTCTATTTGGTTATTGTTTGGCGGTATTTTACTGCTGCAAATCTTGCCTTATACCTTGCTGCGATCGCACTTTATTCTTAAGCCTGAAGATGGGCAGGTTCTTAATAGTTTATTAGGTACTGAGGTTTTACTTTTAAGCATTTTTGTGATTTTAATTTGGAGTAGAAAATAATCATTTTTCAAAGTCATCATCATTGCTCAAATTGAGAATACTTACAATAGTTTTATAGAACATTTTTTGTAGGGTGCTTGTACACAGATTAATTGTTAAGGGACGGGATAAAGCAATCAGTGTACGGCACTACCCGAGTTTTGTGACTGGTAATCAGGCTTATAGTGTCACGCACCATTTAAGTTTTGTAGCTGAATAAAAGAGGAATACGATGAACCATCCAGCTAAATTTTGGGACAAAATTGCAGAAAAATATTCAAAGCAGCCCATTGCTGACGAAGCAGCTTATCAGAAAAAATTACAGGTAACACAACAATACTTAAAACCCAATATGGAGGTATTGGAGTTTGGCTGCGGAACGGGAACTACTGCGATTATTCATGCACCCTATGTTCAACATATTCGCGCAATAGATATCTCTAAGAAGATGATTGAAATTGCTCAAGATAAAGCTGATGCACAAAACGTTAAAAATGTCACATTTGAACAATTAACTATCGATGAATTAAATGTGTCCGATTCCACTTTTGATGTGGTGCTAGCCCTAAGTATTTTGCACTTACTAAAAAATAAGGAAGAGGTAATCACCAAGGTTCACAAGATGCTCAAACCGGGTGGAATTTTTGTCACCAGTACGGTGTGCCTTGGAGATAACATGAAGTGGTTTAAGCTAATCGCGCCGATTGGAAAATTTTTGGGTTTTTTCCCTTTAGTCAAGGTTTTCACAGTGAAACAATTAGCACGAAGTTTGACTGATGCTGGTTTTTCGATTGACTATCAATGGCAACCAAGTAAAGGTAAAGCAGTTTTTATAGTAGCGAAAAAAGCTGACTAAAACATTAATGATCTGCAAAATAATCTTCTATTAACCGCGAACTTTTTGTTGATAATCATCAATATTACCTGTGATTCTCTCTACCTGCTTCGGTGCATTTATTTCCTTAAATAACCCCAAAGCTTTCTCCAGATTCACTTTACTATCAGCTTCTTTAATCATACCTTGATAAGTCAAACCCAACTGAAAATAAGCTTCTGCTAAATCGCATTTAGCGCCAATTTTATCTAATAGTTCAATCGCTGCTAAATGATTCTCCAAAGCGGATTCAAACGTTTTCTGTCTCCGATAAATTTCAGCTAAACCATTCAAACTTTTAGCTTGTACCTGTGTATAATGACTTGATTCAGCAAATTTCAAAGCCATCGAAAACATTTCCTCAGCTTTCTCAAAATCTGCTAAATTAACGTAGGTTTGACCGAGTATTTGAATAAAATAAGCAAATCTTCC
>JBARZF010000167.1:0-19053 GCA_049649675.1 Rivularia sp. (in: cyanobacteria) | reverse complement strand
TCAGCAAACTAGCGGCAATGGTATATTAAATTACCAATTGTCGATTTATGTTAGGGAATAGGGAACTCTTAATAGGGAAAATACTTTCTTATCTTCTGATGTCGCGGTTTGTGTTGGTATTCTTTTTCAATCTTGACAAACGGAAGAGCGTAATTTGAGAATGTCTCGTTTACGAATGTTACAGCAATTCTTGAAACTTAGAAGAAAATCATGGAGGGTAACTTAACATTGTTGCTGTCTTCAAATTGAATTGAATTAAATTGAATTAAATTAAATTAAATTCTATTCGCTTAGAGCGCTCTTATTCGTCTAATTTTTCTACTAATACGCAATCAGTTACTATGGGCACTCGGCAGTTTGCAGTTGAGTTTCTAAATTAGCACGTATCCATAATTCTGCCATAGACCAAACCCAGAATTTATCGGCTGCTTCAGCAAAATTATCGTGTTTATGAGTGACAATTGCATCTAGTTGCTGATAGCTAGCGCAGATAAATTCAACAGCGGATTCAAAATCTTTAATGGGTGAGGAACGCGCTTGCTGTAAAATATCTTGGTTTACGGAACAAACTTTAATTTTTTCTTCCAACCAATTAATTACCATTTCAGTAATTTTCTTACTTTGTAAATGACTAAGATAAGTGTATATTTTTTGCCATCCAACATCTGTTACATACATCTGAATCAAAGGGTTTACATTATCTAGCAATTCTCTAACATCTGTTACGGTATTGCGATTCATTAAAGCCTCCAAAATTAGGTCAGCATCAACTAAAATCCTAATCACTTTTAATCTCCCCGATAAAGCATTGTCTATTGCTGTAAATAAGACTCCTTACAAAGTATCTCGTGTTCTACAGCATGAATATTGGTATATACAAATAGATCCTCTTGTATTTCTGATTTCTACAATTTATTTAGCAAAAAAATATTATATAATCTTTAAAATAAATATCAATATGAATCTATTGACAAAAATTCAATATTATGAATTGTTTAAATAATACTTTTTATTTGACGACAAAAATTTTCAAGTAGTTCCATCTTTTTGATTGAATGAAATCAATAATAATTATAAACAAATTAATTAAAATAAGTTGAGAATATCTATCTTAAAGTAGATGATTTATAATGACTTCTCTTTAAGTAGTAGATAATAAAGTTGTCCGTTGGTGACTGTTACCCCAGCGCGATCGCCAGCAATTTTTCCAGTTCCCAGGAAGTAATCGACTCTACCCGCAGTTTTGATAGCACCACCGGCATCTTGGTCTAAAACGTAACGGCTGACGGTACGGTGTTTCAGATCGCCGCTATCTGTGGCAAAGGGAAAATGACCGCGTATCAAGGCTAATGCTCCGGGTGGCATTAAGGATTTATCTGTAGCAATTGAACGTTCTGCACTTAAACCTACTTGGATTGAACCTCGTGCTGGGGCACCTTTATTTTCCTGGAAAAATACAAAGCTAGGATCGCGAGGAATATAAACGTCTAATTTTTTGGGGTCTTTTTCAAAGTATTCTAAAATTGTCGGCATTGTCACACCACTCGATGGTAGTTCGCCATCATCAATTAAAGCTTTTCCGATGCTTTGGTAATTATGAGCGACATTTCCCGCAAAACCCACGCTTGTTTGAGTACCATCAAGCAGTCGCAGTTTAGCGGAACCTTGAATTTGCATCATGTATGGTTCGAGACGGGATTTAAACCAAAATAATTCTAAGCCTTTTAATTTTCCTTCTCCACCTTGCAAACCATCAGCGCCTTCTAAATCCAAACGTGTAGGATGGGGTCTTTGCCACTCTTTTAGATCGGGTGGTATAGCGTAAATAGGATAGCGGTATTCTGCTGTTTGTTGGCGACTGGCAATATAAAGCGGCTCGAAATAAGCGGTAAATAAAACTTTTCCTTTTTTGTCGTTGCCTACCGATTGATAAAAAACAAACTCGTCGGTAACGGCTTGATTTAATTCCGCTGCGGATTTTGATTCGAGCAGCAATTGACGAAACCTTTGTAAACTCTTGATTACTCTTTCTCTACTGATGGAGGGTACTTTATTTTTTTGATATCTTTGATACGTCTTCTTGGCGTTGGCGGTTTGTAAATATCGCAAACTACTATCTATAGAGCTTAAAAGAATTTTTCTATCGGCTTGTTGACTACTTTCTCCCCAGATTTGGTCGTCAAGACAAGAAGTATCGCCTTCACAGCAAGGGAAAGGCGGTTTTTTTGTTGCAATTAGTGGTGGTGTTTCCGGCTTTGAACTCTCAACTAATGCTGGTAAATGCCACCGTTTTAATTGACACTCTACTGGACTGAGTAATAAACGTCCGAGAGGGGTAGTGGTTATTAATAAAGCAAGTACGGGTAAAGCGACAGGAATTATGGCAAGTGACTTTTTCATTTGTAAATTGTCAAATATATGTGGAAATCACAAATTCAAAGTTATTTTAAACTGATATCCTGCACCAGTGGCTCTATTCCTGGTTTCTTGCTGAATAAACAAAGAGTGTATAAATATTTTTAATGAATTGGATAAAATCTAACTTTAGAGGTATGACAACTATTAATTCTACTAATATTCATTTCTATTAATAAAGTTTAGTTACAACTATTGATAAATTAAAGAAAATCTTTTGAAGCTTCTTGTAATAATAGTGATTAGATAACTGTAAAAAATATGCGATATCGTATTCGGCTAATTAGGTAATCAAACAGTTTGAGCGAACTGCATAAGTTAGCAAAAGCCTCGGCTAGATCGTAAATAGAACAAAGCATTCCCCCATATAAACTAGTAACCTTTTGTTTGAAAACTGTAAATAAAAGGTTCTGTCTTTGTCGGCTAAAAAAGAGGAGAACCCAAAAATGTTGAATGAGACTAAAAAGTTTGCCAAACCTCGACGGATAAAGATTCCCTTCCTGTTGGATGTCGTAATTATCTCGGAAGCAGAACTTATCAAAAAAGTGGAAAATTCCGGTGATATTGACCGTTTGCACTCTTATGATGCCGAATCTTTACCTGGTTGGGTGAAAGTTTATTTTCGAGCCACAAGATTTTACGATGATAAACGGGACTTATGGTTTAATCCTTTTGAACCTACTTCTAACCGAACTTATCAGCCAAGACGTAATTACCTAGAAGAGAAAGTAGCTACAAGTTATAACGAAGAAGATGTTAAAAATATTGCCAAACTTTTGCAAACAAATGTTGAAGACGAGGTTCTAGCTCATGAAATGGTAAAAATAGTCAATCAAAGATTTTTTGACAAAGAAATTCCTTTAGAAATGACCAAAGCTGCGAAACATAGCGTAAATAATTTTAGAGAAGCTTTGATTCCCTGGAAATATAGCCGTGGTAGAAAATCGCAGCAGCAAATTATGGAATATTGCGAAAGAAACCTGTCCCCAGATGTTCATCTTGTGGATGTGGGACATAATATCGTAGAAGTTGTTCGCACAACAACAGGTGCATTAAGAAAATTAAAAGAGAATCTCGATAAGCCTGTAGAAGAAATATTCACTTCAAATCCTTTAACTCCCGAAGCTCCTCGAATAGCAGTTAAATCTTCAACTTTTGATGGTTTGCTGTCATCTCCTACAATTCCAGGAAAGACAGTAGTGATATTCAAAATTGGCGAAGCTGCGAAAGAAACTCACGATATTAATTTTACTTTTGCAACCGGAAGTACGGAAAGAGTTTGCGTTTTTAAAGATTTTTTTCTGGAATTTATGCGCGATTTACAGCAGGAATTAAAACAGTGAACAGTGAGCAGTGAGCAGTGAGCAGTGAGCAGTGAGCAGTGAACAGTGAACAGTTAGCAATTAGTGATTTTTAACTGATAATTGATAATTGATAATTGAAAAAAGTCCTTTTGTATTTAATTAATTATTGCTATGTTTGGAAGACTTTGGCATAAACTACCTACTCCTTTTGCACTATTAAGTTTGCTCCGTTTTCGTAACAAATTACGCGAAAACAATCTTCACGACACATCACAAATAGCGAATAAAGATAAATTACCAACACCCGCCCCAAGTCCAGAAAATAAACATTTAGTAGCACGAACCGCTGATGGTAGTTTTAATGACCTCAAACATCCAGAAATGGGTATGGCTGGTACTAGATTTGGACGCAATGTACCATTAAAAGATGCAAAAGTCGATCAAAAAAACTTACTTGAACCCAACCCACGAAATATCAGCAAAGTATTGTTAAAAAGGGATAAATTTAGTCCTGCAACTATCTTGAATCTCCATGCTGCTTCTTGGATTCAATTTCAAACCCACGACTGGTTTTCTCATGGGGATAATCAACCAGATAAGAAATTTCATATTCCTCTTGAAGAAAATGATTATTGGAAAGAAAAATACGGTTCGTTGGAAGTAGACAAAACTTTAACAGATCCGACTCGTGTCGATGACAATACAAATCCTGCCACCTTTATTAATAAAGAAACTCATTGGTGGGATGGCTCCCAGATTTACGGTAGCGATGAAGAGACTATTAATAAACTCCGCTCCCATGTAAACGGAAAGATGCTTATAGGTGAAGACGGTTTATTACCTATTAACCCAGAATCAGAAATTGACGATGTAGGGGTTTCGAGTAATTGGTGGGTTGGTTTGAGTATGTTACATACTTTGTTTGTCAAAGAACATAACACCATCTGCGACCATCTCAAACAAATTTATCCCGATTGGAAGGACGAAAACCTTTTCGATCGCGCTCGACTAATCAACGCTGCATTGATGGCGAAAATTCACACCGTTGAATGGACACCTGCAATACTACCGCTTGCTGCTACTGATATTGCTTTGAATGGTAACTGGTACGGGTTGTTAGGTAAGGATGTCAAAAAGATTTTCGGACGTTTTGGTAACGGCGATCTTTTAAGCGGAATCATTGGTTCGGAAACCGATCATCATGGTGTTCCTTACTACTTAACAGAAGAATTTGTATCTGTATATCGGATGCATCCTTTGATTCCCGATGAATTGGAATTTTATTCCCATAAAACTAAACAATTATTGGGGAAAAAAGATTTCAAAACAGGATTTAATAAACAGACTCGTTCCTTAGTTGAAGAAATAGGAATGCCAGATTTATTTTATTCTTTTGGAGTTACCTATCCCGGTGCGATTACATTACACAATTATCCTAGTTTTCTGCGAGAACTTAATCACAGTAACGGTCAAATTTTTGATTTAGCCGCTGTTGATATTCTACGAGATAGAGAAAGAGGCGTTCCTCGTTACAATCGTTTTCGGGAAATAATTGGACGCGGTAAAGTCAATTCCTTTGAAGAAATTACTAGTAATCCCCAATGGGTAAAAGAATTACGCGAAGTTTATAACAACGATATTGATAGTGTCGATTTAATGGTTGGTTTGTTCGCTGAGGATTTGCCAGAGGGTTTTGGATTTAGCGATACTGCTTTTCGTGTATTTATTCTCATGGCTTCCAGAAGACTCAAAAGCGACCGATTTTTCACCAAGGATTACAGAGCAGAGATTTATACTCAATTTGGACTTGACTGGATTGAAAATAACTCTTTTGTAACAATTCTTCGCCGTCATTATCCTGATTTAATACCAAGACTTACCAATGTAGAAAATGGTTTTAAACCTTGGAAGTAATAAGTAAGGGATTGGGCATGGGGGATTGGGCATGGGGGATTGGGATTGCTTCCTCGTAATGGCAAAACATAACTATGCTTATTTACGGCTATCCACTTAATAGTTTAAATTTCTTCCACATCTCCTTATCTTCTTCCCAATTACCAATTACCAATTACCAATTACCAATTCCCAATCCCCCATGCCCAATCCCCAATTCCCAAATTACTCATTCATATTCCGATAAGTTGCAACGGCAGAAGGAGAAATACGATTGAGGTAGCGGAAAATCCAGTATTTAAAAATAGTGTCTAAAATTACTGGGAATGTGGCAATAAATAAGAAAATAAAATCGTGATTTGCTGGTAAACCCCAATGATGAGATACACTTTCTAAAATTACTTCCCAACCGTGAGGAGAGTGGAATCCGACAAATATGTCGGTGAATAGAATAATAATAAATGCCTTGGCGCTGTCGCTTAAACCATACACTACATAGTCAAAAAATTCTTTTAAAACGGCTATTTCTCGCTTGCTATATACCAAAAACCAAATAAATACAAATACAGAAATTATGTCAGCAAAAACATTCTTAATCGCATTACCACTCATAACGCGGTATTGTTCTGCAATCTCAAATGCTTTTTCTTTTACTTGTTCTTCTATTTCTTCTTCCATTTCTCGCGGAGAAAGTGAAGGTGTACTATTAATTAAAGCTTGAAATTTCATTTTTTCTTCAAACCGCTGTAACTCTAGCAGCGCTTCTTCTTCCATTTCATAATTAATAAATAATTGGGTTTCTTCGCTACTTCTAAAATGTTCTACAATTGGACCTACAAAAAGCGCTTTTGATAATTGATGACTTAATATAGGTACTATGATTAATAACAATAAAAATCGAACTGATATAATAGTTCTTCTTTGAGATTTGCGGAATTTGTCCACAATATCTTGCTCGGCATTTGGATCTAATTCAACTTGCAACCGATTGAATGTATTGAAAATAGAACGAGGTAATACTCCTGTGGTATTTACCTTACCTTTTGGTTGGTTCGGCGATCTATTTTTGGCTGCATCTTCCGTTTTAGCCTGAACTACTTCTGATTCAATCCTTGGTATAATCTTAGAAGCTTGACTATTATTTTGATTAGAAGTTTGTTCGGGAAATTCAACTGTATCAGCTTGAGGTGAAATTTCTGTGTAAAATTGTGTAGTATACTTAGCAACTATTTCGTCAATTAATCTTAACTTTTCTAAAATTAGTTCAGAACTGGGATATTCAACATCAAATTTATTTGCTTCTTTGATATTTGCTTCGCTAAGTAAATAATGAGTAGCTTTAAACTCCGTCAACCTCATTCTGACAATTCTTAAAAGTTTTTTGAGGTCTAACTCAAAATAATCTATTACACTGCTGCTATAATCCACCGAATTAATATCTATTTTTTTACCATTAAAATGTTCATCTTCGATTGCCTTAATTTGTAATGCTGCATTATAAGCTTCATCTAAAGAGCGTTGCTGGGTTCGTAAGTACCACTGGTAAACTTTTACTAAATATGAGTAAATTTTTTGGCTAATAGTAAAGTTGTTCATTTTAATTCATTTAAAGTAATTATTTAGCTTTTTAGTGGTTCTTAAAAGAGACGTTAACGCTGTTTGATATCTTAACAAAATCATCGGAAGACAGATTGTGCTAAATAATTCTCTTTGGATTGTAGGTCCTAGCCGTAGTGGAAAAACGCAACGTTTGGTGCAGCAATTTTGTATTTGGGTGGACGATCGCAATGGTAATAAAGATAGATTTTATACCGATAACCCACCGAAAAAAAATAGCCCTAGCATACCAAAAAGCCTTTATCCGCAACATAATGAACTTGGAGTATTAGTATTTGCTGCTAATGGGGATAATCGTCGGGAGTTAGCAGATAAAATTGTTACCGCTACCTGGGGGAAATATCCGCTGATAGCGAAAACTCCTTTAGGTTTTTTTCAAGATGAAGTGATATTATTTTGGCCCCTTTTGACAGAATCTTTACAAATAAAAGCACAATTTCCGGTAAGATTACGTCCAGAAACCGAACAGGAATTAGCAACTAAACTTTGGCATTCTCGATTGGATGAAGAAATCTTGCGTAGTGTCGGGATGAATCAGTCTCGTTTAGTACGCCGTATCCTTGATTTACTGCAATTAGCAGCTTTGAGTGGAACACCATGCGAAGATATTGCTCAAGTTTTAACAAAAGTCGTATCGCAACAAGATAATTTTACTAATTTAGAGCCAGATTTTGTTAGATCTTTATTATTAGATTGGCGTAAATGGTGTTTAGATAAGGGTTTTTTAACTTACGGCATTATTACCGAACTTTACGGTCAATATTTATTATCGAACAATAATTATCTTTTGCGACTTAAAAAGCGTTATCAAGCAGTTTTAGCCGATGACGTACAGGATTATCCGGCGCTGATGCGTCAATTATTTGAGTTAATTATTGATGGTGGTGTGGGAGCTTTCAGCTATAACCCCGATGGTATAGTGCGTTTGGGATTGGGAGCAGATCCAGATTATATGGAAGGGTTAGCAAAAAATTGTCAGACGGAAACTTTGACTCAACCGCCGATTTTATCTTTATCCGATATGCTGGCAAACTCGATGACGCAACTGGTAACTGAGCCAATGACGCTTTTGAGTTTGCCTTCTGCGGTACAGTCGATTCAAACCACTTCCCGCGCTTCATTATTGCAAAAAACGGCAGAGACGATAATTGAAACAGTCAAATCCGGCATAGTGCAGCCCAGAGAAATCGCCATAATTGCCCCCGGTTTAGATGCCATCGCCCGTTATTCTTTGATAGGAATTTTGAGTAAAGCCGGGATTCCGGTTGATTCACTGCAAGATAAGCGCCCTTTAATAGGCTCCCCGCTTGTTCGTGCTTTACTAACTTTGATAACCTTAGTTTATCCAGGTTTGGGGCGTTTGGTTGATAGAGATGCGATCGCCGAAATGTTGGTGGTATTAAGTAATAAATCTAATAATAACCATTGTATCGATCCGGTACGCGCTGGATTAATCGCAGATTATTGTTTTGAACCCCATCCAGATAACCCGAATTTGCTTGATGTTGATTTATACGATAGGTGGGATAGATTGGGTTACGGTGCCACAACCGCTTATAAAAACATATTGGAGTGGTTGGAAAGACAGCGTTTGAAATACGAAAAGCGTCAAATCCCCAATCCAGTTTTCTTCTTATATAACGCTATTGAAGATTTCATGTCAGATGTTAGCGATTCTAGCTACGAACAACTTGCAATATTGCGGCAATTACTAGAAACCGCTCAACACTATTGGGAAATTGATACTAGATTAAATCAGTATAATTATAGTCAAATTGACTTTGATGCTTTGCAGTCTTCGGTAGAAAGTAAAGTAGTAAAACAGCAAAGTAAAACAAAAACCATTACAGAATTTATTGCCTTGCTGCGACAGGGAACCGTCACCGCCAGCCCTTATCCCATACGCCCCATCGGAAACTTAGCAAACGCGGTAACATTAGCCACAATATTTCAATACCGTTCCCTGCGTCGTTCCCATCGCTGGCATTTTTGGTTAGATGCGGGTTCCCCATTGTGGAATAAAGGAGGTGCAGCAACCTTATTTGGTTCGATGTTCTTTCTGCAAAATAGATTTGCACAACCTTGGGATGCTGAAGATGAGAAATTAGCAGAAGATGAGCGATTGGAAAGGATTATCGCGGATTTATTAGCTAGGGTTTCCGATAAAATTTACTTGTGTCACAGCGAATTAGCAGTAAACGGGCAAGAGCAGCTTGGTTCGTTGTTACCTTTGGTGAATGCTTGTGTGGAAGCGGAAACAGTGAGCAGTGAGCAGTGAGCAGTTATCAGTGAGCAGTTATCAGTTATCAGTTATCAGTTATCAGTTATCAATAATCAATAATCAATAATCAATTATTAATAACTTTGTATTTTCTTGTAGGGTGTGTGACGCGAACGATTCTTATTAATTTAAACACATAATTTTATCGGGTCACGCACCATTAAGTTGTGAATTATCAATTATTAATCAATGAAAGTAGGTTGGGTTAAAGGCGCACGAATAATATTCATGATTAACAAAAGTTTTTGTATGCGCCGTAACCCAACATTTTGCGATAATGAAACCTAACAGCAACTGCGTTCACAGTCACCTGGGAATGCAATTCCCAGGCTCAAAGCAAAAGTCCATTGAAACTTACATCTTGCACCAGTTTCAACAACCGCTTTGGAATAAATTCCCAGGCTCAAAAACAAAGTCTTCCTTCATAAGACTGAGCAAGGCTTTTAGTGCGTTTTAACGTACTTTGTATATTAGCCTTGAAATTTATTTCGAGGCGATTTCGGAGCTAATTGAGAATGGTTCAAGATATCAGTTAAAATGGACTGTTATATGTTAGCTAGTAGGTTAGGTTTAGGAATGAAATCCAATATTAATATTTTATTTATCTAATCATATTTTTACAACTATGCAACGCCTAAATTTAACTATATTGCGATTGATATTGGATAATTTAATAGCTTTAATATTTATTAGGAATAAAGTAGATTTAGATTTAGGATTACCACCGGAACTAAAACAAATCAATCTTGAAAAATACCCAGAAGTTAGAGGACGTGTAATAGCTTTTAATACAGCCGTCCGTTTTGACAGAAGCGTAGAATTAGTTTTATCTGCCGAAGATATTAATGTCCTCCATGCAGAAGTTTATCTTGAATATTCAAGAAGACCTATCAAAGATAAAATTTTGGCAAAATTAGAGCGCTTCGATATTCAAAATAATGAAATGATTATTTCAGAAATAGCGCCTTTTTTATTCTTTCCATCTAATAATCCTCTTATTTCTAAACGAGCAGTTAAATTTGTCATGGAAAACGGTAAACTGGTTGAATATCGTAGGTTTATTACCGTATTCAACAAAGATATTAATAATTCTGAATATAAGCTTAGTCAAAAAGGTTTTTTATCAGGTCTTATTCATTTTATTCTTGGTTCACAAACTACTGATAGTCGAAATTCATTACAATCAATAAGAAACAAAATCGAAAAAGAAGCAAATCCTATTATCAAACAATTAAAGTCAATTAGAGTCAGAGATAATAAATTGATATTACAATCATGAATTTAAAATGGAATCGACATTATTTGATTTACCCATTCTTCCGGAGTAGAAGCTTCCCAAATGATAATTATTGCTTCAATTGCTTCATTTCTGTCCTTGAGCAGCTTGCAACTTTTGATAAAGTGATGGGTTCTTTTCTCGACAAGATTGTTGTAATTTTTCAAACTCTGCTTCACCTTGCTTTAAGTAAGTATCGATCCGTTCTCGGTTAGCAAGATAAAAGGCGATGGCACCATAAACTTGTTCGAGGGAGACTTGCGGAAAGTTTTGAGCAATAGTTTCAGGAGATTCCCCATTTAAAAAGCCGTACAAAATTGAATCTAGAGAAATACGTGTCCCTATAATTGTGTACTTTTCGTTTTGCAGTTCAATATATTGCTTTGTTTGAATTGGTGCTACAGTTATGGGATTAATTGTTGCTGTTTACCTGAATATTATAATAAGCAACTCAACTATAAAAAATATTAAAGGTGCGTTGCGCTAAAGCAACAACACACCCTACTCATTTTCTTAGAGCGATAAATCGCGGCACGTAGAACAAAAAATTTACGTACTTATTTTCGGCTTCTGATAATAATCCAAAACTTTTTTCACGTAATCAGCAGTAAAACCACTATTGCAGCCTTTGTATTCACCAGTCATCCACCAACAAGCGGTACCGCGCACGGCTTGTGTTTCATTATTATTTGTAGCTTCTAATTGCCCTTTTAACTCTCGTTGCACGACACAACTAACAACTTGACGAGCTAATTGGGAATTCTTTTCAAACTCTGCTGGTGAAACTTCCTTTTTCAAACAAAATTTTGACCAGCTTTTCAAAGTTTCTGGTTTAACTTGCCATTCGCTGTAATATCCATCATTTTCAGAACCTGTTTTTGGTGCAGCCATTCGCAATGCTTCTACCATTGCTGAAACTTGAGTATTCAAGGTTTGCTGTTGTGCTTGTACTGTCATTGGTAACAGCCCCAAAGTAACAATTACACCGCTAAGTAGAAATTTCATTACATTCACCTGGTTACAAACACGGATAAGGATACAACATTATCCTGGATATTCCATCTACCAAAAATCATAGGTGATGTCTGTAACAATTGCTTCCTTAAGATGATGCTTTACCGTAGTGAATAAGGTTAATCGGCTTTTTATAATATTTTCTAATTGTGATAAAAAATGCAAAACCCCTCTCGAAAACCAGAGAGGGGTTAAAGTTAATCTTTACTAATTTTTGAGCAGTTTCTCTAATTCCAAAGAAAGCAAATCGAGAAATTCAAAATATAATCCGCGTAAAATTACATAGGCATTACGATATCTGGAATAAGAAACTTACCAAATCTCCTTTACCCATACTTATTCTGTCTCCAGGTCGCAAGCGGTGACGATTCCCTGGTAACAGCGACATTCCATTAACGTAGGTGCCGTTAGAACTTCCCACATCTTCTATGTAATAAGCATCACCTTCTACTCGAATATCGGAATGAATCCGCGACACAACTTCCGAATTCTCAAATCCAGAAATATCAATGTCGGGGGGAACGCGATCGTTTGCTTTGCCGATATGAATTACAGAAAGGTTTTGCGGCAATTCGATTTGTGTATCACTTTTCATGTGAACTAAACGAGCGCTTACCTGCTGTAATTGAGTTCTTGAAGGAGAAGGGCTTGCTGTCGGTGCAGGAGCGGGAGCGGGAGCGGGAGCGGGTTCGGCGGGTTCGGGTTCGGGTGCAGATGCAACTTCCGGCTCTGTTGCAGTTTCCGGTTCTATTGTTAAATCTGGTAATGCCTCAAAGAAAGAAGCTTCTTCCTCTTCTTCGGAAGCGGGTGCAGGTTCGGCAACGTTTACGGGAGGTGGTGTAACTGCTGGAGGTGGAGTTGCTATTTCTTGTTCTCCACTTACAGGTTCGGAAGGCATCGTCGGTGGAGGGCTAGGGCTAGCTTCAGTGGAAGGAGTTCCCAATCCTTGAGGCATTGCTACTGCTGTTGGTGGCAAAGAAGAAGCTACATCTTGGTTTAGGTTAGCAGTTGGTGGATCGCCAGCATGCGGTACTTCTACTGGAGTATCGGGTGCAACGGTTGGCTCTACCCCGGAAGGAGCAGAGCGTAAATTATAACCACACTGTCCGCAAAAAGACGCATCTGCCTGCACGGTTGCCCCGCAGCCCGGACAGCTAGTAGTTGCCGGTAGGGGGGTATAGCAAGCTTCGCATTGGACAGCGCCATCTGGGTTGGGATGATTGCAGTTAGGGCAAACAATCATGGAATTAAACCTTTTTTCAAGTTCATCGTAAAAGAGTGCTGGCAAGCAGACGAGCATCTGTCAATCAATTTTGGATTTTAGATTTTGGATTTTGGATTTTGCGGAAAGTTGAGCCAGTTCCTCTGCTTGGGGCTTCCCTTCGTCTCGGAACTGGCGTTGGGGTGTCGGTGTCCGGAGCCACTTGCGTGGGTGTCATCCCGCAGTACGAGCCTTCGTGGCGTTCCCCAAAACTTTCCTGCACCGGATTTTGGATTGTTCCGATCAATTGCAGGAAAGGGCTTGAAGATTTTGGATTAACGATTTTAGATTTATCAGCTAGGGGCTTGAAACCATTCGTAATTTAATCCAAAATCTAAAATCTAAAATCTTTCAGTCGCTTTTGATTTTAACAATTACTTACAATTTCGCGATTAAACTTTGATTTCCGCACCAGCAGCTCGATCTAAAAGCCACCAAAGTTCTTTTTGGGGTTGAATCAAACGAGAAGGGTAAGTAGTAACGGAAGCTTCTGGTGCGAAAACTTGAGCTAAAGCTGGTCTTTTATTTTCACCAGCAACCAAAAATATCACGCATTCAGCAGCGTTAATAAATGGATAAGTGAAGGTTAGACGCACCGAACTGTCTTTGTTGCCTACTGTAACGAGCTTATCGGTAACTTTCAATGCATCTGTGTTAGGGAACAAAGACGCGGTATGAGCATCATCGCCCATTCCCAGCAAAATAACGTCAATTGCCGGAAATTCACCTTGCTTTGCATCAAACAATTTCTGTAAATCTTGTTCGTACTGTGCCGCAGCTTCTGCCGGGTTAGGTGCATCGGTAGGCATTGCGTGGATATTTTCTGCTGGAATATCAACTTTATCCAACCATGCACTACGCGCCATCAACTGATTGCTATCCGGATTCGCTGCTGCAACATAACGCTCGTCACCCCACAGCACGTGAATTTTATCCCAAGGCAATTGTTGTTTACCCAATGCTTCATACAAAGGTTTAGGAGTGCTACCACCAGACAACGCAATAGTGAAACGTCCGCGTTGTTGAATGCATGGTTCTACTTTCGACAAAATTAGAGACAGCGCCCGTTCTACCAGCGCCTTCTTATCCGCTAATACTTCAACTTTTTTGTTCATCAGCTTGCTTTACAATCTCGCTCACTTCTGGGATAACAATACCGTTGATATCGAAATTTTGCTTCTTACTTGTGAAACTTTTAAGAACTGTTAGTGGTTAGTGGTTAGTGGTTAGTGGTTAGTGGTTAGTGGTTAGTGGTTAATGGTTAATGGGAGCGTTGTGTTCAAACATCTTCTTCTCTCCCCAATTACCAATTACCAACTACCAATTACCAATCCCCCATGCCCCATGCCCCATGCCCAATCCCCTATGCCCCATCCCCTATTTATTTACAAATATTTGATCCCAATTCGGAATTGCTTCTCGCTGTGCGGCTTGTAGTTGAGTGATTCCTTTTTCGGCACAATCTAATAAATTATTTAATTGAGTGCGGCTGAAACTTCCTTCTTCTGCTGTTCCTTGAACTTCGATGATTCCGCTGTGTTGATTCATTACTACGTTGAAGTCTACGTCAGCAGCTACGTCTTCGGGATAGTTTAAATCTAAAAATGCTTCTCCTTCTAATAAGCCTACGGAAACTGCGGCAATTTGTCCAACTATTGGCGATCGCTTTAAAACACCTTCTTCGATTAATTTGGAAATGGCGATCGCTAATGCCACAAATCCACCTGTGATTGCTGTAGTGCGGGTTCCAGCGTCGGCTTGCAGTACGTCTGCATCTACTGTTAATGTACGTTCACCCAAGGCTTCAAAATCTAAAGCTGCTCTTAAACTGCGTCCGATCAAACGTTGAATTTCTTGGGTTCTTCCAGATAATTTGAATGTTTCTCTTTGGTATCGCTGTTGGGTTGCTCCGGGCAACATTCTATACTCAGCAGTTAACCAACCTTTACCGCTATCCATCAGAAATCTCGGAACACCTTCGTTTACGCTAACGGTACAAAGTACTTGAGTTTCACCGCACTTTGCCAGAACCGAACCAGCAGCATAGCGGGTAAAATCTTTTACGAAAATAACTGGACGTAGTTCATCAGCTTTTCTACCATCCGGACGCTGCCACATCATTGGGATTCCCTCAATTTTCCCATCATGTTACCAGAATTGAGGGAATTGGGAGTTGGGCATTGGGCATTGGGCATTGGGCATGGGGCATTAGACAACAGAATAAAAATATTATCTTCTCTTTTTTTCACTATTACCTATTCCCCGTTCCCTATTCCCCGTTCCCTGTTCCCTTTTACTAACCAATTTGAGAACCGTTATCACTAAAATTAGATCGCGTTGAATTACTTATTGTTTCCTGAATTCTCGTATCTATTTCAATTTCATCATCGCTAAAAGTTGACTTCGTTGAATTATCCACAATTTCCGGAATTATTGGATCTGGTGCATCTCGTTTCACTCCATCTTTATTCTGTACTAATTTAGTAATTTGAGATATAATTTTTCCCAAATTACCTTCTTCAAGTAAGCTATTAATCATCGAAAAACCACTGGTAGATAACATTAGTTTGTTAATGTCTTCAGCGCCTTTCCCGTTACCGTTTGCACCTGGAAATGAGTAAATTCTGGTATTTCCGATAACTCCCGGTTGCGGTGCTAGGGAACTTACTATTTCTGGTAGCTTTTCTGACAATTCCGGCCAAATAGTGGTAATTATTTTAGCGCTTAAACTGGCGTTACTAATGCTATTTTCGGCAGTAATTTTAGCTTGAATACCTTCAGCTTCTGCCAAAGCTTTATCGCGTTCGGCTTGTGCAAGAATACGAATTGATTCTGCTTCTAACTCTGCTGCTGCTTGAGCAATTTCTGCTTGTTTGCGACGGCGAAAAGACTCTATTTCAATGACTTTTCGTTCGCTAATATCTCTTTCTTGGGCTTGTTGCTCGGCGACAATTGCAGATAGATTTTTGTTACGTTGGGCTTTTTCGGTTTCACTGGCAGTTTGTACGGCTTCTTGGGCTTGGATTTGTTCGGCTTCTGCTAAAAAAGTATCTTTTTTCTTATTTGCAATTGATATTGCTAAATCTTCCTGTGCTAATCTTGCTATTTTTTCTGACTCTGCTATTTGTACTTGTGCCTGCAATTTATTGGATTGTACCGCTTGTTGACGGGTAATTTCGGCAACTTCGGCTTCTTGCTTTTGCTCGGTTTGGGCTATTTTCAGTTGTTTGTTACGCGTTTCTAAGGAAATATCGGCTTCAATTTGACTTTGCTGTACCGAGACTTTTTTGCGAATTTCTTCTTCTTCTACAGATTTATCCTGCAAAATTTTACTTCGCAAAGTTGCAGCAGCTTCTTTATCTTTAGCTTCTTGAATTTCCCGCTCTCGTTGTGCTGTCAGCGCTTCTACTTTTAATTTTTGCTCTAATTCGGCTATTTCTTTTTCTTGAGAAATTTGTAGCGATAGCTTTTGAGCATCTAATTCTTTCTGCTCTATAGCTACTTGGGTTGTTAATTCCACTTCGCGCTTTTGCTGAATTGAACGCTGGATGGTTTCCGTTCGTAAACGTACACCTTGAGCATCAAAGAAATTATTGGTGTCGTAAGTGTCGCTTTCTTCTATCTCGGAAATTGCAATGTTGTTGAGAGTTAAACCGACTTTCTTCAAATCCTGCTGAGTTAAATTTAAAACTTCTTCTGCAAATCCTAATTTATCAGAATCAATTTCAGCTAAAGTTTTCTTTTTCGCAGCGGCTCGAATTGCATCGTCAGCACGGGTTTCTAAAGCCTCTTTGATATCTTCGGATGAGATTCTACCCTGTCTGGAAATTCTTGCCGCAGCAATTTGCACATCTTCTTCACTGGCACTGATGCATACATAAAAAGTTACCCGCATATTTGCTCTAAGGTAATCTTGAGTACGAACTGCTAACTTCCCAGTACGCTCGACGTTAATCGAAATTTCCCGCAATGGTACCCGCGTCAATTCGTGAAATCCAGGTATCACAACGCAGCCACCATTCAGAAATACTGTTTTCTTTTTAGCTAACACACCACCAGTTCTCACAAATGCTTCGTTGGTGGGAGTAATTACGTAAATGCGGGTATACGCGAAAATACTCGCTAATAAGAGTAAAACTAAACCCCCAATCACTCCAGGAAAAACTAAACTTCCACCCACCTGAGCAAAAGTAGGCCTCGTTGAGAATTGAGAAATATAACCAGACGTTGTTATTGGTTTTTCAGCAATTAGATTGTCGCTAATATTATTCGTATTAGATAACCGCCCTACTGCGGAAGGTGCCGGAGCTAGCGGTATTGATGCAATAAAATTCAGCCAGAATAGCATATTTTTCAATTATTATTTTTTATTTGTAACCCTGAGCCAGCGATTTATATCTGGGCTGTCTTTGGCGATCGCTAAGTAAACATCTTGTTGTCTATTAATAACAATTACCTTTTCTCCGTGAAGGGGAATTACTGTTGCCCATTCCGGAACTGTGGCATTAATTGTTACTAAGTTGCCAGATTTATCGATGATATCAACTTGACCGATTCTGCCTTGTTTTTCTACTGGTATAGTTGCAGAACTAACGGTACCGTTACGACCAATTAAGCGATCGCTGCTGGTATCTTCACCAAATTCTGCAAAAACTTTTCCGATTGGTCGTGCAATCAATCCCCCGGTAAATAAACTGAGAATCAGCGACAAAATTAACACAACAAAACTCAAAGTGTCATTAGGGAGTCTACCGAGAATTTCTGCCAACCAAACATTAAACATCCAGCCAAAGGTGCCCCACAAACTCAAATCGGTTGCTAGCAGCAAAATTAAAGGCGCTTTACCGATTCCCATCCACGAGAGAGCAAACCCGCTGATGTCAAAGTCGGAATCAACATCACTATCGATATCGATGTCATCGTCTCCACCACCAGAGATAATTACAAATAAAAACAATAAGACTCCCATGCCCAAAATTATCCAGTAGGGCATATTCGCTGGGTTAAACAGCATAGCAATTGTAATAAATTATATTGAGATAGCAGCAATTATAACCAGTAATTTAGCGAACGTAATTTTTTCGGTAAGTCAGCAAAAATAACAGTAGGACTTACGCAATCGTAAGGGTATATTAGGCATTCTAGACGTTTAGATCCCCCCAACCCCCCTTTTTAAGGGGGGCTTTGCGTAAATCCTGAACAGTTTTTTACATTCACCACAATGCATTAGTTTAAATTTCTATCTTTATACAGCACTTTGCAGATACTTGTGGGATGGGCATCCCTGCCCGTCCGAATATACTTCACTTAAATCAAATATGCTGTATATACATATTCCTATGAATGCGATGCGTAGATTTGATGAATGCAAAATTTTTTTTCTGGTAACATCAATTTAATAGGGGTAGGAAAACCTGTAGGGTTTATCGAAAGAGATGTTACAAAATAAATTAATTTCTTCTTGTCCTGTTCACGAATTATCTGTTGCATCGGTAATTGAAGTTTTCAACAGCAATTTAGACTCGGGTTTAACGGCTGACGAAATTGCTATTCGTTACAAAACTTATGGTTGGAATCAACTACCTATAAAACCTGGAAAACCTGCTTGGTTAAAGTTTCTATTACAGTTTCATCAACCGCTGCTCTACATTCTATTGGTTGCGGGAGCTGTGAAAGCATTTTTGGGTTCTTGGACTAATGCTGCTGTTATCTGGGGAGTTACGGTTATCAATGCGATAATCGGCTACGTGCAAGAAGCTAAAGCTGAAGGGGCGATCGCCTCTCTCGCAAAAGCTGTGACTACTGAAACTACGGTTGTGCGCGAAGGACAAACTTTGCGGATACCGTCGCGAGATTTAGTTCCTGGGGATATTGTTTTACTGACATCGGGAGATAAAGTTCCAGCAGATTTAAGATTGGTGAAAGTTCGCAATTTACAGGTTGATGAATCTGCTTTGACTGGGGAATCGGTGCCAGTGGAAAAATCTGTCAA
>JBARZF010000166.1:0-6867 GCA_049649675.1 Rivularia sp. (in: cyanobacteria) | reverse complement strand
AGTTAATTGAAAAGTTAATTCAACTGCATCAAGAAAAAGGTAAAATTAATTTTCAAGAATTTGAGTTAAATTTAATTTTAGAAAAAGATAAAACACCTTTAATTACACCTTTAGCTTTTCCCGGTAAAGTTTTAGCTAGTGACTCAAAATTATTTATTGCCGATTCCGGGCATCATCGTATTGTTATCAGTAATTTAGAAGGTAACGTTTTACATTTAATTGGTAGCGATACTGGTTTAAAGGATGGGAGCTTCGAGGAGGCTAAATTTTTCGCACCCCAAGGAATGGCTTTTGATGAAGTTGATAATATTTTGTATGTAGCCGATACAGAAAATCATGCCATACGAAAAGTTGATTTTAAAAGTCAAAAAGTTGAAACTATAGCCGGTATTAACGAAAATCTTAATTCTCCTTGGGATTTAGTAAAGTTGGGAAACAAGCTATTTATTGCAATGGCTGGTTGTCATCAAATTTGGGAATTAGATTTAGACACCAATTTTGTAAAAGTTTTCGCTGGTAGAGGTGCGGAATCTTGTTTTGATGCTTCGCTTTTAGAATCTGCTTTTGCTCAACCCAGCGGTATTGCTACTAATGGTAGTGAATTATATATTGCTGATAGTGAAGTTAGTTCGATTCGCAGTATTGATTTAGAAAAACAATTAGTAAAAACAATTTGCGGTAGTGGAGATTTAAATGCTTTTGGTGATGTTGATGGGCAAGGTTTTGATGTCAGATTGCAGCATTGTTTGGGAATAGAATATTTTGATGGTTTTTTATATGTTGCCGATACGTATAACCATAAAATTAAGTTAGTAAATCCGGCTACAGGTGATTGTAAGGGTTTTTTAGAAGATGGTTTTTCTGAGCCTTCGGGATTAAGTATTTTTGATAATTATTTATATGTAGCCGATACAAACAATCATGCAATTCGTAAAGTTAATTTAGATACTTTAGTTGTGGAAAGGATGGAGTTTTTTGGTTTGTGTGCTGCGGATGTTTGTATTTTGTTAACACCAGAATAATATATTTTGAAACGCAGAGGAACACGAAGGTAAACGCGGAGTAGCGCAGAGCTTTTAGATAGATATTGCGTAATTATGTAACTGCGATATCAATATTATAACTAAGTTGTTGTCAGCAAATTGGCAGATTATCTCAATAAACTAGTTTAAGTTATCAGGATAATAGTATTTATCACTGGTTGATTTTTAATTATATTAGTTAATAGAATCCAACCTTGTTGAGCGATTGTTTTTCCTAATTTATAGGCATTTTATAAATCATTTGACGTTGCTTTATCTCCGACTCCCATTACGCCGATGATGATTTTTCTCATTGATTTAATAATCCCTCCATCCGGTGCAGGAAAGTTTTTGGGGAAGATAATCTACACCCCAACGCCACTTCTCTCAACGCGCTTGTTCCCGCGCTTTCTTAGTGGCTCAACTTTCCGCAAAATCCCTGCATCAAAAATCAGATCACCATTCTTCAGCCCAATAAACAATTTCTGAAGTATTGCTATTAATTGCTACTCCATAACTATCTCCATGATTCCAGGAAAAGTCGTCAGAGGTACTGCGATTATTGACGTTTAAGACTAATATTTCGTAAGTTGACGGAAAACTTTCTGCTTGTAAGTCGTTAGTATATAAAAAAGTGGTAGGTACGCCATTTTCTTGATTTGCGTGGTCATTTGTATCACCACCTTGAAATTTATGTTTGGCTGTATTTCTGTATTTATTTAATGCTTTTTTTATCTGTTGTTGCGGTAATTTCATCCTGAGTTGAAAAATTCTTCCGTATTCAGGAGAGCCAGGATAAAAAATAACCCGCGCATCTTTAGCAACGCTTGGAATGATGGCGGGAAAATGGTTTATTTGTGTTTGATTAGACCAGGTATTATGACGAATATCTTGATAATTTGAGGTATTTACTACTATAGAGGTTTCTTTTTTATTGTTAAAAGCTCGTGTCAAAAAGAATCCTCCCCCGACAGCTCCTACACCTCCCAAAGATAGTAAAGCTATCATGGCGAATTTCAATATATATGCTTGCTTCATCGGATCGAGGATTTTCATCAAATAGATATATACTCAACTAGTAATAAATGTCGTATATTTACACATCTAGCTTTAGATATATTTACTCGATTTTTACATAAGATCGGTGAAATTTCGGTTTACAGTGAGCAGTGAGCAGTGAGCAGTGAGCAGTGAGCAGTGAACAGTGAACAGTGAGCAGTGAACAGTGAACAGTTAGATTTTTGGATTGAATCTGGTGCAGTAATACTGGCTTCCGCCTGCGGAAGCCATGACGCTAAGCTAAAACTTTGCTTTACATGGATTACAAAATGCGTAATGTGAATTTGAATTCAACTTACTGCTCACTGCTCACTGCTCACTGCTAACTGTAAAAACTTCCTGCTATCATCCCAGCAAGCAAAATAAAACCAATCCAAACGTTTTGTCGGAACATCTCGCCGTAAGCTGCTGGAGGTAAGTCTGTTTTTTTCAAGCGTAAGTATTGCCATACCCATCCAGTAAACGCGATCGCAACACTTACCCAAAAGGCAATATTAAGATGTGTGACTATTCCTAACCAAATTAATAAGCCAATAGTGCCAATAAAAAAGACACCAATAGCTTCTTGTACATAGTTACCAAAAAATAAGGCGCTGGAATTGACTCCGATGCGTTTGTCGTCTTCTCTATCGCTCATAGCGTAGACGGTATCAAATCCTAAAGTCCACAATACAGTGGCACCCCACAGCAGCCAAGTTGGTTGTGAAAGGTTCTGCGTAACTGCACTCCAACTAATTAGTACGGCAAAACCCCAAGCAATAGAAAGCACTAATTGAGGTACGGGAAATACCCTTTTTGCACCGGGATAAAGCACGATTACCGGCACCGCTGCAACGCACAACCAAAAGGAAAGCGGATTAAGATAAAAAGCGAGAATTGCAGCACAAGTCATTCCTACTATCGCTACAACTATCCCGACTTTTATAGATAATGCGCGAGAAGCAAGGGGACGGTTTTTAGTCCTTTCTACGTCTGGATCTATATCTTTATCCCATAAATCGTTGACAACGCACCCAACAGCACTTGTAGCGAGAGTACCTAAAACAATGACTCCTACTAATGGTAACGGGGGTTTTCCTTGTGCTGCCAAAAACACTGCCCACAAGCCGGGAATCATCAGAATTAATCTTCCTTCTGGTTTATTCCACCGTAGAAGTCGGATTATTTTACTAAAATTCGATTCAATTTTTTGTTCCGGTTGAGTAACCATACCAATCGAAAAATTACTAATATGACAAGTTACATTTCTTCACAACTATAGAATAACTTTATTTGATATTTATAAAACAATTACAAAAGCAAATTAAACCTAAACTATATCTGGATGCTTTGCGGTGAACCGTATAAAACATCATAAATTGACTTTTGAATGCAAGTTAAAGTCACAATTTTTAACTTCCAAATAGATTTTTTCGGATAGATTAATTTATTTGATGCGGCTAAATCCGAAAAGCCTTTCCGTTACTACGTTTTATAGAAAAAAACCAAATGGTTAATTCAGTGATGAGAAAAACAGAGGATGTTTCCACTCAAAACGTTGAGTCTGAGCGGATAATTGCTGCTATAGACTTAGGTACCAACTCCGTACATATGGTGATTGTACGACTTGAACCTCAGATACCATCTTTTAGCATTATTGGCAAGGAAAAAGAAACCGTTAGACTTGGCGATCGCGATATTGAGACGGGAAATCTCAAGTTGAAGATAATGGAAAGGACGATAAATGCTTTAAAGCGTTTTCAAGAGATTGCCAACAACCTAAATGCTGAAGCAGTAATCGCAGTAGCAACAAGCGCGATTAGGGAAGCACCCAACGGTAGAGATTTTTTACGGCGCATTAAAGAAGAGTTAAATTTACACGTAGATTTGATTTCCGGGCAAGAAGAAGCGCGACGAATATATTTAGGCGTGCTTTCGGGAATGGAATTTAACAACGAGCCGCATACTATTATTGATATTGGCGGTGGTTCCACGGAATTAATTTTAGGTGATTCTCACGAGGAACGCTGTCTGAATAGTACTAAAATTGGAGCGGTAAGATTAACCAGCGAATTAATTACCACCGATCCAATTAGCGACCAAGAATTTAACTATCTTAAAGCCTACGCACGGGGAATGATGGAACGTGCTGTAGAAGAGGTTTTGTCAAACATTCACTTTGGTGAAAAAACCCGTTTGGTAGGAACTTCTGGCACAATTGAAACCTTAGCCAACATTCATGCCAAGGAAGCATCAGATTCTATTCCTTCAACATTAAACGGTTACAGCTTCACTTTGAAAGACTTGCGGGAAATGGTATCGCGCTTGCGGAAAATGACTAATTCCGAACGAGCAGAAATACCCGCCATGCCAGATAAAAGGTCTGAAGTTATACTTGCAGGCGCGGTAATTTTACAAGAAGCAATGACACTTTTAGGTGTAGAATCGATAACCACCTGCGAGCGCTCTTTACGAGAAGGAGTAATTGTAGATTGGATGTTAGCGCATGATTTAATAGATAATCGTTTGCGCTTTCAAAGTACGATTAGACAGCGAAGCGTGTTTAAAATTGCTAAGAAATATAAGGTTGATTTAAAATATAGCGAACGAATAGCAACACTTGCTCTATCATTATTCGATCAAACCAAAAATCATTTACACCAATGGGGCAATCAAGAAAGATTTTTGTTATGGGCTGCTTCAGAATTACATAATTGCGGACATTATATAAGTCATTCTTCCCATCACAAACACTCATATTATTTAATTCGTAACAGTGGATTGTTGGGTTATAACGAAACTGAAATAGACATTATTGCTAACTTAGCCAGATATCATCGCAAATCTCCGCCCAAGAAAAAACACGAAAACTTCCAAAGTATAGCTACAAAAGAGCAAAGGTTAGTAGTAGAGGAGTTAAGTCCATTTTTGAGATTAGCAACATCCCTCGATAGAAGGCAAATAGGAGCAGTATCGAGAATTGAGTGCGATTATCACAAAAATGATAAAGAATTACATTTAAAAGTTTTTCCAGCGAATGTAGATGATGATTGTGCGATCGAACTTTGGAGTTTGAGTTATAGCAAAGAAATATTTGAGGAACAATTTGGAGTTAAGTTGGTGGCGAGTTTGTAGAGAGATTAATCTAGCTTTTTTGCTTCGTTTATAACCGCCCGGAAATTAATTTCCGGGCTAATAGCAGAAGTCCATTAAAATGGACTGGGGATAGATTACTATTTTATGTAGGTTGGGTTGAGGAACGAAACCCAACATTTATGTTTAATCGCTTTCAATTGTTCCTCTTTTATTTTAAAGTAAACTTTGGTAAATCCGTTACTTTCTTTTATAGAAATAATCGCCCGGAAATTAATTTCCGGGCTAATAGCCAAAGTCCATTAAAATTCACATCTTGCACCAGTTGCAATTAGCCTTCACAACCGCCTTGGAATAAATTCCCAGGCTCAAAAATAAAGTCTGATAAATCAGACTGGGTGAGAGTTTCAGTACGTTTTAACGTACTTTGTTATGGGTTCCTTGAAATTGATTTCAAGGCGGGTTTGTGGGCAAGTTGCGAGTGGTGCAAGATGTAAGTTTTAATAGACTGGGATATAGTTTTTTATGTAGGTTGGGTTGAGCAACTAAACCCAACATTTATCAATATTCATAATTCATCTTTAATTATTTTTTAAGTTTTACTATCTTTTAGAAAAATTCAGCTATTTTAAAAGACTTATTAGACCAGAATATTAAATAATAACTACCAGATAGATAAAACTATTAGACAGATTAAGTATAGAATTATGCCTATAATTGATAACCACTTATGAGGTTCTTTTATTTTTAGTGAAATATCTTCAATAAAGATGTTATTAATAGATGCCAGTAATTCTTTCATTTGACTTACAGTAGACGAATTAGTCGATTGGTTCTTAAATTTTTGTAATGATGCTTCTAGCAAAATATCAGCTTCTGTTTCATAAAATAAACTTATTTGATGATGGCTATTGACAATAATTTGTGGAGTTTTAGCATCAAGTTTTTTGTATTGATAAATTTCTAAAATACCTTGAACTTTAATGTATTTTTTTTCCCAATTTTGTATTTGATTAACTGTTATATTTCTACACTGAGATAAATTATTTAAACCTTCAGTAAATATTACAACACGAAATAGAGTATATCCATTTATAGAAGTTGGAATAGAGCTAAAATTAACAATCAAAATATTTTGATTTTTCTCAAAATAACGAGTACTAACTACCTTACCAACTACCGTAACCTCATTTCCTACTTGCTTAACTAATTCCAACGTATCAGTTGCAGCAAAAACTTTAGATACCGATGTCGGTACAGTAACGTTAGATTGTGGCTTTGGTTTACCAGTAGCAGGAAAGATATCTACACCGAGATTTGAAGCGCGATCGCACCAATAACATTTACCCAAACTCTGCATATAGTAATGACTATCAACTTTCCCACAAAGGGATAATTCGTTGACAGCAAGTTTTAGCGCCGATACCCATTCTTTAGCACTTGGACGTGAATTTGGGTTTTGATATCCGTGGCTAAAGCATCTGATAAAATTTTGCTGAAGCTGTGTATGAACAACATTAAGCGAAATGTTTCTTTCTATTGGCTTAATTAAACTATTTTGTCCATGAAGCCAAAATCCCTGACGAATTAGTTCGCTAGGTTGCGGTGTTTCTCCTGCTCCTTTCCATTGTCCACTAAAAGGAGAATCGCTAAACAATAAATGATAAATTATCGTTGCTAAACGAAAACGATCGTGAACTTCTGTTTGATTGAT
>JBARZF010000165.1:0-8684 GCA_049649675.1 Rivularia sp. (in: cyanobacteria) | reverse complement strand
AAAACCACACCTTTTCCTGCGCCGTGAAGCCAACCTACAAAATAAAAATCATATGTAATGATAAACTTTTAATTTATAACCCGTGCAGGCGGGTTTTGCTTGTGTAGCCGCGATTTCAATCGCCAGGTACTTGAAAGACAACTCCCAAGAACTAATCAACCTCCCCCCCTACTACTCCACAAAACATGGTGCTACCTACTTAGGAAACAGCTTAGAATTAACAAAATCAATCCCAGAAAACAGCATAAATTTAATTATTACCTCCCCACCATTCGCACTAACTCGTAAGAAAGAATACGGCAACGAAAGCGCAGAAAAATATATCGAATGGTTTCTACCTTTTGCCGATCAATTTAAAAGAGTGCTTACAGAAAATGGCTCTTTTGTATTAGATTTAGGCGGCGCTTATCTTCCTGGTAATCCGATTCGTAGTATTTACCAATATGAGCTTTTAGTCATACTCTGTAAAGAAGTTGGCTTTTATCTTGCTCAAGAATTTTATCATTACAATCCTTCCAGATTACCTACTCCTGCTGAGTGGGTAACTATTAGACGCATAAGAGTTAAAGATTCGGTTAATTCAGTGTGGTGGTTGTCAAAGACTCCTCATCCCAAAGCTGATAACCGAAAAGTTTTAAAGCCTTATAGTCAAAGTATGAAAAAATTACTAAAAGAAGGCTATAAAGCAAAATTACGTCCCAGCGGACACGATATTTCTAATAAATTTCAAAAAGACAACAAAGGTGCAATTCCACCAAACTTGCTAGAAATTGCTAATACCGAATCAAACAGTGCCTATATGCGACGCTGCAAACAAGCGGGAATCAAACCTCATCCCGCGCGTTTTCCCCGTGGTTTTGCGGAGTTCTTCATTAAATTTTTGACAGACGAAAGTGATATTGTGTTAGATCCCTTTGCAGGTTCTAATACAACAGGTTTTGTCGCGGAAACTTTACAACGCTGTTGGATGTCTTTTGAAATTAATGAAAATTATCTGATAGGGAGCAAATATAGATTCGACGATAGCGAAATTAAGTAAATATTATAGGATTCACGCAAAAATGACGATAAATTTAGTATTACAAACATTGAGCTTCCCTTAAATCTTCTCAAAAAATGAATTCAAATAAATCCTGTATTAATTCGCAGTTAAGGTAACTGCGCTTTTTTATGACTATTTTTCAGGTAAAGCTAAAATCTTTGTGCATACACTTATGTAAATTTGCTGAATTTCAGTAGGTAATTGTAAAAACTTCATCAAGTCTCCGAGTATACCGTAATTTATTTACAGAGAATTTAACAAATCCAGTAAAAAGTCGCTTTACATCGCTATAAGATGTATTTGAAAATAATAAATACAATAATTTAGCTTTCATTACTATTTTTCGTCAATTCAGCAAGAAGGCTGCCGTTATTTAAGTAAGCAGGGAGGAAAGAAAAAAATTATATGAGAGATTTTTATTTACTGGCAGCAAGCTTGTTAATCGGATTGACGGTACCAACATCGGCTTTACCACGGCTATCAGCACTCAAACCGGAACACTATCAGCTTTTGTTAAATCGGAAAGATGGTTGGCAAAAAAGAAAACTTGAAGATACAGCTTCGGCATCAGACTCTGTACCTCAAAGCTTTTCAACACCAGCACAATCTTCTTATAATCCTCCTGCTCAACCTTTAAAAAGAAGATTAATTTCTGGAAGCCAACTTTATCACGAAAGATTAGCTGCTTTGAAAGCAGGTTATATTTATACCCGCTTGGCTAAAGATAAGGTGCAATCGCTGCTAATTACTAGAAGAAAGCCTAAATTAACATATCAAGACTGGAAAAGATTGTTAGCCTTAGAAGCCAGAGCAATGACTAGAGGGCAAGGAAACAATCGTTTGAGTATTATGCTAGGTGATTCTTTGAGTTTGTGGTTTCCTACCAATGGACTTCCCAATGGAAAGTTATGGTTAAATCAAGGCATTTCAGGCGATACTTCCACGCTCATACTTACAAGACTATCTGCATTTTCTGCGACAAAGCCAGAAGCAATTTATATCATGGCTGGAGTCAACGACTTAAGAAAAGGTACTTCAGATAAAGTAATTTTGAGCAATCATCGTCGAATTGTTCGTCGTTTGAAGATTACTCATCCCAATAGTCATATTATTATTCAGTCAATATTACCAACTCGTCGCCCAAAAATTCCTAACACCCGCATTCGCAACCTCAACGGGCAATTAGCACGTATTGCCAAAGAAGAAGGAGTTAATTACGTCAACATCCATAAATGGTTTACTGATTTTAAAGGCGATTTACGACAAGAATTAACTACCGATGGCTTGCACTTGAGTATAAACGGGTACGAAGTTTGGCAAGCTGCAATAGAGCAAATCGAAAAAAAGCTCGCTATTTCTAAAGCAGTGAGCAGTGAGCAGTGAGCAGTTAACAGTTAACAGTTAACAGCGAAGGGTAAGTAAAGAAATTTTAAACTAAAAATGAATCAAGTTGAGCTTATAAATTTGCTTTGTGAAAGATAGTTTCTAATTTTAAAGTAGTATTTCACAATATTTATTATTAGAGGTTTATAGTAAGAATTTTAATACTCAATATAAGATTTAAAACTATTACTACGAACTTATTTTACTTATACAACAAAGCCGTTTTTAACCCAAACAAGAGTTAGTCCCTGTTCACTGTTCACTGTTCATTGTTCACTGTTCATTAGTTGGTACTACCACTGCTGGAGCATTGGAATTTATTGATTGTTTTGCTGGTGCTGCTGGTACCACTACAGGGTTACTGGGTTTTTTAACGGGTTTTAATTTAACGCTATTCTTTGGAGATGAACTGTTATTACGAGAATCTCTGACTTTTCTAAGTCTTTCTACTAAAGATGGTGAAGGAACTACTTTTTTGGGTGGAGTAGAAGTTGTTTTAGGCTGGGTACTAGTGCTACGTTGTGTTTGCGATGCTCCTGAAGAACTATTGCTGCTTTTCGAGGAGTTGCCTTTTGTCGATTGGCTAGAATTTGACTGACTTGAAGTTGTTGATTTCTTCTGTGTTGCCTTAGAAGGTGAAGAGTATTTTCTAGTCTTTCTAGTCGAAGATTTTTTACTAGTTGAACTACTACTGCTGCGTCTGCGTCGTTTGGGGGTATAAGTTGCTGCTGATTTATTTCTAGTTGTAACTCTCTTTCTAATTCTTCTTTGCTGTGTAGCTGGGCTGCTTGGGGAGGTTTTCTCAACTTTCGCCTCTTGGGTTTCTTGGGGTGAAGGTGAAGATGAAGGTGAAGAAGAAGGTGAAGGAGAAGGAGCTAATTCTAAGCTAGGTAGTATTTCGGCTGCTGCTTCATTAACTGGTGCTACTTTTGGCTGTCTTTCGGCAGTAGAAGCAATTTTAGTAAGCCCAAAACCTAATGTAACGCCGAAAATTGCTACACCCGTACCAATCAAAACTCTAGGTGAAGGTACTTTCTTAAACCGCTTAAACCAAGGTTTTTGTGCGTGGGTAGTTGCTTCATCTGGATTTACTCGCGCAGATGGTATATCGGGATTTACTACGGCTACAGCTGGCGGTGGTAAATTTGGCTCGTATTCCTGGGTAGATAAATCAATAGTTGGTACTGCATGAGTCGATACTGCTTGAATTAAAGTTCTTCTTCCGATTTGAGGTAATGAATCCAACCATTCCGCTACTGTCTGCGGACGAAAACGTGCTTCTACAGCCATACCGCGCATCACCGCTTGATTCACCGCAGCACTCAAATGCGGCTGTAATTCGCGAGGAGAAGGCATTTTTTCTTTATCGCGCAACAATACCGGCATTGGTACTTGCCCGGTTAACAATGCGTAAAGCGTAGATGCCAAACCGTATACATCAGTAGCTGGCGATCGCTTTGCGTTTGTCAGGTATTGTTCCATTGGGGAATAGCCTTCAGAAACCATTCCGGTATGGGCTTGTTTTACCCCAGTGTTAAATTCCCGTGCAATACCAAAATCAATTAAAATTACCTCGTTAGTGTTTTGACGAAGAATAATATTATCTGGCTTGACATCCCGGTGCAGTAAACCTTTTTGATGTACCGCTCCTAAAGCCGCACCAATTTGACGAATATAATGAATTGCTTGATCTTCGGGTAAAGGTATTCCCGGCATCACAAATGCTTCACCCAAGGTTTCACCAGGAATATATTCCATCACCATATAAGGAAAATCAGCTTCCACAAAAAAGTCGCTGACTCTAACAATATTAGGATGAACGCAACTCGCCAGTCTTCTAGCCTCATCCTGGAATTGACTTTCAAATTTAGTGAAATCTGGATGCTTTTGGAGTTTATGGTTAAGGGTTTTAATCACCACTTCCTGATGTAGGAAATGATGAGTTGCTTTGTAGGTAATACCAAAACCACCCCTTCCAATTTCCTGGTTGATAGTATATTTACCACCCTGTAAGGTTTTACCAGTTAGCATAGTGATTTAACTTTGGGATTTAACAATTGGGCACGGGCAATCTAATTACCAATTTTAAACTAGGACTAGCTCTTTACTTAGATAACTTGAAAACTAAAGCTGAAAAATAGTATTAAAGATTACATAAATATAGTTTATTTTAATTTATTGCTTTTTCTAATTGCATATTAAACTTTAATATTCTATTTTTTGGCAAGTATAAATAATCAGCAGTACAAAATACCATTAAAAGAAGAAAAAATATTTAGCCCGATTTAGTTAACTATAACTAATTGTTCATAAACGGATCTAAATCTAAGTAGATGCGACCTAACTAAATATTTTCAAGCGTAAATAAAATTAGAGCAACATTATACCATTATGAGGCTGATTGTATATTCTTTCTCAGGGATTTATCAGTTATCAAATTTTGAACTACCACTAAATGCAGAATAGGACTGTAGAGACGCGATACTATGGCCGTCTCTACAATTGCTCACTGCTAACTGTTAACTGTCAAAACCGCTGACCAATACCAAAATGAACTTTAGTATCACCTTGATTATTAATACCGTAGTCGGCACGAATTAAACCTAAAGGTGAATTCAAGCGTACTCCAGCACCATAACCGAATCCTTCACCAGGTTTACCGCGCACTCCAGCAGGATCTCCTACTACCGTATCCCCGGAACCCAAATCGCTAGCAAAGTCAGCGAATAGTACCCCTCCTAACGAATCTAAAACGGGAAGAGGAAAGCGATATTCTGCGGAAGCTAATACGTAAGAGCGACCGTTACCAACATCACCAGCGCCAAAACCGCGAACCGAATTAGAACCGCCTAAATCAAAAGTTTCGTAAGGAGGTAAATCGCCGATTACCGTACCTGCTTGAACGTTAAAGGCAAATACTTGACTTTCAGAAGATTTAAATAATTCTACTGGTACAAACTGTGTATAATTAGCCTTCAGCCGGTTCATTGATATTTCCCCTTGTCCGAAGGGAAGCGATTGTTCCGTACTTAACTTAAGCACAGAACCTTGTGTGGGGTTAAGGGGATTATCGCGACGATCTTTAACAGCGTTTAGAGATACAGTAGCTAAATCATCAACACCCGTACCGCTTTTTGTCAAAGGATTATTTTGAGCATCATTTGCAGTAACTTTTCCTTTGCTGTCGCTGATGCTAACGCGAGTGTAGTTAAAACCTAAACTGGTATTCCATCCGTCAATTGGACGTTGAAGACTTAGACTACCACCAAACTTTCCTTCCCGAACTTTATCACCGTTTGGTAGCTTGATATCGTTATCGAAAGTACTCGAAAGTTGACGTTTACGAAAAGCATTAATGCTGTAGCCCAAGTTATCGGGATTTTCGGCTCGATAAGGGCTGGTAAATCTAGTATCAAAGTTTAAATCGCGTCGAGAAACTTGCAGATTAACATTTAAATTTTCGTTGACACCACCAACATTTCGGTCATTGTAGTTGACAGTACCTACAATTCCTTGATCGGCATTGTAATTACCACCTACATTTACAGAGCGCGCTCCAGTTTCCTTAATATAGTAAACTACATCAAGTTTGTTAGCATCGCCTTCAAGTTCCAAATTTACTCTTTCAAATAATCCTGTTGCATACAGCCGCTGTATGTCCTGTCTAACTCGGCTGTCTTGGAATATTTGACCGGATTTCAGCTTTATTTGCTTTTCCAAAAATTCAGTTTGAGTACGCCCTGCAATTGGCTTTCCTTTTTTATCAACTGTCTTATTATCATCGTTAATAAAGCGGAATTTAACGTTTTCTATCAAACCTTCAGAAACACTTACATCCAATACCCCCTGACGGTTGGGTTTAATTGAAGTTACCCGTGCCAAACTATAATTATTTTCGGTATACCATTTATTAATATCTTCTACCGCTTTTTTCATCGCCACCGGGCTAATAGGCTTGCCAATTTGCGTGGCAAATACTTTTTGAGCAACTTGATAGGAAAGCGCTTTCGCATTAGACAATTGTAGCGATCGCACAACTAAGGGTTTTACCTGATATACCACGCTCAAACCTTGCTCGTCACTGCGGCTGTTGACAGTAGCTCCAGCAAATAAACCAGTCTCCGAAATAGCCGCGACATCTTGTTTTAACTGAGTTTCACTGGTATCCCCTCCCTGTTGAGTTTTGATTACACCCTTAATAACTTCCTGTAACTCCGAAGTAACTCCAACTATCCGCACGCTACTAGCAGGAACTACAAAGTCACTATTAGTTTTGACAGGAGCAATTTGTGGAGGGAGGGGAGGATTGGGAGAAGGGGAGATTGGGAGATTGGGGGATGGGGAGATTGGGGGAGCGGGAGAATTTTTAATTACAATTTGTTTTTGTTGTTTTTGTTGTTCTTTTTCTTGCTTTTTAGGCTTTACCTGATTATTGTTAACTGATAATTGCTTATTGTTCACTGATAACTGTTCACTGTTCACTGTTAACTGTTCACTGTTAACTGATGAAAACTGCCCGACTGCCAAAGTTTCCGGTTGAGCTATAGCTTGTGTTGGTGCAGGGGTATTCTCAACTACCGGAATGACGACGCTTTTAACTTTTTGCTCGTTGGAAGAAGTCGAATCGGTTGCAGCAGTTGCCTGGTTATCAACATTGCTAGCCGCTAACGCAGCTAAAGTAAAAATAGCAGCAGAAGAAATTCGCATAATATTTAGCCTGAAGAACTGAAGTTAGTGTGTATTTTGATAATGAGTTTTGATGATTGGGTTCGCCAACGGGGATAATACTAACTTCCAATTTCTTCGGTTTCTTTATAACTTTATATATCCCTCTTACCTTTTGAGACAGCTAATCAAAAACTTTTGTTTCTCATGAGTGACATATCACCTCTTCCCTTTACTGAAAAATCACAAGCCACGACTTCTAATTTACGGTTATTAGTCTTAAGCAACGGGCATGGGGAAGATGCGATCGCAGTCCGGATTTTACGCGAATTGCAACAGCAAACCTCGGCACCGGAAATCTTCGCTTTACCTTTGGTGGGTGAAGGGCGTGCCTACGCACAGCTAAATATTCCCGTAATTGGCTCAGTACGTTCGATGCCAAGCGGTGGCTTTATATACATGGACGGTCGGCAATTAGCGCGGGATGTACGTGGCGGTTTGCTGCAATTAACTATAAATCAATTAAAAGCCGTGCGCGGATGGGTAAAAACTCAAAAGAAATCTGGTTATTCCACACAAATTTTAGCTGTAGGGGATATCGTACCGTTATTATTTGCTTGGTTTAGCGGTTCCGAATATGCTTTTGTGGGTACGGCTAAATCGGAATACTATCTGCGAGATGAAACTGAATGGCTCAAAAGAAAAACTAAAGCCGAACGTTGGGAAGGTTGGAGTGGTTCAGATTACCTACCTTGGGAAAGATGGTTAATGAGTCGCAGCCGTTGCAAAGCTGTATTTCCTAGAGATTCTTTAACCACAGAAATATTAAAACAGTGGAAAATTCCCGCTTTTGATTTAGGCAACCCGATGATGGATGGCTTAAATCCCAGCTTTCCATTACAAAAATTTTATACTACCGATACCCGAAAACAAGAATTAGAGCGTCCTTTAGCAGTCACCTTGTTACCAGGTTCCCGCACTCCAGAAGCTTACGAAAATTGGCAAAAAATTACAGTTGCAGTTTCTGGATTAATATCACTGTTCCACCAACAACATTTCAGCGGACATACTTCCGGCAATCTTGTATTCTTAGCGGGTATTGCCCCCGGTTTAGACTGCAATATTTTAGCCAAAACCCTCAAAAATCAAGGCTGGAATATTGTACCCAACCAAGAATCACCCATTCAGATTTCCGATGACCAAGCATTGACATTTAAGCAAAAAAATGCATTTATAATTTTGACCCAAATAGCTTACAATGACTGCTTGCATTTGGGAGATATTGCGATCGCGATGGCAGGTACAGCCACAGAGCAGTTTGTAGGCTTGGGTAAACCAGCATTTATCATACCCGGAAAAGGACCCCAATTTACCGCAGCATTCGCCGAAGCCCAAACCCGTCTTTTAGGTTCCTCAATAATATTAGTCGAACAACCTGCCGATGTAGCTGATGAAATCAAAACCCTGTTCGCAAACCCAGATAGACTGCACGCAATAGCTAAAAACGGTATGCGACGCATGGGTAAACCTGGTGCAGCAAAACGAATTGCTGAATGTTTAATTGGTAATCGGTAATTGGGGATTGGTAAGTGGT
>JBARZF010000164.1:0-11923 GCA_049649675.1 Rivularia sp. (in: cyanobacteria) | reverse complement strand
GTATTGATTTAGAAGATTATCCAGAAATTCCACCTTTATTAATTCCCTGCGCTATTTGTAATGATGCGGTTTTGCAGCAAGAAAAAGGTGATTGGATAATTCTCGGCGACCCTACGGAAGGAGCTTTGGTAACATTAGCAGGAAAAGCGGGAATCGAACAAGACCAGTGGAATAGTAAATTACCCCGCATTGGTGAATTTCCCTTTTCTTCCGAACGCAAGCGGATGAGCGTAATTTGTCAGGTGGAACAAATAGATACTGGTGTTTCAATTATTCCAGATGTTGATCCCGCAATTAGCAATCTGGTGAAAAATAATGAAAATTATTTGATGTTTACCAAAGGTTCCCCAGAATTGATTTTGCAACGCTGTACCCAGATTTTCGCAGGAAATAGTGCGGTTGAACTGACTCAACAACAACGAGAGAAAGTTTTAGTAGCAAACGAGCGCATGGCTGGTGAAGGCTTGCGGGTTCTGGGTTTCGCTTACAAACCTTTAATGGAAAAACCACCAGAAAATTCGGATGAACAAAGCGAACAACAACTGGTATGGTTGGGATTGGTAGGAATGCTCGACGCTCCACGTCCGGAAGTAAGAGCAGCTGTAAAAGAATGTCGGGAAGCGGGAATTCGTCCGGTGATGATTACCGGAGATCATCAACTCACAGCAAAGGCTATTGCAACTGACTTAGGTATTGCCAATTCGGACGATAAAGTGCTCATAGGTCAAGAATTACAGCGAATGAGCGATGCTGAGTTAGAGCAAAATGTTGATAATGTCAGCATCTACGCTAGAGTTTCCCCCGAACACAAATTACGCATCGTCCAAGCTTTACAGCGTCGCGATAAATTTGTTGCCATGACTGGCGATGGTGTTAACGATGCACCAGCCCTCAAACAAGCCGATATCGGTATTGCGATGGGAATTACGGGTACTGACGTAAGTAAAGAAGCCAGCGATATGGTGTTATTAGATGACAACTTCGCCACCATTGTTGCTGCCACTAAAGAAGGTAGGGTGGTATATACAAATATTCGCCGCTTTATTAAATATATTCTCGGTAGTAACATCGGTGAAGTTATTACCATTGCTGCTTCACCGATTTTGTTACCGATGGGAGGTGTTCCCTTAATACCGCTACAAATTTTGTGGATGAATTTGGTAACAGACGGTTTACCAGCTTTAGCATTAGCGGTTGAACCTCCCGAACCCGATGTCATGAAGCGTCCACCTTTTAGCCCCAAAGAAAGTATTTTTGCCAGGGGTTTAGGTTGGTATATGATCCGCATCGGCATAATATTTGCAATTATTACGATTACTTTGATGAACTGGGCTTACTACCATACTCATGGAGGAGTTCCCGATGCAAACGGACTCGATCCCGAACGTTGGAAAACAATGGTATTTACTACCTTGTGTATTGCTCAAATGGGACACGCGATCGCAATTCGTTCCAACAACCAACTAACTATAGAAATAAATCCCTTCTCCAATCCCTACTTACTAGCGGCTGTTGTTTTAACTACCATTTTGCAATTAATGTTAGTATACGTTCCACCCCTACGAGCTTTTTTCGGTACCCATATCATCAGTTTGCCTGAATTAGGAATTTGTTTGGGCTTTAGTGCCTTAATGTTTGTTTGGGTTGAATTAGAAAAACTCTTCTTCCGGATAATTGGCAAGAAAAATGTTTAAGAATAGTTAGTTGATAGTTGATAGTGGATAGTTGTTAGTTGTTAGTTGTTCGAGGGTTTGTTGTAGCGGAGCATCCCAATTACTGAAATATATTGGTAGTGCGTTAGCGAAGCGTGTCTGAAAGACAAGCATCTTGCTCGCTGGCACTCCTTCGCTGCCAAGATGCTGGCACTACAAAATTAAAAATTTGCAATGCTCCGTGTTGTAGCGGAGCGCAACCCTATAAAGTTAATTGTGAATAAGCTTAAACATTCAAAATTAAAAATCCTGACAGCTATCTGACAATTACTAACTGTAAAAATATCGATCGTCATGAAAGCCTTAAAACTTATCTGTTAACTATTTCACAATCCAAAATCCAAATTATACAAAAACTCATAATTCCTAACAACTAACAACTAACCACTAACCACTAACTCTTTCCTCATGTTCCTCAAAACCCTGAGTCTCCGAAATTTTCGTAATTATCAAGAACAAATAGTAGAGTTTTCTGCTCCAAAAACGATTTTGGTTGGTGATAATGCTCAGGGAAAATCTAATTTACTCGAAGCTGTGGAGTTACTCGCAACTTTAAAAAGTCACCGGACTTCCCGCGATAAGGATTTAGTTAAGGATGAGGAGTCTTTAGCCCGAGTTAGTGCTAGCCTAAAACGAGAAGTTGGAGTGAGCCAACTTATTTTAACTTTACGTAGCAACGGTCGCCGCACGGTTAATCTTAATAGCGAAAATCTTCGCCGTCAGATGGATTTTCTTGGCGTACTTAATGCAGTGGAATTCTCTTCTTTGGATTTGGACTTAGTACGAGGTGGCCCCGAAAATCGTCGCAGATGGCTGGATACTTTATTGATTCAGCTTGAACCTGTATACGCTCATATTTTACAGCAATATCAAAAAGTGTTACGACAGCGCAATGCTTTTTTAAAAAGCCAGAAAGATAATTTACATGACAATTCTCTAAAATCCCAATTAGCGCTGTGGGATACTCAGTTAGTAATTACTGGTACCAGAGTAATTAGACGACGGGAACGCGCTATAGGGCGACTTGCTCCGATTGCTAAATTATGGCATTCCAATATTAGTGGTTCTACTGAAAATCTCCAGATACAGTACGCTCCTAATATTCCTTTGTCAGAAACTCATCCAGAAGAGGTACAGCAGGCTTTTTTAGATAAAATTCAACAGCGAGCGGTTGCTGAAATGCATCAAGGTACTACCCTTGTTGGGCCGCATCGAGATGAAATTGAATTAACAATAAACGATACCCCTGCACGTCAGTATGGCTCTCAAGGCCAGCAGCGAACTTTGGTTTTAGCGCTGAAGTTAGCAGAATTACAGTTGATTGAAGAAGTTGTTGGAGAACCACCACTACTTTTACTAGATGATGTTTTGGCTGAATTAGATCCGTCTCGTCAAAATCAATTACTTGATGCTATTCAAGATCGATTTCAAACTCTTATTACTACTACTCATTTAGGTTCTTTCGATTCTCAATGGTTGAATTCCTCACAAATTCTTACTGTTAGTGGAGGAAAACTTTCGACTAAAGCTGCTGTTTTTTAATTTTTCATAATTCGATTTTTGGAGCAGTATATTGATGTTTTGGTAAAAAATGCATTCTATACCTACTAGAAAATATGATTGCGTTCCAAAAAATAATCTCCTGCTACTAATATCGTCTTTTTCTTCAGTTAAGTTTTCCCTACTCCTCATTCCCTCGTCTAAAACTATTTAATATCGCATAAAAAGTAAGAAACAACCTTTTTTTACTTGTAATTTGTAAATTTTAGGACTTACGCAACTGGCGTATTTTCTTGTAGGGTGCTGTGACACTTTGACTAATTTTTAAGGTAATAATGAGGTTTTCGTGTCACGCACCAACCAGAGTCTTATGACAATTGCGTAAGTCCTGAATTTTTTTGATAATTTGCACTAAAAATATAAAAACGATATTTAATTAATTATAAATTTTTGTTTACAAAAGTTTATAATTAATGCTGTAAACACTTTAATAATAATTTTTGTATACAGTAACCCGGTACTTGTGTCCGATATTTTGAAAAGATAAACCACTAGATTGAATGTTTTTTCAGTTAATTGCTTAAAAATATGACTATAGTCTAATTAATATACAAGAAATAATTTGCTAAGTAAGGATAACTAAAGCTTGATATGAAAATAACGCTGATGACTATTGATAAGGGCGTGATATAATTTTAAAACCAGTGTAAAATAGCTCAGATTCAGAGACGGCAAAATATCCTCAAAAGTTCGCGGCGTATCTGTTTTTTACTTCTGAGTCAAATATTTATCCTAAGTATTAGGAATGCTAAGAGATTAAATTGCAGTATTCTTTGTACAATTATTAATAAATATAAAGCAGTAGTTAAAACTATACTCCTACGGATAGAGGAATTAATCAATAATTTCGTATCTAATTTGGTTTGGATTTAAATACATTCTTCGTCTGGATCTAGCTTACAAAGTTTATAGAGATTGAATTAATTTTTATATGAGATATTTTACAATTGCTGAAAAGTATTTTCTGTCAAAAGCTCACAATTAGCGATCGAGATCCGATTTTTAAAATCGTAAAAACAGCACGTCTTCGTAATTAGAATTATTTGAGTGAATAAACTGTACTGGCTGAATGAAATAAAACCATCGCACCGCACTCAAGTGGGAGATAAAGCCGTTAACTTGAGTCAGATAATTGAACATGGATATCCAGTAATGCCTGGATTTGTAGTTTCAGCAGAAATTTTGCATGAATATTTAGAAGACAAGTTAGAAAACAAGACTGCTTCTCAAACACTAGTAGCAGAATTAGCTGATTCTTCCTTGCATTTAAATGTTGATAATTGGCGACAACTACAGCAAGTAGCTTTACGTTTGCGCCAAGAAATTATGAGTTCGAGTTTACCGTCGGGTTTGCACGCACAAATTTACGAAGCACTCAAAAGATGGGAAAGTCAGTATTTGATTTTTCGTCCAAGTGTCGCACTACCGAATGCAAGGAATAACACGGAAAATATTTCTGGGTTATATGAATCCGTATTTTGCCTTCGTGAAGAGGAAGAAATAAATTTAGCTTTAAAGCGTGTTTGGAGTCAATTATTTAGTGCTAAAAGTTTACTTTATTGGCAAAAGACTGGAGTTGACTTACGTTCGATTAATTTAGCAGTTTTAGTCCAACCGATTAACAATGTAATTGCAAGTGGCTCGTTACAGGCTAATCCTTCAAGATGGGAAATTCAAGCAACTTGGGGATTGGGAGTAGCAATTAATCGGGGTGAAGTCCAACCGGATGTTTATTATGTAGAACCAAAAACTGGGACGCTATCAGAACAGCACTTGGGTAATAAAATCCTGGCTTATCGTTGTGAAAATGCTGCGATTAACGAATCATTGCAGCAAGGGCAAACATCAGTACTTACTTTGGAGAAAACAGAGAAAACTTGTTTGCAAGTAAGTCTTTTGGAGGAAGTACAACAGCAACAGTACGTATTGTCCGAGCATCATTTGCAGCAAATAACCGAATTAGCACATCAACTTGTTTTTCAGCTTGGTAAAGACTCCACCGTGAATTGGATTTTAGTAGAAGAAGCAAATTCACAGAAGCTATACCTGACAAAAGTTAGTAAACCAGTAGATATTTTATCTAAGACTTTATCTAAGACTTTATCCAATAATTTTTCAGTTAAAGGAATAGGAGTAGCTAGGGGACAAGTATCGGCAAATGCCGTTGTAATTGGAAGTGAAAACCGCATAATCGAACAACTTCCCTCCAACACAATTTTAGTAGCATCCCAGATTACTCCTGATTGGTTGCCAGTGCTGCAACAAGTAAGCGGTATTGTTACAGAAAAAGGAGGTTTAACCAGCCATGCTGCAATTATCGCTAGAGAATTAGGTATTCCAGCAGTTGTCGGGATTAAGAACATTACAGCACTTATAAAAAATGGCGATCGCCTACTGATCGACGGTGATAGTGGAGAAGTAAATCGTCTTGCTCCAAATGACAGTAAAGAGCATATTCAACACCATATTGATTCAGTAATAGTAGATGACAAGGAAGAAAAACACTCTTTCTCTGAATCTTCCGTTATGAGTGTTTCCTCTAAAGATGCAGTATTAATTAATCCTGCCACATGGGTTCCTTCATCTTCGCCCTCAATTCCTCAACCATCCACAAATCTACCCATGACTTCCACGCGATTGATGGTTAACTTAAGCCAACCCATGATGATAGACAAAGCGCTTTGTTCTCCAGTGGATGGAGTAGGGCTATTACGTTCGGAACTGATGGTATTAAGCATACTAAATAGAGAAAACCCTTATACGTGGATTAGGAACGGACGACACGAACAATTACTGGATTTATGGACAAAAAGAATACTAGAATTCGTGCGTACTTTTTCTCCAAAACCAGTTTATTATCGTTCCTTGGATTGGCGAACCCACGAGCTACCAAGCCTTCACCATCATGGAGTGGATCGCGACGTACCAGAAACAGCATTAGGTCAGCGCGGGACTTTTAGCTACACGCTTAATTCTGAACTGTTTGAGATGGAATTAACTGCACTTAAAAGCGTACAGCAATCGGGATATCATAATATTCGTTTAATATTACCCTTCGTTCGCACTGTAGAAGAATTTTCTTTTTGTCGCCGAAAAGTGGAACAAGCAGGATTGACCGACATCAAAGAATTTGAACTTTGGATTATGGCAGAAGTGCCAAGCGTATTATTTTTGCTTCCAGAATATGTCGAAGCTGGAGTGCAGGGAATTTCAATCGGTACTAATGACCTAACACAACTCTTACTGGGAGTAGATAGGGATCAAGCAATTTTAGCAAAAAGTTTCGATGAACGTCATCCGGTAGTAATGGGTGCTGTATCTCGACTAATCGATATGGCTGCTTCAGCCGGTATTCCTTGTTCTATCTGCGGACAAGCACCAGCATTGTATCCGGAAATCATCGATAAACTGGTGGAATGGGGAATTACTTCTATATCGGTTGAGCCAGAAGCGTTAGAGCGGACTTATCAAGCAATTTACCGTGCCGAGCAAGGTTTACTTTTACAAGCAGCGCGTCATCAGTTGCGGTGAACAGTGAACAGTGAACAGTGAACAGTTATCAGTGAGCAGTGAACAGTGAGCAGTGAGCAGTGAACAGTGAGCAGTGATAGAACTTGTATCAACCTTGCAATGAACCCTAAAACCGCTCGCTATAGCTCGGCTCGGACGGAATTGCGTTAGTTTTGCCTAAGTCTTATTATTGTGTTGTTAACATTAACAATTTAATTGACACAATTTTAAAAATTACATATATGAAATTAGCCGCGATTGATATAGGTACCAATTCCATTCACATGATTATCGTCGAAGCTACTAGCGTTGCTAGCTTTGATATTCTTGAGCGCGAGAAGGAAATGGTAAAACTGGGAGCGGGGGTATTTGCTTCTAATTACATAAGCGATCGCGCTTTTAAATTAGGTATCGAAACAATTAGTCGCTACGTTCAATTAGCGAATCGCCTCGGTGTAGATGAGATTATCACTGCTGCAACCAGTGCTATTCGTGAGGCACGCAACGGAGAAGATTTTTTAAACGAAGTGCTAGCTCAAACAAGTCTTTGTCCGAGAATTATTTCGGGAAAAGAAGAAGCGCGGTTAATTTTTCTTGCCGTCCGCAATTCGATAGCGCTCGAAAAAGACAAAGTTTTAGTTCTTGATATTGGTGGAGGTAGTACGGAAGCAGTTGTAGGCGATCGCTCTGAAATTTATGAAAGCGATAGTATGCCTCTTGGGGTTCTACGTTTGCTAGATATGTTTGAAGGTAAAGGTTCTGTAGGTGGCGAAGGGCGAGGAGTTTTAGAGGCTCATATTCGCTTCATCGCGAGAAACATTTTTGAGAAGATAAATAAAATTGGTTTCGAGCGAGTAATCGGGACATCAGGAACGATTCGTACTATGGGAGAGGCAGCCCATATAGCTGCTGGTGGCGAATCATTGCGATCGGTTAATTCCGAAGTGGTACAGCTAGAAGACATTGATAAGTTGACTCAGAAACTTCTGAAGATGGATCTAGAAGAGCGTGCCGAAGTTGAGGAAGTAAGCGATAAACGCGCCGATGCAATTCATTTGGGGGGAGTGCTACTAGTGCAGCTATTGCAGATGGCAGGAGTTAAAGAAATTACTCTTTGTGATGCTTCCTTACGAGAAGGAATGATTTTAGATTATTTAGAACAGCATTCTCAAGAGGTTGCTGCTTTCCCACAACCAACAAATTTACGATACCGTAAAGTAGCGCATCTTGTTTATAAATATGGATCGGATTGGCAAGAAAATCGACATATTGCCAATTTAGCACTACAACTATTTGAGCAAACTCAACAACTGCACAAATACGGCGATTTTGAACGAGAAATATTGGAATTTGCGGCTTTACTTCATGATATCGGACAATTTATTTCTTTTAAGCAGTATCACAAAAACTCGCGCTTTATCCTCAGACAAACCGATCCCAGAGGATTTACGGATGAAGAGATGCTATTAATCGGACATTTAATTCGCTACCATTACAAAGCAAAACCAACTACTAAACACAAAAAGTTTAAAAAGCTCTCCAAATACCATCGCTCTATTGTTAAACTGCTTTCAGGAATTCTGAGAATTGCAGTGGCATTAAACAAAACCAAAAACCAACGAGTAGAAGGGATTTCTTGTCAGGTATCAAAGGAAAAGCTAGAAATAACTCTTTCTGGTGAAGATAATCTTGAAGTAGAAATTTGGGCTGCCCGCCGCAGTTGCGAAGTTCTAGCAGAGGTATTAAATTGCCAAGTTGAGATTGAGAAAAAGTTTGCTTGTTTAAAAGACTGAATTTGAATTACCTCCCATTTTACAGCCGGAACTGCGCTTAGGCGGTAAGATGAGAGTCGATAATCATTGAATTATCAATTATTAATTAATAACAAATTGCTTCTTCCGTCCCTAGTATGCAACATTAAATAGTCGAAAATAGGGGCCAGGGAAAAAGACAATTTGCTTGAATAATGTTAGTTAACAAGCGCAATAATAATACTTAAATTAACGTATGGGTTGCAGATAAATCTAGTAAATCTTCGTCGCTAGTTTCTTCTTATTGATGCAGATATACTTTTTGCAAACCTCGATCAAACAAGCCCCATTAGACATCTCCGGAAAAAAGCTTATTCATCCAAAGTTTGGGGTTTTAGATAGGCTTTTGATGAGTTGTTTGTCATAGCTTTGTATGGTTGGCTAGTAAAGCTCAAAGTTACTTGTTTCATAAACCAGTGGAGTGCTGTAAGGATAACAAAGCTAATACCTAAAATTACTAATGGTTGCTTGCCCAAAATTTCTTCTATACCTTGAGTAATCACGGCATCCGGTTGAGTGACAAAATCCCAACTGTTAAAACGTAAGAACCTTCCCCAGTAAACACCAACCGCAGATAAAGCGTGAGTAACCAATTCCATCCCTAAAATATATTGGCTTTTACCAATTCGGTGCAGGTAATGACCGATATTGATTACAGAGATAACGTAAGCTTCAAATCCAGCTAAAATCACCACCAAATAAACGGGAATTAGCACCAAGGTAATTATCCACACCGATTGGATTGTACGGATATCGTCTATTAAATGGATTACATCAGTTAGCAAATAAGGTGCATTTGGTAGAAAAGCGTAGAAAACGGCAAATGCAAGCCACCAAACCCAAGAACGACTGCGTTTGATGCGACGAAACAGCCAAACACTTAAAACTAAAGGTATAAAAGCTAGAAATAGATTCCAAGTCATCCAGCGCATATTTATTTGTAAAACTTGGATAACTCTGGCTATTAGTTCTATTAGTTCCGTTTTCATTAATATTTCCTTATGAGACGCGGATTTATGGGTGTATAGATAAAAGTAATTGGTAGTCAGTTGTGAAAAATTACCGACTACCAGTTATTTATGATAATTTTAGCTAGTTATCTTTGAGTTAGCTGTCTTATTAACTTCATCTTGCCTTAATTGTATTCCAGAAATTAATTCAAGATCCGAATCAGGAATGGGTAATAACTAATTGAGCTAACAAACATGGGAGTATCCTACAATTACCAAAAAAGTCCTTAAAATTAATCGTAAATACTCGATCGTACTCATGTTTAACTTATTACTTTTTTGTTCTGCCAGAGATGCTCGCAAAATAGAATAATTTTAACGCATCATTACCCGACTGCGAGGACCTCGCTGTTTGAGTTGAGGTACTCTTTTATTACATACAGAGTCTTCCGAACAAGCAGTTTTATCAAGGTTTGAAGAATTTTCTACAACTGAATTAGAGACGAATGAATTACCGCTACTAAATTCTACGTTGCTTATATCAGGAGATGGGGTAGATAGGGTAGAGGAACTAGAAACTGTAGATGAGTTGGAAGCTGTAGATTGGTTAGAAACTGTAGATGAGTTAGAACCTGTAGATTGGTTAGAAGTTGTAGATGAGTTAGAAGTTGTAGATGAGTTAGAACCTGTAGATGAGTTAGAACCTGTAGATGAGCTAGAACCTGTAGATGGATTAGAAGTCCCAGAAGAGCTAGAACCTGTAGATGGATTAGAAGTCCCAGAGGGAGTAGAAGACGGAGGAGGGGTAGAAGTTATGGGAATACTCGGAGGAGTAAAAGTTGTAGGGGGAGTGGATGTAGGAGTATTACCACCTGTTGATGGGGGAGTACTGCCACCTGTTGATGGGGGAGTACTGCCACCTGTTGATGGGGGAGTACTGCCACCTGTTGATGGGGGAGTACTGCCACCTGTTGATGGAGGAGTGCTGCCACCTGTTGATGGGGGAGTCACCATTGTTGTACCTTCGGGTACTTTGATATATAGCTTTACTAAAGGAGAGTCGTCTTGAATTTTGTAAGGTTCAGATCTTGGAGGACCTGGTTGGTCAGATTTGTAATCAAATACTGTAGGACTATCCCCACCATTAGGTTTGCTATATCGTGGTCCTTGTCCACTAAGCTCAAAAGTTCCCTGATATTGCGTTCCCGTGTCGGGGTCGGTAAGAGTGCCGGTGTAGAAAGCTCTTTTGACTCCAAATTCATCTTGAACTACCCCTTTAATTACGGCACCTTCCATATCCGGTCTACCGTCATATCTAAAGGTTGTCATTTCACCGTCTGAGAGTACGGGAGATTTGATAATCGCGTCGAAAGAAGTAACGGGAATACCTTTAAAATTAACGTGGTAATTCATGCTACCGTCATCAAGGACTTTTACCCTTACATATTCTGACTTGTAAACTTGAATTAACTCAGGATTTTGCTTGGTTCCGATATTGCGATAATAAGCACCATCCTCACCAGTATCAACACGTGTAATAACTCTATTGTAATTGGGATTAAAGAAAGGAAGTTCGAGAGTTCCGGATATTGTACCAGTGCTTTGAACTGTGAGTGATGAAGTGGTAGCTTGCTGAGCAAAAGCGGTTGATGTCGTTAAACCAATAATTGTTGCGGCTAAAGCACTTCCAAGAATAGCTGTAAAAGCCGATTTACGGTAATTTTGTTGCTGCATATTATTAAAATTGTTTTTTTAAAGTTCGGACTAAATGACTCAAGATTTGGATTTGTAACGGTGTTTGTTAACACGTTATGCGAAAACAGCGCGTAAAAATAGTTGCACGTAAATACAACTAACGGTATTGATTACATTTACACCAACACTTAATTAAAACCGGAACGTGGCTCTTAACGCTCCTACTATCAAAGGGTCATTATTCTGATTGTGATCGGGGTTGAAAACTACGAAAAAGCCGGGAGTTATATCAAGATTTTGATTCAATTTAGCGCGATAAAACATTTCAACGTGCAAGGATGTACCATCGCGTCCCCCTGGTGTTCCGCTATCGGAAAAGTTAGGAAAGTTGAATCCGTTGGGTAAGCTACTAGAGGTAATTTTCGGTGGCTGCCCAACAACAATTCCGCCTAAATTACCGCGTCTTCCTAAGTTGGGAAAAGCTGCAAATACCGCCCAATTGTTAGTTGTGACGCTACCTTGAATATCTTCTGGGTTAGAGAAAGTCCAGCCTCCCCAACCACCTATTTGCAAATTGGGATTGATACGGTAAGCCACAGTAGCACCAACAGCTTGAGTATCAAAACCAGTAGTCGGTGCAAAAGGAGAAGTTAACTGAGCATCACCGACACCAGTTGCTAACAAA
>JBARZF010000163.1:0-24742 GCA_049649675.1 Rivularia sp. (in: cyanobacteria) | reverse complement strand
CTGAAGTATTTCACTTGAATAATTAACTTGAGAATAATCAGTTAATATTGAATCATTAGCTAAACCTCCTTCATCCCAATTGTCATAAGCGACAAGTGGATTCAAAGACCTGTTGTATTTACGAGATAAAAAAAGACGAGATGGTTTAATTAATGGTTCTTGAACTCCTATCGGCTTTATTCTAGAATGATGCCATTTACCGCAAGAAATAGAATTAGACTTTCTTGATAATAAATGCTTATTCGTATCACTCAAAATTTTTGTTATTCCCAATTGCGATTGAATAATTTGCATATTTGCATATATCTTATATAGAAAATAAATTATTTATCAACTTATTTAGAAGCAAAAAATCCTAACTTATCTCTGGCACTAGGATTTCCTCCTCCTTTGTCTTTACTTACCTGTAAACCTTCATAAGTTAAAGTTAATTCTTCAATTGCAACCGCATTTCCATCAGCTTGTAGAGCAGGAGTTTTCCATGCAATTGGAATAGCGCCAATTAACGTCCAACTCATCATTGTTTCACCGGATTGGTTGAAAACCAAAATATTGACATTACGTCGAGATATTTTTTTATTTTCATCAAATATTTCATTCATCCAGTTCCAAAAACCTGGATGATCGGTAATACCTCGTTTCAATGTGACATCTGCAAATTCAGCATGACCTAAATAAATCCTTTGTTGGTCATTGACACCACCTTCGTTAAACACGTTTTTCTTAACTTGTACGCTTAAACTACCACATTCACTAAAAGATGCAGCGATTGTGTTTTCGACCTCTACATAAAAACGATTGGTCGTAACATAGTTTAATTCGTGAGTAATATTGCCATTTTTATCTGCACTCATCACAACCACCTGTTTCGAGCATAATTATTTGTTCTTTCCCTTTGCGATCGCAAATCTTCCTCTAGCAGTTGATATACTCGTTCGGTAAGCTTATTCAATAACAATGAGTCATTGAGGTATCTACCTGCTGAAGACACTGATTCAACTTGCTGAGAATTACCAGATGTTACAAAACTTTGTTCTTGGTTTGATTCCATAAGTAAAAAGATTATCCTAAAATCAAGGCTAAAGGTATTGCATCAGAATAAACATTAGCCAAAAGTCGAATAAAAAATTCGTAATCTACTAGCTTAAAGTCGAGCAGCGAACAATTAGAAATGAAGATACTTAGATACGGAAGAATAATTGGATAAATTATTACAGAATTAAAAATTACCGAATTACTGATAAGGAGTAAATAATGAGAGAGCGTATAACGGTTAGACGTAAAAAAAATAACACCAATCCTGTTTCAATACCTTCACTAAAGCAGCCGATGCGAGGTTTTGGTTTGGAATCATCGTCAAATTCTTCTGGGAATACCTCCGACGTAAAACTCAACAGAAAACCTCTTAGTTACGACATGAGCCAAGTATCATTTCGTCCTCAAGCCAAACTTACTATTAATCAGCCAGGTGATGCTTACGAACAAGAAGCGGATAAAGTCGCTCGGGAGGTAGTAGGAACCATTAACCAACCTAGCATACAGCAAAATATTCAACGTGAAGAAATACCGGAAGAAGAGGAAGAAAATTTACAAATGAAACCTCTAGATACCAATATTTTGCAACGTGAAGAGATACCGGAGGAAGAAGAAGAAAATTTACAGATGAAGTCAATGGTACAACGTCAATCAAGTCAAGAAATGACTGCTACCCCAGATTTAGAAACTTCTATTCAACAAGCAAGGGGTAGCGGACAAACTTTACCCGATAATGTCAAACAACCAATGGAAAGCGCATTTGGCAATGATTTTAGTCAAGTGAATATTCATACCGATACTCAATCTCACCAGTTAAACGAATCAATTCAAGCCCGTGCTTTTACCACAGGAAACGATATTTTCTTTCGGGAAGGAGCATTTAATCCAACTAGTCAAGATGGACAAGAATTAATTGCTCATGAATTAACTCATGTCGTACAGCAAGGAGGTGCAAATACTAAAAAACAAAGTTGAATTTATCGAAATGGGACTTACAAAACTGTCATAATACCTCCGCTCGTAGTAAGGACTTAAGTTCTCTCAACAAAAGCTAAAGCCACTTACTACGAACATAAAGAATGAAAATATTATGTAATCAAAACACATTTTTACCCATTCCCCGTTCCCTGTTCCCTACTCCTTTTAAACATATGTAACTGTAAAATTAACTAAAGCATCCTGACCTAATTGCATTTGAACTCCGCTAGTTAAACGATATGGAATGCCGGTACTTATGAGGCTGTTGTTTAAGTAAATACCATTAGTACTCATGTCAACAATCATATAGCTGTTTTGCGACCTGTCCCAATAAACTCGCGCATGACGACGAGAAATTACACCTTGATGAGGAATCACACTTAAATCAACATCGGGTATAAAATTAGGCTCGTTAGCACTGCGACGACCAATTAAACCTTCTTCTCCACAAAAGTAAAATTCTCTTCCAGAAGTATGGATTAGCTTAAGGGTTGCTATGTTCTGAGTCGGTGCATATTGGTTAGGTTGTACTACAGGAGGTCGAGGCTGATATTGTGTAGATGGATTAACAGGAGTTTGATAGTTCTGCTGGTTATCTACTGATTTGGCTTTTTGATAATTTTGGGCTTCTTGATAATTTTGGGGTGGTTGATAATTTTGGGGTGGTTGATAGTTTTGGGGTGGTTGAACGGGTTGAGGTGGATTTGGTTGTGGTTTAGAAATAGGTTCAGATGGTTTAGGAGAAACAACATTACCTAAAGGAGTGCTACACAAAGGGCAAAATTTGACATTATCAGGTAGTCTACGGTTGAAATATTCACATTTTGAGTTTGGACAACCAGTTGTAGCCATATTAAAAAATTTATATATGATTTACTTTTTACACTTAGCCGAATTATTAGGTATTTGTTGCAAAGGTACAAGACCTACCTTACTTAATAAACACTGTCCTTGCTGAGTTTTCCCTAACATTTCTGCAAATTTTTGACCTGGTTTATTTCGTGTGTTGTTATTAGGGTAGACAACATACAAAGGATACCCCAAAACATAGCTTTCAAAAGTTTTAACGTCAAAATAAGTTTCTGCTTTGCATAAATCACCATCAGAAAGATTAATTGGACGATTTCCATTTCGTATACTTCTGTATCGGGGTTGAATAGATTTATTATTTTTATTTACTATAGCTAAAGGATAGAAATCCGAACACTGATTTCCGATTCTGCCTACAGTACCAAAACTAATTATCCCGGTTTGAGTAGCATTTCTAATAGTTTTTTCTGTATTTTCTTGATTAACAATTTTTTTGAAATTAGCAATATATTGAGGATTATTCTGAAGAACTATTTTTTGAAATTGATATACAGCTTCCGGTTCTTCTGGCATTAACGGTTGTATCTTTTCTTTTGGAAATTTCGGATTTATTTCATTCCAATATGTTTTCTCACCAGTATAAATTTTACGTAAATTCTCAAGAGAAATTTTTCCTCCTAACTTCTGATGTAAACTTTGAGGATTTTTTCGGGATTCAACAAAAACTAACAAGCCACTGTACGCAATTTGTTTTTTCTCTAAATCAGATGTAATTTTATCTTCTAAGCTCGTAATTGCAAAGTATTTATTATTACTTATTACTTCTGTTATCGGTTGACTTATATTTCTAATATTTTCCGATCTAACAGGTTCGTAATTAAATATTGTAGTATTTGTCTCTAATGGATTAGTTAATTTATTTTCTAAGGTTTGATTTTCTTTTTTCAATACCACATTCCAAGTACTATTAGCCTCTGCTGTATAATTAAAATTTCCTGGAGGTAATTCAGCATCAGAAAAACTTGCGTCAAGTTGATTCCATTTCACGTATTGTTCAACTTCAGGTGGTTGTGGCTTTCTTATAAAAAAGTACCAAATTCCTCCTCCAAACAATAATAACAGCAAAAAAATTAGAATTACTAACAAATTGCGAGAAAATTTATTATTTTTCCCTTGTTCGGATTCCTGTCCTTCTGAATTGTTTTGATGATGTTCTTGTGGAAGTTTTAGCAGTGCTTGACGTGCAGATTCAGCACTATCAAATGGTGTTCCGTATCCGATTAAATGATATAAATATTGCTTTAAATGCTCATCACTTGTATGCCAATTTTCAGATTCTCTAGGATTTAATAGTTCACCACCAATCTCGTTTTTATCTCTTCCAGCTAATAAATAAAATCCTACTTTACCTAATAATTCCAAATCTTGTTGAGATGTAGCTAATGCAGGTTGATTAATGCTGGGAGGAATAAACAAATTTTCCCAATTAGCTAAATCGCAAAGAAATATATAAAAATTTTGATTCTTCGCTTCTGTAATTAATAAACTATCTAAACTAATGTTACCGTGAGCTAAACCTTGTTGAATTTGTTGGGATGGTAGTCGAATTTTTTGACTGTGGAGAAATTCTAAAGTTTGTAAAGCTTGATTTAGTAATTCACGAACCTCAGTAGGTGTCATTGCACCTTTTTCTCGCAAATATTCTCTCAAAGTTTGTTTTGGTTCTACATCTTTAGTAATTAAATAACAACGTTCTCCTTTTTCATCTGCAATAGCTTCCCATGTATTTAATATCCGAAAATTCTGAACTCTCCCATCTGCTAAACTTACACCCCCGATGCGTTTAAAAGTCTCCTTACGAGAAAAAGTTTCCTCAGAATTAAAACAACGATTGGGAAGCAAATATTCCTTAATAACTACAGGTTGCTTGTCTTTAATTTGTAATCCAGAATATAAACGTCCCCATCCCCTTGTACCCAAATAATTCCCTACCTGATAAATACCTCTATTTCCCTTAATCTCTGCTTTTTCGAGTAAAATTGCCGGGAAAGCACATTCCACACAGAACTTAGCACCCTTATATTCTTGCACTGTTTCAAAAGGGCGATCGCACTTTAAAGGATTACCCGACAAACAGGAATATTCTTTATAAATATCTTGGGGGAAATGCATTGATTATCGTCTTAATTGGACAGTTTCCTATTAAATTTAGCTTACTTAGCGTAAAAATTAAACATTTATGATTTCTAACTTGAGAGCAGCTACAATTGCTTGAGAACGATTGCTAACTTTCAATTTTTTAAAGATATTAGTCAGGTGAGCTTTGACAGTCGCAGATGTTATATATAAATGTTGAGATATTTCTTCATTAGATACACCTCTACTTAACCAGCGTAAAACTTCTTTTTCTCTATCTGTAAAACGTAACTTGTGAGAAGTTCTCAAAGACGAATCTGAATAATTTTGAAAATACTTAAAGAAACGACTGGCAACTTCTGAAGGTAAATAAATATCATCATTCATCACAGTATTTATTGCTTCGCATAATTGTGTTGCAATCCGATTTTTGAACACATAACCAGATGCTCCAGCCTGCATAGCCCGAAAAATCCAATCTTCCTCTTGATGACCTGATAATATTAAAACCTTCCCTTGATAAGATATTTCTTTCAAAAGAACTAAACCAGTAATTCCATCACCAATTGCCAACTCTAAATCCAATAATATCAAATCGGGAGATTTATCAACTGTAAGTTTTACAAGTTTATCTACACAATTAGCTTCACCGACAATATTTATAGCTAATGAAGTTTGAGTATTATAAAAATCAAGTAAAGTCCGCAATCCTTGCCGAAAGCATACTTCATCATCTACAAGCAATACAGAAATTTCTTTACAATCAACCATCTATCTTACTCCCGTAAATCAATTATCAATTATCAACGATCAATTACTAATAAAAACTCTTAACTACTAACTACTAACTACTAACTACTAACTACTAACTACTAACTTTCTTTCGAGGTAATATTAAAGAAAATTGCGCTCCACTTCCTAATAAATTCTTTGCCCATAGACTTCCCTGATGGTCTAAAACTATTTTTTTAGCAATAGTTAAACCCAGTCCCGTACCTCCAGAACGATGCGAATAAAAAGGATTAAATATATTAGGTAAATCTTCTGGAGATATTCCCCTTCCTTGATCTGAAACTTGAATAAACACTTCTTCTTTAAACACCTGCCAATCGCAGGAAATAGTTCCGGAGTTAGGACTAAAGTGAGCGGCATTACTCAGAAGATTGTCGAAAACTTGCTTTATCTGCAAGCGGTCAACTTCTAACTTTGTAGAAGTATCAGGAATAGAAATTTGTAGTTGTTTTTTTACAATTAAAGGCTGTAAATCTTTGATACTTTCAATTACTATATTTCTCAAATCTTGCTGACTTACTTTTAATTTTTCACTTTGGCTACAATTAATAATTTCAGTTAAATTTTTATCTAAGTCTTGTATTTTATCGTGAATCGTCCGAGCTTGTTCCTTACAAGACTTATCTTGCAATCCCAAATATAAATTATGAGAATACAACCCAATTAAACTGAGAGAATTTCTTAATTGATGTCCAATTTTGTGAAGTACTTGTTCTAACAGATTAATCTCTGATTTTTGCCTAAGATAACCTAAGTATATTGCTTCATATTTACTTACCAGAATCGCAACATTTTTGATATATGCTTGCAATTCTCTTTCAAGATAATCGCATGAAATAATTTGAATATATTCAGGTTTTTTATTTTTATAGCTTAGAGGGCAAATACAAGATACTAATTGGAAATTATTCAATGCAAACTGATGTATTTCTCCCACCATTGGATACTCTGTCAACCATTCTTCCGAACGTAAATAATCTAAAAATTCCCAAGTCAAAGTCGATTGACTTTGAGTATAACTTACAACTTCTTTCGCTTCTCGCAATACGCAATCATAATAAACAATGCGAGTGCATAAAATCGGATTATGATTAGTTAACTGTTCCGATTGTATTTGATAATAGCTATGTAAATCAATTGAATCTAGGGATTCTAAGGTATTGGAACCATGTGATGGAGTTCGGAGATCAAAGCCAAGAACCATAGCTTCACTCGCTTATCTTACTAATTTTTTTTCGGATAGTATTAGTGTAAAATGATGCAGCCAAAATGAATCTTAATTTTTGTTGAAGTTTGATAGATATTTAAATAGCAAAAATGTAACTAAATATATATATATATATTTTTATTTATTAACTTAAGTTAAGTTAAGTTGCTTTGATTTTCTGTATCTATTTTTGTGCGGTTAATTGAAGTTACAAATATTTAATTAAGAAGCATTACTATTAATCAAGAGGAAAGCGATCATTTTTTTGTCTTGAGAGAATTATAAAATATAATTATACGCCATTACATGTTAATAACCCAAGCTATTAATTCACTGCTTATTTGCTTCAGGTATTAATTGCGATCAAAATTTTATGGAGAATAAATCATGCGTCAACGTCTAAGAATTAACCGCCATAAAAAACCTCAAAGTATTTTTAGATCTAAATCTTCTCGATTTCGTCCCCGTGGTTTTAGTGAGTTAGAATCATACCTTGAGCAGACATCAGAATCCGAGCAGTTATCTAACAACCAATATGAAGGTTACGACTTTGGTAAAATTGCTATTCATCGCAGTCAAGCTGAATCAGCTATTAGTCAAAACGCTGAGTTAAATCATTTAGTACAGCGTAACGAAATTACATTTACAGAAGACGAAGTTCCGACAATTGTTGGTTTAGCTCCTGGTGCTAGAAGTGATATTATCGATAATTTTTATGCTAATTTTGATGACAAATTAGATAATATTCGCGATGCATTTAAAGATGGATTGCTAAACTTTAGCGATGCGATGAGATTTCCTCCCGATCAAAGCGCACAACCAGATTTTCAAAAAGTATTTTTAGAGCAAATAAAAGGTATTATTAAAGGAGGTTTTGAACAATATTTACAACCAGCTTTAACAACTTCATTTCCTGGATTTGGTACTGCAATATCATTAGTAACTGCTTTGCAGAGTGAAGTCAGTAGAGCGCAAAGAGTAGCTGGAGAATTAGCGATTAGAGATTTTTTGACAGAAACACGAAATAGTTTTGGAGATGCAATGAGAGATAAAATCGATGAATTCATTGCAAATGCAAGCCAAGGAAGGGGAGAAGCACAAAGTTTATGGCGCGAAGCTGTAACTTTAGAAGAACAGAAAGAAATTACCCGACCAATGCAAGAACTTCTTGTGAGAAGAACACCATCAGCACAAGATTTTCAAAGGAAAATTGTTTCTGCTTACATCAAAATGCAGCAAGGAAATATAGAAGATAGAGGTTTCTTTGGAGGAGGTTTTGCGTCTTTAGGAAGAATAGAAGTAAAGTATGATGAAGCTCACAATTTTGAATCCGCTAAAGTACAACTTCAAGATGGTAGTGGTTCCGCACAAATAGCCGACCAAATTAATCGACTTTATGCTTCACCAATTGATTTAAGAGATTTGAATACTGAAATTTCAGTTGGTATGTACGGGGATAATTTAGTTGGTGGAAAATCATATAAATGGGTTGTTTTACAACCACCAAATTTTGCTCCTAGTAGAAGTTTTCTTGGCTATAGCGATTATAAAAAGTTTCCTGGAGATGCGTTGAAAGTATCTAAGGTTACTGGGTGATGGGGTGATGGGGTGATGGGGGAGAAATTTCTAATTACTAACTCCTAACTCCTAACTCCTGACAACTCCCATAAAAAAATATCGACTTTCGGCTAATTAACTTCTTCTACTTGATATGGATACTCTTAAATGTATCTACATCAACATACTTCACTATGACTTCATGCTTATCTATGTTCTTCAATCCTTAGCTCAAATTCTGGCTGGAGGAACTTCTCTAGTGAGTACCGAGCAAATAGATTTTAATCATCTTGGTAATCGTAGGGAAGAGAGTACAATGCCAACTCTCAATTTGTATGTTTACGATATTCGGGAGAGCAGACAGTTACAGCATTCAGGACGACAAGTAGACCGCAAAGCTTCGCGAAATTTACAAAGTGCTAATGTCAGTTGGACTCCCGATTGGTTTGATGTCTCAATCCTATTAACGGCTTGGGATAGAACTGCTTTGGGCGAACATTACTTGATAAGTGAAGCATTATCGTTACTGTTGCGTCATCGTTCCATACAGGAACAGTTCTTAGCACCTGAATTAAGACGTTATGGCAATTTGTCTATGAGCGTTGCTTTAGAACCTCCGATTGAAGTTGGTTCTCTGTGGAGCGCTTTGAATGTACCTTTACGTCCAGCTTTGTATTTGACAGTCGCAGTACCCATTGACTCACAGCAGAATTCTATACCTATGGTTTGGGAACGGATTGTTTCTTTAAACAATTTATTGGATAAGCAGGGAGATTCAGCAGTCATCACGAAAAAAGTGGCGATCGCCGGATTGGTGAAGAACGAAACAACGAATTTACCGATATCTGAGGTAGGAATTATCGTTGCGGGAACAGAAAAATCAACCGAAAGCAATGATGAAGGATTATTCTTTTTTGACAATCTTTCGACTGGTAACTATGTTTTGGTATTAGATTATCCTGGATATTCATCCCAAAATGTCAATGTATTAGTGGAAACCGAAGGTTATAGCTTTAAAGAAATTTTACTAAGACCAGAATAAATTGTTGTCACGCTCGTTGGAGAAATTTTCATGGCAAGACTTGATTACTTTGCTCCTGGTGTCTACGTTGAGGAAGTAGACAGAGGTAGTAGACCGATAGAAGGTGTCAGTACCGCAGTTGCAGGCTTTGTAGGCTTTACAGAAAGTATCCGTGATGATGCTGAGTTATTTAAGCCTATGTTGGTGACAAATTGGACTCAATATCTCAACTATTTTGCCAATCCTAACTCTGATGGCTTCACCGATTTTGATGCTTATTTACCCTTTGCAGTCTACGGTTATTTTATGAACGGTGGAGGCCGTTGTTGGGTAACAAGTATCGGTACTCAGTTACCGGGAGCGCCCAAAACTCAAAGCCCCGAACCAGCAAGCCTCCGCATTTCAGGTCGTGGCAATCGTCCATCTTTAAACTTTACTCTGCGTCCGGAACAAGCTGGTAGTGGAGGGGTGGATGTTTTGATTAGTGATAGCAGCCCCCGTCCGCAACCAGAAGGAACCGAGGGAGAACCACCACCAAATACAGGAGAATACTTTAAAGTTCAAATTCGTCGTGGGAATGAAACCCTTGAAGAATACGACAATTTGACGATGAACCCCGAACCGAATGCTCAAGTCGCTACTTATGCGATCGCGGCATTGCAAAATTCCATGTATGTCAGTTTAGAAGACGTTTCTCGTTCCGGACAACCTTTGGCACGTCGTCCGGGGAATGGTCAGTATGAACTAACACCACCCATTGTTGCAGCTTCACCAGATCGATTCTCTCAGAATTTAGAGGGTGTAAGAGACGATCGCACTGGTGTTCGAGGAATATTTGAAATAGATGAAATCACCATGCTCGCTTGTCCCGATTTAATGCGGGCTTATCAAGCAGGAGTGATAAATTTAGATCAAGTCCACGGCATCATGGAATTGATGATTAGTATGTGCGAGGGATCTGCGAGTGGAGATATTCCCAATCCACCCAATCGCATGGTTGTCCTCGATTCACCTCCGGGGCCAGAATGCGAGAAACCCCAGCAAGTAGTGGAATGGTTAAACAGATTTAACCGTCGTTCCATGTTTGCAGCCCTTTATTATCCTTGGATTAAAGTACCTAATCCTCGTCGCAGCGGTCAGCCAATTCTTATACCTCCTTGCGGTCATATGATGGGAGTTTGGGGACGGACTGACGAAACCAGAGGCGTTTACAAAGCACCTGCAAATGAAGTACCTAGAGGTGTAATTGGTCTTGGCTATGATATCAATTTCCGAGAACAAGAATTACTTAATCCTATCGGTATAAACTGTATACGCTCTTTCCCTAACCGAGGTATTCGTATTTGGGGAGCGCGAACTCTGGTTGAACCCGAGAAAACTGAGTGGCGCTACATTAGTGTACGCAGACTAATTAGTTACATCGAAAAATCAATTGAACTAGGTACTCAATGGGTAGTATTTGAACCCAACGACGAAGACTTATGGGCGCGAGTCAAGCGTACTGTAAGTAACTTTTTAGAACGTATATGGCGGGAAGGAGCCTTATATGGTGCGACTCCAGACCAAGCATTTTACGTCAAATGCGATGAAGAATTGAACCCACCAGAAACCAGAATATTAGGTCGTTTATACGTCGAAGTAGGTGTTTGTCCCGTCAGACCAGCAGAATTCGTTATTTTCCGCATCAGTCAATGGAATGGTATTGACGACGAAGAATAATACAGTTAGCAGTTAGCAGTTAGCAGTGAACAGTCATAGAAATCTATCAATACAAACCGATAAATTAGGAGGAAAAAAATGAGCGAATATTTAACCTCGTGTAAGTTCTATTTTGAAGCAGATGGTATCACGGACAAATTTATTAAAGAAGTCAGTGGTTTAGGAGTAGAAAATACCCCAGCCCAAGAAGTTCATGGTTCCAGTAAAGCAGGTAAGATATATCGTCAAGCAACTCCCACTGTTGTAAAATTCACAAATATCACACTTAAAGTAATTGCAACAGTCGATACAGACTTGTACCAATGGTACAAAAAGTGTAATGAAGATATGGGAGTACAGCGTCAATGGTCGCAAAATCGTAAAACAGGTTCAGTAGTTGCCTACAACCAACAAAATCAGGAAGCAGCTCGTTGGAACATTGAATACTGCTATCCTGTGAAATATACTGGCCCAACTCTCACCGCTTCCGGTGGTGACATGGCTACAGAAACTATTGAATTAGTTCATGAAGGTGTTGCCAGAGTGAAGTAGATTTGCCTCCAAATTAATTTGTAGAGACGTAAAATTTTACGTCTAATATTTTACGTCTAATATTTTACGTCTAATATTTTACGTCTCTACATCTAGATTTCACTATTAAAAGAACAAATATCAAAAAGTGCCTCAATCAACCGAGAATAAAACTGAAATTCTTACAGCCAGTCGTTTTTATCTGGGGCTGACATTAAATGGTCAAAAAGAACCCGATTGTTTCTTTTTAGAATGCCAAGGTTTTAAAAGAACCCAGGATGCCATTGAAGCTTGTGAAGTCACTTCTCAAACCTGGGGTGCAGGAGGGAAAGCCAAAGGGATGGTAGTTAGAACTAAACTTCCAGGTAATGTGAAGAGCGGTAATCTCACTTTGCGTAGAGGTATGACTAACTCTACAGATTTTTGGCAGTGGTTTGAAAATGTCCAAAGTGGTAAATGGAGCAAGCAGCGAAAAATGGCCGCTTTATCTATTTACAATCAGGCAAATCAAGAAATCGCTAGATTTGAACTGGCTGGTGCATGGCCAACTAGTTATAAAATTGCCGATGTTAATGCTCGGAGTTCCGATATTGAAATAGAAGAAGTCGAGGTTGCTTTTGAGGAATTTAAACGGGTGAAATAGATTTGGTCATTGGGCATTGGGCATTGGGCATTGGGATACCTCCCACATAAAGGTAATTGGTAATTGGTAATGCTCCCCGAAAATATATTGGAGAATATTGGAGAAAAAAATTATGTTTCAAACAGAATTTGAATTTACTTTACCCAAAGGATTTCTAGATTCGGAAGGAAATCTGCACCGTAAGGGTGTAATGAGGTTAGCAACAGCAATTGACGAAATTGCACCTTTGCGCGATCCAAGAGTTAAAGCAAATCCAGCTTATTCGACAATAATTATCTTATCGCGAGTCATTAACTGCTTGGGTGCTTTATCGGAAGTTAGCCCAGCCATAGTAGAAAACTTTTTTGCTGAAGATTTAAGCTACCTGCAAGATTTCTACCGTCGAATCAATGGTTTACAAGCAGAAATTTCTATCCCAGAAGATTCCGTAAATTCTTCAGAATTAGTTGTTAGTGGTAAATGATTTCCCCCCTCTACCCACTTTTCCTCCTCTTTAAACTTAAACTCTAAGCACTTATTTATGGGTCGTAAAAAAGATAATATTTGCACTGAGTTTGAATTTACCCTTCCTAGAGGGTTAATTGACGATAAAAATAAAGTGCATCGTCATGGAATAATGCGTTTAGCTACTGCTAAAGACGAAATATTAGTACAGCAGGAAAAGAAAGTTCGGGAAAATCCCGCTTACGGTGGTTTATGTATGCTTTCGCGAGTGATTACTCGCTTGGGTAGTTTGAATTATGTGACTCCAGATTTAATCGAAAATTTGATATTAGCTGATATCGGCTATCTCAGAGAATTTTATAATCGCGTTAATCAACAAGGAAGTACACACATACCAACCCAATGTCCTCAATGTAATAACGAGTTTTCCGTGAGGCTAGAACTCGCGGGGGAGTCATAAGCTACCCCTCCGACAACATTTATGAGGAGGTAGCTTTTATTGCTTATCACTTCCATTGGTCGCAAGATGATATTTTAAATTTAGAACACCCTACTCGTAAGCGTTGGGTCACAGAAATTAATAACATTAACCAAAAATTATTATGAAAGTAAAAATTAGTCACGTAGAAGCATTAACTGAGGTACAAGAACTAGATTTATCTTTAGAAACCCCTAGAGGTAAAGACTGTGTAATTGGTCGTTCTCCAGATGCAGATTTTGTTTTAGATGACCCAGATGTTAGTAGATTTCACTGTAAATTTTTCTATCAAAGTGGAAATTATTATTTTGCCGATCTCGGTAGTCGAAATGGTTCCATACTTAACAACAAAGTACTTCAAAAAGACCAACCACAAATTTTGAGCAATGGGGACGTTATCCGTATAGGAGACAATGTTTTAGTAATGGAAGAACTTGCTTCCATGGAACAACCCGCAGAAACTGTGGTTAAAATTATCAATCCTGCATTATTTGCCAAAAGACCATCAAAACCAAATATAGTAAGTGAAAAACCACAAATTATTGTTAATCAAGTACCGGAAATTGTAGATGCTCCAGTTGTTGAGGAAGTTAATACAACAGATGAAGCTGAAATTATAACTCCTGAAACTGTAAATCCTGCTTCTGTGGAAGTGAATGAAGTTGAGGTTGCTTCCCTACAAGCAGATGTAGAAATACCTCCACAAATTGCAGATGAAATTGGAGAAACTCCCGTAAGTGAATCCGATAATATTGAAACTAACGTTGCAGAAATAGAAGATTCACAAGCTTTTGCAGCCCCCGAATACACAATTGTTCAACCCCGCGATCTTCCACTCCCAGTAACTGAATCAACAACTGAAACTTCTGAAGATTCCAGTAATGATTCCCCAGAAAGCGAATTGATAGAAGATACCCATGTTCAACAACTGAATCAAGAAAAAATCACTGATGAATCTGAAGAATTACCAACTCCAGAAATAGAAGTAGTTGAATCTGAAGTATCAGTTCAATATGAAAATACTGCGGAAACTATAGAAGAACAAAAAGAAATTCAAGAACAAGAAGAATCAGTAGCTGTTATTTCTCAAACAACCGAATTAGAAGAAATAGAATCTACTTCTGAAGCAGAAGTTTTAGAAGTTGTAGAATACATACCTGAAGCAAGTGTTGATTTTACTCCTGATACTGAAGAAGTTTCCCAAGTAGAAGAAAGCCAAGAGGAAGAAATATCAGAAGCAGCTAGTGAAACTCAATTACCAGAAGTTGTTACTCAAAAATATACAGTATTAATTGCTCACGATAGTAAACAATCGGAACTGGTAAACTTTGTTAAGAAACATCAAGAATTATTGTCAGAATGCCTAACAATGACTTGGAATTCTGTAAGTGAAAGCTTACAACAACAAGCAGGTGTAAATGTAAGTGAAGAAATACCCGCAGCCACATCTGGAGGATATCAACGAATTGCTTCATTGATAAACTCAAAAGAAGTTCTAGCCGTGATTTTCCTCAGAGATTTATTGCAACCTCAACCAGGACAAGCTAATGAAGAAACCTTCTTAAGATTGTGTAATATTAACGAGGTTTTACTAGCAACTAATTTAGCGACTGCTGAAGCTGTGGTTTGTTATATGAAGCATGGGTTGTGCAATTAACCTCACCCCAACCCTCTCCTTGGTAAGGAGAGGGAGCAGCAGGTTGAACGTGGGAACAAGAATTTGAAGGCTAAGTTTCGGTTATTGAAAATGAAATTTGTTGCTAGCATTCAAAATATTAGACTTTAGTCGATAAAATTTTCCAGCTACAAACCATTTATCTACACAGGAAACTTAGCAAAATGAATGAGCGTGCAAAACTTTCCCGCAAGAAAGCCAAAACACCGGATATTAGTTATCCATCCTTAGCACCTAAAATTCCCAGGTTGCATATCCCAGCGCATGATTCCAATTTGCAATCAGCAACCCCCGCACCGGAAACAGTACAGCGAGAAATATCCCAAGAACAAGAAAATCAAGAAAATATTAGTTTAAAGCAAGATTCATTTCTAGGAAACATCAATTATCTGGAAAATATTTCTATACATCGTCCGAAAAAAACCGTTCAACGTCAAGAGATTGAGGAAGATAACCAAGAAATTGAACAAGGTGAAGTTTTTCAAGCTAAATTAAATAATTCAGAATCTACAGGTAAACAAGAAGAATCATCCCCATTGCATAAAGCTTTTCAGCCTCAAGGGAAAGCTATGCAAAAAACATCCTTAAATAGCAAAGTTTCTCCAGTTGACAAATCCATAAATAGCCAAAGTATTCAAAGAAAAGAAATAACTGAATTAGTCGATGCAATAAGTACTGAAATGGATTCAGGTAAATTATCAAAAGCACAGATAATAAAAGGTCTTAAAAAGCTTGACAAGGCTGATATTGATGATACAAACTTTCCTCGTTCATTAGTTGAATTTGTAAAAAAAAGAAACGGAATAACAGATTTTTCAATTACAGATTTAGATACAGCTCCTGACCCTAAGTTTGGTAAAAAGCACCTATCCAAAAAATGGACCTTCCGCCACTATACCAAAGATAAATATGATTCGCTTAAATCCTTGGCGGATTTAGAAGCTAGGGGTATTGATGCAAGTGCAAACACTAATGATAAAGATTGGGAAGAACTTGGCAATCAAGGGTATATTTTTGGACTAATCGCAGTAAATGGGGAAGTTCCAAAACGTTCTTGGTTATCCAATATGAAGTACTATGCAGAATATGACCTTAAAGATTTATCAAGTGTGTGGGTATCAGGAGATATGCTTGATGAAAATGGTCGAGCCACAAAGAGTTACCAAGGGACTGGTTCAGTCATAATTGCACAGCTATCTCTAATGCTTGGTTTTATAGATCAAAATGTAGAAACTGCCATTGACGATAATTTTCTAAGCAAACTGGAAGCCAAAGTTCCTCCAGCAACTCTTGGTACGCCTGTTTGGAAGGATGCTTGAACTCAAAAAGCCAAAAACTCAATTTAGAATCAATGGAACTCATGATGAACAGTGCGATCGCTCTTGACTTTTAAAACATTCGCTACGAAAAGATACATCTCACCACGCTATACTTGTACATGTAAGCAGACAAGTATAACAAATGAGAATAATAACTTTTAGCGAAGCAAGAAACAAACTAAAAGCTTGTAGGTTGGGTTGAGGCACGAAACCCAACAAATCAACCCTTACACATCCCTTGAAGAATATCGCTTCAACCACTGCGCCAAACCATCTTCAGAGAGTTCCCCTGCTGCTAGTACGTAGGTTGGGTTGAGGCACGAAACCCAACAAATCAACCCTTACACATCCCTTGAAGAATATCGCTTCAACCACTGCGCCAACTTTTCTTCAGAGAGTTCCCCTGCTGCTAGTTCCTGCATCACCAGTACCACTTCCGGTTCCGGTGCATCCAAATCCGGGCCATTCACCTTAAGAAACACATACATAACCTGGAAAGCCGTGCGCTTATTGCCATCAATAAACGGATGATTTCTAGCAATCCCATAGCCATAGTCTGCCGCCAGTCGATAAATATCCGCTCCTTCTTCATACCCATAGCGATGTCTCGCACGGGCAAGGGCACTCGCCAGTAACCCTTCATCCCGCAATCCATAAGCTCCACCGTGGGTTGCAACTTGATCGTCATGAATCACCTGCACCATCGCAGCCGTAATCCAAATTGGCTCAGCCATCCGCCAACTCTCTCATCGCATTGCGGTAACGCGATGCCCCCTGCTTATAAGCCGCCATCACCTGCTCGAACTCAGGATCGTAAGCCATCAACTTAATACCATCCTCCATCACTACCAAAGTTAGCGAATCTCCTTCCTTTAAATTAAATTTCTCCAAGATTTCCTTGGGAAAGGTGGTGCCAATGGAGTTGCCAACTTTCCGTAGTTTTATTTCCATGATTGAACTTGCCGAGACGGGTTATTACTATTGTAATCACGTCAGTTGCCAGTGCGTAGGTTGGGTTGAACAAATTAGATGAGTAATCGCAAATTGGCTTGGACTGATAAGGTTTGGAAAGAATACATCTATTGGCAAAGTCAAGATAAAAAGACACTAAAAAGAATTAATAAACTAATAAATGAAGCTAAAAACCAACATTCCGAGGGAATTGGTAAACCTGAGCCTTTGAAAGAAAATTTATCAGGGTTTTGGTCACGTCGTATTGATGATACCCATCGTCTTGTCTATGCTGTAGATGATGATTACTTCACAATTATTTCTTGTCGCTATCGTTATCAGCCGTAGGTATTAGCGACTGTCTTGATTGTCAAGCAATCTAAAAGCAGTTGGTATTTGAGTTGGAACACAATTACTGAGAGTGATATTCTATGTGATTATATTTACTTCTCCACAATCACCACTGTCCCCATACTCACCAAGTCATAAAGCTCCTTTACATGCTCGTTATACATCCGCACGCAACCGTGAGAAATTGCTTGTCCAACTGAACTTCTATCGGGAGTACCGTGAAATCCGATATAATCATTACCATCAGTCCAAAATGCAATCCAGCGCTCTCCTAACGGGTTGTTTGGACCTGGGGGAATCTGTTTTCCCGTTTTAAAATTTGTCCAACCCGGATTTTCAATCATATCCATCACTTTGAAGCTACCCGTTGGTGTTTCCCATTCTGCTTTACCAATGGCAACGGGATAAGTGTTTAATAAAGTTTTACCTTGATAAACATAGAGTTTTCGTTGTTTGAGCTTGAGTACTAAACGGATGTTTTTTTGGGAAACATTCCTAGCATTTTGTAGTGTTTGAATAAGTTTTGAAGCATTATTATTAACCGCATTAATAGATGTATTTCTGTCAACGGTTTTTTGGGCGATCGCAGGTGATGAAAGTAGAAAAAATATTGTAGCTGCGCTCACAACAAAATTTACACGATTGCGAAAAGAAACATTGATAATCATTTTTTTAGCGTATATTAACTATCAAATATAAAAGTATAAAGTATATAAAATTTTGTTCCCTCCCCGTTTGCGAGGAGGTTTAGAGATTAGAAGGTACTTATGCAAGGGGTTTAATGCTTACCATCGTGCCCGAGGATAGCGATTGGGTTTTTGTTGACATTGGCATTGTGGAGGCTGTGCTGGTACGGCTGGTTCTGATACGGCTTGGGATGGTTCGTTTATCATTATTGTTGGACCATCAGGAAACTGCTCAGGTTCAAGTAACCTCAGCTTCCTCCTCGAGTTATCACTTGGAATCAAAGGTGGCTCAATCACCCTCAGCTTTATTATCGAGTTACCACTTGGTGGAATTATAGTGGGTGGTGCTGGTGGAGTTGGTGGCTGTTGAATTGGTGGCTGTTGAATTGGTGGCTGTTGAATTGGTGGCTGTTGAATTGATGGCTGTTGAATTGATGGCTGTTGAATTGCTGGCTGTTGAATTGCTGGCTGTTGAATTGCTGGCTGTTGAATTGATGGCTGTTGAATTGCTGGCTGTTGAATTGATGGCTGTTGAATTGCTGGCTGTTGAATTGCTGGCTGTTGAATTGCTGGCTGTTGAATTGCTGGCTGTTGAATTGCTGGCTGTTGAATTGCTGGTTCTTGAATTGGTGGTTCTTGAATTGATGGTTCTTGAATTGGTGGCTCTTGAATTGGTGGTTCCTGAGTTGGTGGTTCCTGAGTTGGTGGCTCTTGAGTTGGTGGTTCCTGAGTTGAGGCTGGTAGGTCTTTCTTGTCCTCATCTACTGGAGAAAGCGGCGACGCATCCTCATCTACTGGAGAAGGTGTTGGTTTTGATTGTGCATCCTCTTCTACTGGAGAAGGTATTGGTTTTGGTTGTGCATCCTCTTCTAATGGGGAAGGCTGCGGTTGAGCGGGTGACAAACTATCACCAGATGGCGATGTTTCCTGGGCTAAACTCTTTTGTAGGGGGAAAATACCTAAATTTGTGATAACAAGCAAGTAAAAAAAAGGGAATAAATATCTCATGTTCTTTGCTGATTTTTGCTTTAAATTCATTGATTTACTCAGTAAAATTATTGAGCTATATTTGTCTTTTAGCATTAAAAAAACAAAGAGATGTAATCTATTTAATAGATTAAATATATTATGCTTACTAATAAAGATAAAAGCTGGATATATTTTATCTTTGCCAGATATTAATTTTACAATCTGCACTTCCACTTATCAATGACTTCCCATCAGGGCTAATTGACAATGAATATATAGCATATTTATGTTGAGAAAGTTTTTTTATTAACTCTCTAGTTTCCAAATTCCAAATCTGAATTGAACCATCTGCACTTCCACTTATTAAAGACTTACCATCTTCGGTTACAATAAGAGAACCAATCCATTTATTAACCTTGGGAAATAGATTTTCCTGCTCTCCTGTTTGTATATTCCAAATCTGAATTGAACCATCTGCACTTCCACTTATTAAAGTCTTACCATCTGGAGTTAGAGCCAAAGAAAGAATTTCTGATTGAGGATTATTAAATTCTTGTTTCAATTCCCCTGTTTCTAGATTCCATATCTTAATCGTTTTGTCTCCGCTACCACTTATTAATGTTTTTCCATCTGAAGCTAAAACCATAGAATATACAGCCTTTTTATGCTTGGTAAGTTGTTCTTTTAAATCTCCTGTTTCAATATTCCAAATTTTAATTGTATTATCGCTACTTCCACTAATAAGTGTTTTTCCATCAGGACTAATAGTAATAGAACGAATTGTTTTTGTATGTGCTTTTAAAGTTTTTTTCAATTCTTTAGTTTTGAGATTCCAAATTCTAATTACTCCATCTTCACTACCACTTACAATAATCTGTCCATTGGGACTAATAGCAAGAGAACGAATTATATTTGTTTCTGGAATAACCTTAAGTGGTTCCTTCGTTTTAAAATCCCAAAATTTTAATGTTTTATCGTTACTACTATTCACCAGGGTTTTTCCGTCAGGGCTGATAGCAACACTATATACATAACAGTTCTTTCCTTTACCTCCTTCAAGAGTTTTGACTAATGCTAATTTTTGGTAATCGATATTTTCTTCTAAATTTTCTTCTAATTGCTGACTCCTGAGTATCACATTTTGCATTCCGTATCCCCCTAAACTTGCAAGTAAAACTCCACCAATTACCAGCGATAATTCTTTAAATTTTATTGTCCTTGTAGATAAAAATGAAAAAAGTATCTGTGAAATTCTCTGTGGAACTTTAGAAGGTTTAATTATAGTTTCAGGAACTTTAGACGGTGAAAAAGCTGCTTGAAATTTAATGGGATTTTGTTCGGATACTTCGGATGCTAATGACGATGAATTCAAATCCTCTAATACTTCCTCTACTGATTGATAGCGCTTCCCATAGTCTTCCTGTAGCAATCCATCAAGTATTTCTGCTAATTCCTGACTTACTGGTTGGGGTAAGTGCGATCGCCAATTATTAACCCAGCTATAACCTTGTTTGTACCAAAGTTCCCAAGGACGAATTCCACTGAGTAAATGAAAGCAAGTTGCACCTAAACTATATAAATCGCTCGATGGATAAGCTTTTCCATATTGTATTTGCTCTATCGGAACATATCCAAAGGAACCAATCATCGTTCCTTGAGCAGACATAATCGTCTCGCTCCACTGTTTGGAAGCTCCAAAATCGATTAACACTAATTTGTAATCAATCGAACGACGAATGATGTTTTCTGGCTTGATATCTCGATGAATAACTTTCTGCTGATGAACGACTTGAAGAATTTCTAATACATCGAACAATAATTGTAATGTTTTTGGTTCCTCAAAAATTCCCTGCTGTTCTAACTCTTGCAACAGATTTTGTCCATCAATAAATTGTTGCAGCAAATACAAACGGCTATTTTCCTCAAAATAAGCCAATAGTCTGGGAATTTGTGGATTTTCTCCTAATTGTTGCAACCGTCTCGCTTCTAATTCAAATAACTTTTTTGCACCTTCAAATCCTGCGGTTCCTTGTACTTGTGGTGCAAATTGCTTAATAACGCAATATTCATTTAGTTTATCTATATCTTCCGCTATATAGGTTTTACCAAATCCACCACCACCCAATGATTGGATAGGTTGATAACGATTTCTAAGTATTACTAACGGTATTTGACAATTCGGACAAAGAATTGTGTCCTCAGCACAAGGAGGATTATCACAAGTTGGATTGAGGCAGCAGATCATAACTGTGCTTCAAGTAATATTTCTAGTTTTTATCTGTTAGGAATGATATCACTTTATACCATAAACTCATACAATAAATTTAGGTTAAGTTTTCTAAAATAGTTAACCCATTTTTAACTTACAGTATTTTATTAGGTTATTTCAAACCATACAGCAGAGTTTTTTGATTGTATAACTACATAGAGATTAAGCATATAAATTTTATAGAGTTTACCCCTATTAAATTGGCTCACACTCTTGGAGAACAGTTTCAATTCTTGAATAATTAGGAATATCTTGAGGAATTTTCTTGCCTTCATCGATACAATCTTGGTATTTTCCTTTTGTTACTAAATCTTTCATTTTGTTCGCAGCTTGATTAACACATTCCTGAAGATATTCTTGAGATTTTAAGTAGTCAGAACTATTCTGAGAAACTTTTTGAGCTTCAATAATACAACCAGCAAAATCTCCATTATTAGATAAAATTTCAATTTTTTTTAGTGCTTCTAAAGGTTTACCTTGGTTAATAGTTTGTGAGGATTCATTCTTGTCTGCTGTTTTGACAGAAGTATTATAAAAGTAAAATATTCCGATTCCAATGCTTCCAATGACAGCAACGATAATTGGAATAAATTTAAGAGGTAATCTAGGATTTTTACTTAAGTTTTCTTCTTTATCTTGATCTTTATCTTCCTCTTTCGGTTGCGGAATTTCTCTTCGAGGTTGAGTTTCTTCAAATTGAGGTTGATAAGGAATATTTTGTTGATTAAATTCTTCTATAAATTGTAGTCTTTGCTCTTGAACAATAGTACCTTCGACTAAATTTTCTTGGTTATGATTTATAACAGGATTAACAGCATTCAATAAAGCAATATTTAACTCTTCTACTGATGCAAACCTTCTCTCGGTTTGTTTTTCTAAACATTGCATCACCACAGCTTCTAATTCCGGTGATAAATGTTCGCAACCTGGCTGTTGTCTTAATGTTATTGGTGGATCGGAAATATGAGCTAACATCCAGGAAGATTCGCTGCTCACCCGCTGTTCGGTACTGAAACCAAAGGGGTCATTTCCAGTTAACATCTGGTAAATAATGATGCCCAAACTGTAGATATCTGCTCTACCGTCAATTTCTTTGAAACCTCTAAGTTGCTCCGGAGATGAATAACGAACGGTTCCCAGAAATGCAGTTGTTTGAGTTAAATTTGTTTGCTCAAAAGAATCACTACGAACTTTTGCAATCCCAAAATCCAGAATTTTTACTAAATCACCTTTATCCGTGGAAACTATAAAAATATTATCCGGTTTGAGGTCGCGATGTACTACCTGAATGTGTTCGCTTTTGGTTCCTCCATCACGCCATACAGTAACACCTTGATGAGCGTGACGCAATCCTTCACAAACTTGACTAATAATATGTACTGTTTCTTCCACAGATAAGCGTTGTTTTTCCCGCATCAATTCCCCTAAAGTCTTCCCCGGCAAATATTCCATAACATAAAAGGGGTGTCCTTGGGGAGTTACTCCATAGTCGCTCACCTTAACAATATGTAAATTTTTTAAAGCTGCTGATATAGTTACTTCCCTTTCAAAGCGCTTTTTTAATTCGTCAACCGTTATTAAGGTTTCCTTGAGCAATTTTAACCATAACAGCAGAAGTCCCACATCTGACCGTCGTCGGCAGTGTGGGATGAATGCGAGTGAGACGACGACTATATTCCTGACCAATGCGTAGCGAGGGAAGGAATATGTGGAGGAGACGAACACTATTCGGGCTTTTGTTGACCTTCGATGTATTTTCGTAAAGTTGATATAGTGACACCGCCACAACTAGCCACAAAATAAGAACCGCTCCAAAATACATCCTTCCAGTATATTTTTGATAAATACTCAGAGAATTCCTGACGTAATTTTCTGGAAGACACTGACTTAAGATTATTGACTAATTTACTTAGTTCTAAGTCCGGATGATATTGAAAAAGACAGTGTATATGGTCTTCTTCGCCGTTAAACTCTATAAGCTTGCAATCCCACTTGAGTAACAATTCCTCGATTATGACGTGAAGCCTTTCTAACATCTCACCAGTAAAGGCTTTGCGCCTATATTTTGTGACTAAAACTAAATGCACTTTCAAGTCACTGACAGAACGCCCTTTAGAAACAAAATCATTTTTCACAGTAGTTTCGGAATATTTATAAAGTTTGGTGTATACTTATATGGTAACACTAATTAAATAACAAGGAGGTGATGAACAAGTGCGAACAAGCTATCAATACCGATTAAAGCCTAATAAAGAGCAACGTGAAATTATTGATAACACGTTAGATATGTTGCGTTGTCAATATAACTATGAATTAGCTCAAAGATTTGATTGGTACGAGCAGAATCGATGCTCTATTGACAGGTGTCCTCTTGTTTGTCATCTTCCAGAATTAAAAGACCAACCTAACCGTTTTAGTCAGCAAGCATCATTAAAGCAACTCAAAAAAGAACGTCCTTGGTACAAAACTATTCACAGCCAAGTATTGCAGGAGGTTCCTAAAAAGGTTGAGATTGCATTTGATAGATGGTTCAAAGGTGATTGTAACGGTAAAAAATCTGGTAGACCAAGATTTAAAGGTGTAGGACAATATAAGACTTTTACTTATCCTCAATTCAAGCAACATCACTTTGTTGGTAATAAAATTACCTTGTCAAAAATTGGAGATGTAAAAGTAATTGTTCACCGTCCTATACCGGATGGTTTTGCTATAAAAACCGTATCAGTTACTAAAAAGGTAAACGGTTATTATGTAACTCTAAGCCTTGAGAATAAAGAAGCTCCAACGATTAAGCCTGATTTCAATGCGGATAATATTGTCGGCATTGATGTTGGATTGATTGATTTTTATGTAGCTTCTGATAATACCCGAATTGCTGCGCCAAAACATCTCCGTAAAGCTGAACGTAAATTAAAGTCAGCACAACGCAAAGTATCGCGTAGAGAGAAAGGTTCCAAACGTAGTAAGATAGCTATTAAACAATTAGGTATTAGACATAAAAAAGTAGCTGATACCCGTAAAGATTTCCACTTCAAAACAGCTAAAAAATTGCTATCTAAATATGATGTAATTGCTGTTGAAAAGTTGAATGTCAAAGGACTTGCCAAGTCTCGATTGGCTAAGTCTATACATGATGCCGGATGGAGTCAGTTTGTAAATATACTTGAGTTCAAAGCCGAAAATGCTGGGCTG
>JBARZF010000162.1:0-4496 GCA_049649675.1 Rivularia sp. (in: cyanobacteria) | reverse complement strand
CTAAGTTGACATATTCAGCCATTTGTAATGTTTGAGAGGGAGAAACAAGACGAAGAATTGAGATATTCTGAGGTAAATTTGAATCTTTTAAAATATGATCTACACCAGCACCCAAAGAAATAATCAGCTTAAGATTGGGAAATTTTTGCAATGTTCCCAATGGAGGCTTCCATGCTAGGGCGATCTCAAAATCTTCAAACTTTCCACAGTCAGGAAAAACTCGCAAATCTATATTGGGCAGAGATTTTTTAAATTCTGCAATGAATTGTATAAACCAAGTATCTGTTAAATCTATTTCCCCAATCAGTAGTACTGCCATTATATTCAATTAGTATAGTTTCTAAAAATTCGGCAAGTCACAGAATTAAGTAAATTTAGCTTAGACTAAAAATTACCGCTTCAATTACTTCTCTTCTAACTAAACTACTCAACCGTAAATAACCTTCTCCACTTTTACCAAACAAACAACCAGGAATACCCACAATCCCCTTTTCCTGCAACATTTTCTCGAAAAACTCCCAAGAGGTCATTTTTTCTGGTGCTTTGAGCCAGAGAAAAGGATTATCTGTACCGCCAAAGCAAGTTAACCCTGCTGTTTCTAACGCTTGTCGCAGAATAAAAGCATTTTTGAGATAGTAGTCAATATTATCTTGACATTCTTGTTGACCGCGATCGCTTAAAATAGCTATTCCAGCTTGTTGTGCTAAATTAGAAGCACCCCAGAATTTAATCCCATTCCTAACAGTCCACATTTCATTAAGTTCCCCCTCAACAGTATCTTTGATTTTTAGGCTATGAGGAATTACTGACCAACCTAATCTTAAGCCAGTAAAATTAGCAAGTTTCGAGAAACTATTAATTTCGATCGCACATTCAGTAGCCCCTTCTATTTCATAAATACTTTGGGGAATATTAGGAGTATTGACAAACCAACTATATACCCCATCAAAAATAATTACTGCTTGGTGACTGATGGCATAATCAACAAAGCTTTTAAGTTGCTTTTTAGTCGCAATTCCACCAGTGGGATTATTGGGAAAACAAAGATAAATTAGATCTACTTTTGATTCAGGAGGTTGAGGAACAAAATTATTAGATTCATTACAATCTAAGTAGATAAATTTGCTTCTACTAGCCAGTAAATTTCCCTCAATAAAAGAAGGATAAGTAGGATTTTGCAAAGCAACTACACTATTTAAAGCAAAAAGTTCTTGTAAATTAGTTGAAGATGACTGTGCCCCATCATTAACAAAGATTTCGGAGGAATCGAACTCAACTCCTAGTTTTTGATAGTAGTTAAGACAAATTGCCTCTTTCAGTTCTGAATTACCAGTAATTGGTTCATAACCTGTATAAGTCTGTGCATTTCCTAATTTATTTGCACCATCAATTAATGCTTTTACTGCTATTGTTGGCAAAGGTTGACTAGTATCACCCCAAGCCAATATATGTATTTTCTTTTGGGGATTTAAAGATTGAAATTTTTCTACTCTACCCATCAGTTCACGATTAAAAACTTCGAGGTAGGTAGAGCCAGAATTTAACTGGCTGAGGGTTGTATTTTTTGTTGCCATCTACACTGCTAAATTACTGTTCATATCAATTTTATTGGTAATATGTTCGTTTAAATTATAGATCTTGTAAATATCTGGTGATAAATATGCTGCACCTTGGATTTTTTTCAGACATTTTGCTGAACCGCAGAGGCAATCAAACTGCTGTGTCATTGACCATTCTGTAGAGGGATAGAAGAATGTCATAGCTTCTCCAACTTCAATTGGTTTTAAACAGACAATTTGCATATTTTTAGTATCGAAGAAAACATTTGGGTCGCAACTATGATTGATATATTGAAGATACTCTGGTTTGAGCATTATATGTTTTGCTTCGTCAATTTGAACCGATAAATAACTTGGCCGATCAACATATTTAGTAATTTTTATTTGAGTAATAATATCGCCAGGAGAAAATTTATTGGTTGAATGTAGAGATTTTGCTGAAGTTTCTTTATCCTCCCAAATCTCCGCAAAAGATGAAACATTGTATTTTATTAATGCTCGGTCGTCACTGAATACAGTGAAAAGATTAGTACTTTTGACTTGGTTATTTGTCATTATCGATTTTGCTTAAAATTGCTCAAAACAATCAGAAAGTAGTTGACATTCTCTAACGCCCGTTTCTAGTCTCGGAATGCCCTCCCGCGACTTTTATTTAAACTGACATAAGATTAACTTACAGCATATCAATAAAATAGTGAACTCTTTGTGGCAAATACTCTACCTTTCCTACTTTTTAGTTGTGAGAAACGGCATCGACTCAAATTTAAATTTATAAAGTAGGAAAGGTAGGATAAATTCCTCTATATACTATTTTCGCTTAATTTGAGATGTGTTTTTTATTGAATTTATGATAATTTAATTTAACGTTTATCTCGAATTATAAACACAACTTTCAAGAAACAAGAAAACATGACATTTTCCCACGATAACCAAATAAATCAACAGAAAAATTATGAGAAATGGAAACAGTATTTTTACGATTCGATAAATCAATATGCTTGGCTAGTAAATACTCCACCAAATATTTTGGCTTCAATCCGAGAAGCAACATTTCCTTTACGGTTGAGTGCATACTGGTATCACTTGTGCGTATTTGCTGCGGATTTTCTCTGCTTGACACTACCATTAATCGAAAATCATACAAGTCGAAGCTATGTCGCCCAGACAGTAAATGAAGAATTGGGTAATGGAGTTCCCGAACAGGTTCACTCAGTTCTTTTGTTGGATGCATTTGTCAAGGCAGGTTTGGACAAAAATGCGATACTTGCTTATCCCACAATTGAACTGGATAATGTTCTCGAACCTTTCAAACAAAGATTGCTTCAATCTAGAAATGACTATGAAATTGCAGGATTTTTACTGGGTTTCGAGCTTTTAGCTGAACATAATATTTCCCATGTGTTTGAGTGCTTACAGCCCGCTAAATGTAGTAGAGAAGAATTACTTCAAACTCCTTACTTTCAAGAACAAATCAAAGTAGAATCCGAACAGATCAAAAGAGCTATAACTATGGGGATGAGTTCCTGCACTAGCGATCGCCAGATCAAGTCAATGCTCAACACTTTTCATCACGGCATCTCATTCTGGAATAGCTACTGGAAGACTGTTCATCAGAATGTTCTCAAACAAAACAATTTTCAACCGACAAAGGGAGATAAAGCATTCAGCCGTGAGTTTCTACTTTACTAGCCATCAAATAAAACCCTGGCACAGACAAGCTTAAAAATGCACAAAATTGAATATTGCATCTGACTTTAACAACAACAATCAAAGGATTACAGAGAAAAACTATTTATTTTTATAAAATTACTCAAATGCATGATAGTGGATCTTATTTAGCGATCGCCTAATTCATACAAGAGGTCTATTTTTTAGATGAGCATTTACATTTATTTAAAATATAAACACGATTATTTTTAATGTGATAGCTTAGTTTTGTTGACGATTTCGGTAATAGTTACAATATTTACTAAATGGCTGAATATAAATATCAAGTTGGCGGTAGCTTGGCTGGTACTGACCTTAGTTATGTTCAACGCCAAGCTGATACAGAACTCTATAACGCTCTGAGAAATGCTGAATTTTGTTATGTTTTAAATTCCCGACAAATGGAAAAATCTTCGCTATTGGTGAGAGCTAGGTATCTTTCAGAGCAACTTTTAGTAAAGTTTGTACATCATAAAAGTTAATTATTATTTTATAATTAGCTTGATGAGGATTATTTGCATTTATTTCAGATATAAACGGGGATATTTTTGATGTCATAGCTTAATTTTGGGTTCTGTCGCAAAAAAAATTAAAAAACTCTATCCTTTTTCGTTAGTCTAAACTACAGTCTTGAACTAGTTGAGGTTATTTAAAGGTTATGCGTCCTTCGATGTGACTATCAATATGTTGGTGAGAAGTCATGTATTCTTCTAGAACATCTTGAGCAGAGGTTGTTAAAATTTTAGGAGTACCTAATTCTTCGGATGTAAGGTTGAATCTTTTTACTGAATTTTTATAATGGTATTCGAGAACACAAACGCTATATTGTGTGTTTTCTGCTATGGGTTCACCATTAATCAATAAAGATTCTACTTTTTGCTCGGCATCACTATAAACTGCTCGAACACCTTTGTTAACTTGGTAAAAACTACTTTTACCTGGTATTCTTTTTTCCGCTCTAAGAATATAATTAAATATTTTCAGCAATTTTGCTCCAGTCAATTGAAGTTTATACAGTGAATTGCCATAAGGATAAATCTCCTTAAGTTCTCCCAGTGTTACTACAGGTCCTAATTCAGGTTTTCGGATTGAACCACTTCCAATTAAAACAACATCCAAATCGCCTATTTCGGCAAAAATATCTGTGAATAAGTTACCTATTTCGGTTTCTTCTTCACGTCTTGGATGAGTCAATTTACGGGTTAATCGACTAATAATTCGATTATATTT
>JBARZF010000161.1:0-4112 GCA_049649675.1 Rivularia sp. (in: cyanobacteria) | reverse complement strand
TCAGTCAGTCAAACCAATGTGCTAAAGCTCAACGTGTAATTATGGGGGAGAAAGTTTAACATGAGTCGTTACAAAAGCTTTTTACGCCAGCGTTACCGCGCTATCTTCGGCTATACGGGTTTAGTTTGTCTGATTTCCGGATTCGGTATACTTTCACCCCTGATTGCATTGATTTTTTATCCCGAAGAAGTTTCATTGGCTTGGGGTTTTCTAATTCCCGGTATAATACTTTGCGTTCTGGGCTTTATTTTATGGCGTTCTTTAGCTCCTAAAAAAGCCACCAGTCTGACATTACAAGAAGGTGCGGTAATTGTTGTTTTGTCGTGGCTCGTAGCAATTGTTGTCGGTACGATACCGCTGATGACAATACAGAATTTGAACTTTACCCAAGCAATGTTTGAATCTACCAGCGGATGGACAACTACCGGGTTGTCAGTGGTAGACGTAACCAAAGCTTCCCGGTTGATATTACTTTACCGCAGCACCATAGAACTGTTTGGTGGAGCGGGATTGGCGATTATTACATTAAGTGCGATCGCGGGGCCTAGTGGTTCTGGTTTAGCGAGTGCGGAAGGACGTACCGAACAGTTGGTTCCTAATGTGCGGCGTTCTGCAAAGCTGGTTTTAGTTATTTATCTCGGATATATAATCGTAGGAACCATAGCGCTAGATTTGGCGGGGATGAGTTTCTTTGATGCGATTAACCATTCCTTCGCTGCTGTGTCAACTGGGGGGTTTTCCACTCGTCCCGAATCTATCGGTTACTGGGATAATACTGCCGTCGAAGTGGTAACAAATGTATTGATGATTGTCGGAGCGTTCAACTTTGTTACCAGCTATATGTTGCTGACGGGTAAGTTTAAATCGGTGATGCGTAACGGAGAAATACGGCTACAATTTTTCTTCTACGTCTTGTGTTCTATTGTTTTGCTGTTTGGTGTAATTTTGCCACTTTATCCCAACTTAGGCAAAGCAATTCGAGTATCTATATTTGAAACCATCACTGCTCTTTCCACAACTGGTTTTTCTACTGTGGGATATACTGATTGGAACGGATTGGGATGGTTAATCTTAATACTATTAATGTTGATTGGTGGCGGAAGCGGTTCCACAGCAGGCGGTATAAAACAGATGCGGGTATATATTCTTTACCGCGCTTTGATGTGGGAAATACGGCGGATGTTAATGCCAGCAGGTACGGTGAATGAAGCTCATATTTGGCAGGGTGATAAACGGCAATTTCTGCAAAACGACCAAGTTAAGCAAATTAGTATATTTGTATTTCTTTACTTAATAATTTTTGGAATTGGTAGCGCGATAATCGCTGCTCATGGTTATACTTTGCAAGAAAGTTTGTTTGAATATGCCAGCGCAATGGGAACAGTGGGTTTATCGGTGGGTGTAACGGCTGCGGATGCTGCACCAGGTTTGTTGTGGGCAGAAACTGTGGGAATGTTTTTAGGGCGTTTGGAATTCTTTACGGTATTTGTGGGAGTAGTGCGTTTGTTGCGCGATACTCGTCCGATTTTGGCGTGAGTTTAGAGAGGAATTATATTTTAAACGCAAAGGTACGCGGAGGTTTAACGCAAAGGTACGCAGAGGAGAGATATTATCTTAACTCTCTAAATTTCTTCCTCCGCGCTCTCTGCGTCAAGCATCGGTTTTTTTTAATCCGTTATTTTGTGTCAAGAAGAAATTAATCCGCGCAATTCTTCTAAGGAATTCACAGTTTTAACTCCCCTTTGAATCACTTTCAATTGTTCTAAATCGGTAATTTGAGAAATTTGTGGCATTAATTGCAATCCTTCATTACCGAATTTGACTTCTAAATCAAGTTCGATACCGGATATTATTCCTCTTCTTTCACCACGAGCTTCACCTTCTCTCAAAATCTGCTGATACCAAGGAGATTCAGTTAATATTGCCATATCCCACCTCATGATTTGTTTTACTAAAGCGCTATCTATTACGAAAGTAGCAAAAAACGCTAAAACGGTTTCTAATTGATTTAAGTTTTCATCAGTGCGAAGTCTTTGTAAGGCTCGCTGTATGGTTGATTCTTCTGCTCCATCTTTGAGAATTGGTACAAATGGTAGCAAAGAAGATAAGTTTTCCTCAAATGCCAAATTAGCATCAACTTCCCATAGATTAATTACGCGATAATCTTGACGAGCTTGTAAACCAGCAAATTCTGATTGGTAGCTGCTTGGTATTTCAGTTTCGCTAACTTTGAGAATGTTAATTAATACGGGATAAACGGGAAGATTATATTTTTCTTCTGCTAATGCTACATAAGCCCGCATTCTTCTAGGCATTTCGGCTTTATAACGTAATTGTAACTCGTTGAGAGCAAGGAATTCGCCATATTGTGGACTTTGAGCGCGGATGAGTACGTCGGATTCTCGGCTTATCCACTGAAATTCTGAGTCGAGAATTTCGGTTGCTGTGATGTCGGGGATTTGAGTTACCCATTTTACCCAGTTTTCTGGTGCGAGGCTGATTATTCTTTTGCTGCTGATATCAGCGGATTTTGTCATGGAAAGAGTAGATGCAAGAAGTCGAGATAATTATTTTAATATTTTGGGGGAGGAAAATGGATGAATTGTTTTAAATAGAGCTTATGAAGCTGACATCTTTTTGTAGCGTCACGCACCAAACGTAAATTGTAATTGTTTTAAATCCTATTATAAATATTTTTTTTTAATATCTTTATATAATCAAAATTTTGCGTGTAAAAATTATCTGTAATTAACTAATCTCGGATGGTGCGTTAGACGATGTAGATAAATTATCGTTTATTTGATAAATAGTTGTGCGTCTAACACAACGGCAATAAAGCGGGAGGAACATCCACACCGCTTTTTGCCTCCCCCTACAATGTTTGGAATTATTTGAAAGTTGGTAAAAAAACTCTGCGTACCTTTGCGCTTTCCTTTGCGTTACTCTGCGTTTTAAAATATATAATTCCAATCCCAACGGTTTAAATTACCAAAATTAACTAATTTCGGATGGTGCGTTAGACGATTTTCTAAATTATCGTTAACAATAATAAATAATCGTGCGTCTAACACACCCTACAATCTAAACTTCTACTTCAACATCACTAACTACAAATTCATCCCCAAATTCCATCAAGTATCTCAATGCTTTAACAATATTACTCGCACATTCTTGAGGGGAAGTATTGTAAAAGTATCGCCATGCTGCGGCTTTGTCTTCATCGTATTTATCGCTTCTTCCAGGTTGATTATTTAACCAGTTCAAGCGCACGGCATGACCAATTAATACATCTAAAACAATATATTCGCGGATTTGTAATTCTGGATTATTTTTGGCGATCGCTCCTAGTTCCATTAATGCTTCGACGTTTGCCTGTCGGTATTCTGGGGCTTCGATTTTGTTTAACAAATGTTCGACTCTTAGGGCAAAGTTCTTTTCACTTGCCGTCATTTCTGATACGAGTATACTATCCAAGCGGTTGCGCCGTTCAAGTTTATCACCGATTATTAAGCCTTTGCAGTGATGCATTAATTCCCAAACTCTTTCAAAGAAGTCTTCGGGTACGCGGTTGATAGCTCCTTCTGCTTGCCGATATCTTCGCCAACCTCCTGTGGGTACTTCTATTTTTTCTATATTTACTGACTTTACTACCCAATCTATTTCGTTTTCTTTCTGCTTGACGTGTAGTGATTCTTGCTGACGAAGCAACTGATTCATGCCGGAATATTCTAACAAACAGTTTTTCAATCGCGTTTTTACTTCAAAGGGCGATCGCTGCATTAAATTTTCGTAAGCTTCGTCTTGAGTGATATCTAATTCTCTGGCGAGTTTGCTGGTAATAAATAAGATCAGATGACTTGTTCTAATAGTAAGTAATCCTTTAAATATTTCTGGTTCGGAATTGATTAAGGTACGCAGGTAAATGAGAATTTCTTGAGTTAAAACTCCGTCTCTCACGTCTTCGCGACAGAAATCTTTGATTTTCTCGACTATTTCTTTGTGGGAAAGCGGTACTTTAATTAATGATGCTTCGCTGTAAGCTCTACCAACTGCTATTTGCTTACCGCGTGCTAAAAGACTGGTGACTATATCGGAGAGGCGCATATCTGCCA
>JBARZF010000160.1:0-2902 GCA_049649675.1 Rivularia sp. (in: cyanobacteria) | reverse complement strand
GGTCATAAATAGCGAGCAAGATGCTCGCACTACTAACCCCTTGTCCCCATCTCCCCTTGTCTCCTTGTCTCCCCATCTCCTCATCTCCCCCTCTCCCCATCTCCCAATTCCCTAATCTGGTAATTTCAAATTCTCCACAACTGCATTTAGATAAGGTTGAAAAACCGATAAATTCTCAAATTTTTCAAACTTTCCAGATGATGAAGCTGGTGAGAAAGCAGTATTAATTAAATAAAGTGCTTTGCCATCAAAAGCGACATAACTTGTATGCTGCTCGCGTACACCACCTTTTTCTTGGATTCCAACAAAACCGTAGCGTATTCCTTGAAGTTTACCAACTCGTGCTGGCTGTGGTGGATAAGTAGAAAATAATACACCATCGGCTGTTTTAGCTGTTTTTGACTTGTCGTCATAAACATATTTGCCGCTTTTAGCTAATACACCATACCTCTGTTTTACCCAAGCATTAAGTGCAGTTGTTACCTGTGTAATATATTTAGGGCTTTGATAATCTATGTTTTTATCGATAGGAATGCCAGTATTAAGCAGCATTTTTTGAAAATTAGGCTGGGTTTTCAAAGGTAAAATTCCCATTTCCACGGTACCTAAAAGTTTCCCATTCGCAGAAACACATAATAGAGAATCTTTATCCTGACAAGGATTAATTTTCCAACCTGGTGGAAGCGGAGTCTCTTGTAATAAATTTTTCCAAATATTATCTTGATTAGATTTTGCGCTAACTATAGTTGGAGTTGGTGTTTTCACTGAGCTTGCTTGTGAGTTTTTATTTGCAGAGAAATAAGATGCTGCTGTTGTAACTCCGATTGGAACTAATATCAAACCGAGCAATACGTGATAAAGTCGTATCATTTTACTAAAAATAAAAATATAACGTAGAAAGTGGATTTAAGGTCAATGGTTAAAGGTTAAAGGTTAAAGGTTAAAGGTTAGGAGTTAGGTGTTGAAAATATATAAATCTCACATCTTGTACCATTTTCAATTAGCTTCATAAACCGGCTTGTAATGAATTCCCAGGCTTAAAAGCAAAGTCGGATAAATTTCACATCTTGTACCATTCTTAACAACTGCCTTGGAATAAATGGGAACCGCGAGTATATAAAGTCTGATTGCGGCAGACTGGGTAAAGATGAAGCGTGCGTTTTAAGGTACGCCGGTATATTAGCCGCATCAATTTATTTCAAGGTGGTTGTAAATTAATTAGAATTCCTAACTCCGGTGGTACCAACTCCTACCTCTCTACTCCCTAAAAATCCGTAGTTCCTAAAACGGTTTCATCTTCCATATCATCATCTAAGTCTAAAGGTATAATTGGTTCGCCTTCTGCGCTTTCGATTTCTCCTATGGAAGGATTGTCATTAAATGCAATCTCCGTTATTTCACCTTTGTTTGTATCATCTGCTTGTGATTGATACGACAGCAAGCGTTTAAGTTCCTCAAATTTGTCTAAAGAAAATACGGCACCATTTGCGATCGCAGTTTCTTTTTGAGTCTCTGCAATAATAGCTTGAAATAAGCAAGCGTTGGAAAGATTGACTAAATCGAGATTTACTCCTAAAAGATTAGCTCCTGTTAGATTAGCTCCTGTTAGTTTGGCGTTTGTTAGATTTGCGTTTGTTAAATTTGCTCCTGTTAAGTCAGCACCAGTCAGGTTTACATCTGCAAGATTTGCTCCTGTTAAACAAGCGTCTTTTAACTGGGCATTTGATAAATCTGTGCTAGTAAAGTTGATTCCAGCTAACATCGCTTGCGTTAAATCGGCTTTTACTAAGTTGAGGAATGTTAAAGATTTTTCACCGATTCTTTGTCTGGTAAAATCTGGATGAAAAACTGCTGTTTTGGCAATTAATTTAATTAGTGCTTGAGGATAGGATTCTGTTAATGAAAATGGTTTTGTACAAGGTGAGAAAGTCCGTTTTGTTTTTCTGTAGCAAGCACTGAGCAATAAAAATACATTGATTCCGACTGCTGCATTCACCTGTTCTACATTTTGAGGGTTTTGCAGTTGTTTAAAATAAGACCAAGCTTTATGTGCTATTCCTTCATCTAACCAACGTCCACCACTGTAAGCATACCAAAAAGATTGCAGGCGATCGCACAATAATTGAAAGGAGAATTTTGATGAGTGAGAGTGCCGCAATCCTTCGATAATAAGTTCTTCAATTTCTTTTGTAAGAATGCCGTAACCAAGTAATTGATAAAGATGCTCGGCAATCTTTGATGGAGAATCGTAAGCAAAAATCATTTCTCCGTAAGCGTTGCGAGTGCGTTCGGTTAAAGCTTTTAGTTGATTTACAATCGATGCAGCACAAAGGTATTCGCCGAATTTTGCATGAGAAAATTTGATTTTAGAGGGGGAAGAGGGGGTAGAATTTATTTTTGTAGTGGGAGCATCTTGCTCCCTTGAATAATTAAAATATTCGCTGTTGACGATTCTCGTAGTGTTCGCATTTTGCTCCTTAGAATAATTAAAATAAAATGCTGGTAGCTTAGATAAATCGCTTTTGAATTTTAAGTTAATATTATTATTTCTCGAATACAAAATTTGCAGTGCTACTGCTTGCATTTGATTAATTAATTCTTGGGGATGCTGGTTTTGACTTAATGAATTAACTATTAGCGAATTAACGGCTTCTGAAGTGCGGTGAATATGGGTACAAACTGATGATGCTAATATTTTTTGACTAACGCTGCGAACTGGATAACCTAATAACCATTGATTGATACGTTCGTAAATTTTCCACAATACAACAGCGGTATTTGTTATTTGAGGATTGGTAGCAGATTCTAATATTTCATCATCAATTAGTTCGTCGCGATGCAATACCGCTAATAAATACAACATCAAAGGTTGACGGACTAAATCTGATAGTAAAAAATGAGA
>JBARZF010000159.1:0-2665 GCA_049649675.1 Rivularia sp. (in: cyanobacteria) | reverse complement strand
GCGATATATCGCGTCTCTACATTAATTAATAAAACTGCCGCATCACATAATCAATCGTTGCCCAAAAGGGAACATAGCTTTCTGTCTCATCTCTCTCTAAATAGGCTTCAGCTAACTGCTTAATTTCTTTCTCTGATAAGCCTTCAGTTGCTTGGATTACCCCATCAACTACTTTACGACGCATTTTCTTCAACTTGTTAATATCTAGCGCTAACATTCTAATTGTAGTTTCGGCAGCTTCTTGATGTTGGGGATCTTCTGTTGGTAAAATTTCCCCCGCACCAGTGTATCTAAAATACTTACTGCAATTAGGATCTAAAGGCGAAATCATCAATTCTTCGTCAAACCAACCACCTTTTTTATGTCCGCAATGTACGGGTTTTGTTGGTCTTTGTTCGTCTTCTCCCTGACAGGAAGAAATTAAATTAGTGTAAGTAAATGTTAAATCTGTATACTTACTTTTTGGTCGATAGTGTTCAATATGACACCTTTTTCTACTAATATGAATACCGCAGTAACAACAGATGTAACCTTGTTCGTAAAGTATCGATTGGTAGACATCGTTTTTGACATTACGATTGAAGGATTTCCATTTAGTTGTCTTACCAACTTTCTTATTGTAAGCAGTTAAACTTTTTGGTTCCGAACTTTTTTCAATATGTTTCATTTGCTAAGAATTTCCTTACGTCGAATTAATACATCCGCTCGCACAAATTCGGGTTCATCGTCGCCAATTTCTTCTACTAATTCTTGACGCAATTCTTTAGCTCCTTCTAAATTTCCGTCATCAATAAATTTAAATAGTTGCTGTAAACTATCTTTGATTTTTTGAGGTCTTTCCGGAACTTCCATTAAGTCTTCTAAAATGCTATTACTGTCTCTTCCATAGGAACCTTCGGGACTCATTACAAAAAGTCCTTGTTCCTCATTTCTTTCTAAAATAAATACTCCTTCTGGATGAACATGACTAATTACTTGTGGAGAGTGAGTAGTAACAATAAATTGACAGTTAGGAAACGTTTTTTTCAACGCTGGAATAATATCTCTTTGCCATCTGGGATGTAAATGCAGTTCAATTTCATCGATTAAAACTACACCATCACCTAACAATGGATCTTCAAGTCCAGGATTGGCGATCGCCAGTCTTCTAGCTAAGTCTCCCACCATTGCCAGCAAGCATTTTTCTCCATCGGATAGCTGATTAACATTCAGTTCTCTATCTCGTTTTTTCACGGTCATTCTTAAGGGCGATCGACGTATTCTTAAATTAGATAAACCTGTAATCAAAGAATAAATTGCTTGTCTAACTGCTTCTAATTGATGATTAACAAAATTGGAATCATCAATCCTTTGTTCGTTTTCTAAATCTTCCAGTTTTCTAAACCATTGGAAGAAGCTATTAAAGTTAATTTGTACGCTGTCTAAGGATTGCTCGTAGGCGCTTGCACGTTCGTTAGAATGCTTTTTCCGACCTCTTAAAGGAATCTCAAGTACGGCGCGATTTACGCCATAATAAACGATAACGGGTAGATTGAATTCCAAATCATCTTTTAACTTTTCATGGGTTTCTTCAATTAATTGACGTAACTTGCTTAAATCGCTACCATTCGTTTTACTACGTTTCTTTCGTTGTTTGCTAAGACACCAAGTTACTTCACCTCCAGAAGTTGAAACTGTAATCTCGTTACTAGTTTCTTCACTGCCAGTAGAAATATCCGCTTCTTGAAACAATCTTCCCGAAGTTGTGGGATACTGAACTGGTTTTGTATAGCGAGATAATAGAATTGCAATGCATTCAAGAATACTGGATTTACCGACACCATTAATACCAATAATTACATTCGGTTCCTTTTCTTGGAATTCCAGCTTCATATCGCCAATTCCGCGAAAAGAGTTCATCTCAATACGCTTAATTTTCATGCTTGTAATTTAGTTATAATACTTATAATTCGGTAGTAAATAGAATCCGTAGTTATTAATAAAGATAGCTTTAATTTCTTTCTAGTTGCGCGATAATCGTGTTCTATAGAACCGATAATAAATTAAATATTGAAGTTAAATAATTCTGCTTAAGAGTAAATAAAATAATTACTAAAAACAGACTTTATATTGTAGTTTAGAAGACAAAAATATAAATTAAAATCAATAGTGTATTTTAGTTACGAATATGTGTAAAAAGCTTGACCAAATAAATATGAGTGATAAATTAAAGCTGCTATTAACAATTCATATCCGAATTTATACTCTATTTAAATTAGACAAGCCGTATCAAAGAATTCCATGTCACAAGAAAATCAAAATACACAGCCACCTTCATCTCCAGAAAAAGTCCCATTTTGGAAAGCATCGTTAATTAAAGTTTTACGAGGTACGAGTGGAGTATTAGAAACGACTGCAATCAAATTAGAAACCGAACCTTTTCCGGATAGCCTAGAGAAACCAGGCTTTTTACAAAAGATTCAGCAGATTTGGATTGGTATATTAGGAAAAATTCGGCTTATCATACCAGCACAATTTTCAGCAAAGTTGTCAGATACAGCTTTGAGTGGAATTCTCGGTGGATTAGTCGTAATGGTATTTTTAATAACTTCAAACGTATTTGATAGCAAGCCATCGCAAATTGCCATAGTTCCCCCAGCTACCGAAATACCACCAAAGGTATCTA
>JBARZF010000158.1:0-2135 GCA_049649675.1 Rivularia sp. (in: cyanobacteria) | reverse complement strand
ACGGTTTGCTGTCACCATTGAATAGGTTTCTTCTGCTTGGGTTGGTTCAAATGCACGGAAGGTGTTAGAACCGTCACCGTCTTCAAACAAAGTGTTTTCTACGGTTGCACCGTGAATTGCACACAACAGCGCACCACCCAATACTCCTGCTACTCCCATCATGTGGAAGGGGTTCAAAGTCCAGTTATGGAAACCTTGGAAAAATAGCAAGAAACGGAAGATTGCTGCTACTCCAAAACTAGGAGCAAAGAACCAAGAAGATTGACCCAAGGGGTACATCAAAAATACGCTAACGAATACTGCGATAGGTGCAGAAAACGCGATCGCATTGTAAGGACGAATTCCCACCAAGCGGGAAATTTCAAATTGACGCAACATGAAGCCAATCAAACCGAAAGCTCCGTGCAACGCAACAAACGTCCACAATCCGCCCAACTGACACCAACGGGTGAAGTCACCTTGAGCTTCAGGTCCCCACAAAAGCAATAGGGAATGTCCCATGCTGTCTGCGGGTGTGGATACTGCCACTGTAAGGAAGTTACAACCTTCTAAGTAAGAAGATGCTAAACCGTGGGTATACCAGGAAGATACAAAAGTTGTACCTGTGAGCCATCCACCTAGAGCCATTTAAGCACAGGGGAAAAGCAATAGACCCGACCAACCGATAAAAACGAATCTGTCTCGCTTTAACCAGTCATCGAGTACGTCAAACCAGCCTCTACTACTAGGGGCGCGTCCAACTGCGATGGTCATTTGGACAAAAATCCTCTTTTACTAAAATTGCTACGTTTCTAAGGAAACAAAGTTTTTATTTGGCACTTTCGACAGTAGTTTTAATACTCTGACCTATTTTATGAGAAAATACTACCAAGTAAGCAAGCATTTCTCAGGGTTGTGCCAGAACCCAATCACACACTGCCTTGACAGAGTACGATCGCTTAATAATTCTTAACTTATCACATTAGCTCAGTTTTGTGACCAATTTATACTCCTGAATAAAGTATTAAGTGCAAAGCCACTACATACCATCAATATCAGAATATTTACAATTTGACACAAGTTTTCTCATAAAAGTTAAATTTATTAGGAAATTTAAAGAATTTGTGCGGAGTGGTCGTAAAGAATGGCAGACTTGAGAAGAGAGAGAATTTCTCACAACCTCTTAATTTGTTCCATGACGGCATCAACAACAATCCCCAAAAGCAACAACGTCCTTACACAAAAGGTTCTGGGTTCTCGTAGATTAAGTAATTATTGGTGGGCATCAGTGGTTTTTCTTGGAGCCGGAGGCTTCCTGCTCGCCGGGTTATCAAGTTATTTTCAGAAAAATTTACTTTTAGTCACGGATGCAACTCAATTGGTATTCGTCCCCCAGGGTTTAGTGATGGGGTTATATGGCATAGCAGGATTGCTTTTAGCTTTATACCTGTGGCTAGTAATTTTATGGGATTTAGGAGCCGGATACAACGAATTTAATCGGGAGACAGGCCAAATAAAAATCTTTCGCTGGGGATTTCCTGGAAAAAACCGGCGAATTGAAATCGATTGTCGTACCGAAGACGTTCAATCAGTGCGAGTCGAAATCAAAGAAGGAATAAACCCCCGTCGCGCTCTTTATTTACGTGCCAAAGGTCGTAGAGACATTCCTTTAACAAGAGTAGGTCAACCTTTGTCATTAAAAGAACTAGAAACAAAAGGCGCTCAGTTAGCGAAGTTTTTAGAAGTACCCCTTGAAGGGTTGTAGGGAGATGGGGAGATGGGGAGATGGGGAGATGGGGAGACAAGGGGACAAGGGGACAAGGGTAAGATAACTCTTAACTCTTAACTCTTAACTCTTAACTCCTAACTCCTAACTCCTAATTCCTAACTCCTGATTCTTAATCCAAAATCCAAAATCCAAAATCCAAAATCCCTGCATCGAGTAGCTGTTGCCTAAATCACTATAGAGGCTAAGATACTTGGGTTGAGTTTTGTATTGGAAATGCTATTGAAAGCTCCTAAATATTTTTTGGTTACGCTTTTGGTTGTCGGTGCTTTGACGTTAAATGGATGTTCTGGTGGAGAGGTAGCTTCGACTACAACTTCTCCTGACTCTACGGTAGCTGAAGCAAACAGCGATACAACCGCACAAGCAA
>JBARZF010000157.1:0-1612 GCA_049649675.1 Rivularia sp. (in: cyanobacteria) | reverse complement strand
GTTATCAATTATGCCAAAATTAAGCAGTAGATTCGCTAAAGCGCGATTGCGATGCCCGGTAGCTCTTTCCGACATAAATACAGGAGCATCAATAAATACATCGTGTCCGATATAGCGACGGAACATACTTAAAAGCCGATTCAGTTTATCAGTACCATTTGAGCCTTTAATTAAACCAGCAGTGGCGATGGCTCCAGCATTAACCATCGGGTTATCGGGGCGTTTAGAATTTTCATCCAAGCGAATTACCGAATTGAAAGGATCTCCGGTAGGCTCTACACCAATTTTTTCTAGCAATATTTGGCGGTTACAGTCTTCTAATGCCATGCCATAGACAAAAACCTTGGATATAGATTGAATAGTAAAATGTTCTTGGCTATCTCCGACTTCAAAAACTTCCCCTTCCTTAGTAACAATAGAGATTGCAAACCAATTTGGATTAGCTTTAGTTAATTCGGGAATATAGCTAGCTAAAGAGCCTGAATCTAAAACGCGATATTTTTCATAAAGATGCTCAATAAATTCTGGCAAGTCAGACATTTTATATTTTAATGATTTTGTTTAACTGACTTTTATCTTGACATAAAACGAACTCCTTATGAGGTCAAAGGTTAAAGGTTAAAGGTTAAAGGTAATATATTTCTTTTATATTTCTTTGTAGGGTGTGTTACGGCACAGGCAATATATCTTGAAATATTATAATTTAGCGAAGCCGTAACGCACCATTTATTTAAATGATGACTAATTAATAAAAAATCATTTTTCACTTTCACCATAAATAATGTTGGGAAGGGGGTGCAAATTTAATTTGTAATTATCAGTCAAATTAACTTTTCGCACCGTGAAGCTAACCTAGGAATATAAAAATCAACTACTAAACTATAAACTCAAACGGTTTTCCAGACTTTTTCGGTTCCCATCCACCTTTAATTGCTTGATGTATCCATGATGAAACTTCCGAAGGTACAACTGTTTTAACTTCAGTTTTAGCCCAATCTTTGGGATGTGGTTTATTGGTCATTATTATTAATTTTGAACCTGATTCTTCAGCGTGTTCGACTGCAACATTTAGAAAACCAATACCGTAATCAGTTTGATAAAAAGTTGCTTTTCTTCTAATTAACCAAATGAAATTTTCTCCATCTACCGTTATTTTTCTTGAACCTTTTTTTGGTATACCCATAATTATTATTTCTCTATTATTTGCTCGTTCAGTTTTTTAAATAAATGTTGAGTTACGGTGCGAATCTAATTTATAGCTATCAATCAAACTTACTCATCGCACCTAACCCAACCCAACCCAACCTACTAACTACTAACAACTAACTACTATCAACTAACTTCGATTAATTTGAATCAAATCTGTCAAAATACTATCTAAACTGCCGTTAACTTGAATTTTCTCAATTTTTTCGGAAATCCTTTCTAATACTTCTAATTCTTTCAATCTCAATGCAACGGGGTTATCTTCCATCACCCTCGCCGTATTCAACATACTGCGAGTTGCAGCAGTCTCTTCTCTACGTCGTACTACATTGGCTTGGGCTGATTTTTCTGCTTCTACAACTTTGCTCAAAATAGTTTTGATTTCCCCAGGAAGAATAATGTCTTT
>JBARZF010000156.1:0-17768 GCA_049649675.1 Rivularia sp. (in: cyanobacteria) | reverse complement strand
GTAACGATATTCCCCTTTTAATGGCGGCTTGTGACTTAGTTGCCCATACTTCAACTTCTCCCGAACCCTTTGGAAGAGTCATTGTAGAAGCCATGCTATCCGGAACACCCGTAGTTGCAGCAGCATCTGGCGGTGCAGTTGAGTTAGTAGAGTCCGGTATAAACGGCTTTCTCGCAACACCGGGAAATCCCCAAGAACTCACCGAAATTATTAACACCTGCCTATCTGACAAACAAAAGACTGACGCTATTGCACAAGAAGCACGCAACAGCGCCAGCCAAAGATTTCATGTAGCAAATATCAACCAGCAAATCGCTCAACTACTTCAACAGTTAGCAGTGAGCAGTTAGCAGTTATCAGTTAGCAGTTATCAGTTAGCAGTTATCAGTTAGCAGTTATCAGTTATCAGTTACCAGTTATCAGTTACCAGTTAGAATTCATAACCTTTGACCTTTAACCTTTAACCTTTAACCTTGAACATACATCATGCTGCTTCTCGCAACTGAGGTTTCTGCGATTCTGGAAAGGTAAACTGCAACTGTTCGGAAACGGGAGCTTTTTCCTTCTGCAAAACTTCTATGTCAATATTTACGCTGACTAAATAATTACCTCCATCAGCGTCAACTTCTTCGGCTATTAATTTCGCAATATCCGGACGTTTGGAACTAAGCACATCGCGCAAAATACATCTATCCCATTCGTGCTTGGCAGTAGGGTTGATACTCAGAATAAAATGCTTAACCATAGGAAAAAACCCAATATTGAAATATTTATCTTCTCGAAGGCTTTTATATCGCCATTAACTCTATTTTAGTACTAATGAACTAATTGTGGCAATATTTCTTCAGGAATAGGTAAAGTTCCCCTATAAAAAATAGATAATTTCAGTCAAAAGCCTTCTGGTTAATTGTTTTTTAGGAATAAAAGAGAGCCGAGACTGAAAAACAAAGCTTGTTGCTAAAGGATGAGAAGAGTTTATTCCTACGGTGAGAGTAAAGACAAAAGGATAACATCTATTGTATTTGTTAGTGGTCCTTGGGTTGTGGCTGACGCAATAAAAAGTGCTTAGAGTTAGTGCTATTCACACTCCCCAGTCCTTGGATTAGTTGATACTCAGAAGTATCGTTTTTGTCACTCAAACCTCATTCATCAGGAAAACGACCATGAAGCTCAAGAATTTATCAAAGACTGTATGTGCTAGTGCCTTCGCTGTTAGTTTAGCCGCTTTACCTTTATCTCTTCGGGCTTCTGCTCAAACAAATCCTATACAGACCGATACCAATAGAACGATCGCCGTTCAAGAAGACGATGGTTTTGACTGGGGATGGTTGGGCTTGTTAGGTTTACTGGGTTTAGCAGGATTAGGAGGTCGCAACAAACGTAATGACACAGTAGCTTATCGCGACCCTAATGTGACCGGAACTGGTACCACAGGAACAACCACCAGATATTAAATACTAATAATATGCGGACGGGGAATCAATCGTTTGTAATTGATTCCCATAATTTAGATAGAGCAGAGGGAGCAGAAGTTTTAAACAACAGTTAACTGCTCACTGTTAACTGCTCACTGTTAACTGCTCACTGTTAACTGTTAATTGTTTGCTGAATTAAGCCAAACCGATTGTTGTAATACGGGAATGCTTATTCCGGCTTTATCGAAGGCAACTTTCATACGACGACGATATTCTCTGGCTACAACCCATTGTTTGAGGGGTTGAGTTTTAATCCAAACGCGAATTATCAAACCGCGATCGCCAAAGTTCTCGATTCCTAAAACTTCAGGTGGTTCGATAATTTGATGCTCCCATCGCGCATCTTTATCCATTTCTAAACCAACAGTTTCAATTAATTCTAAAGCTTTATCTACATCAGTTTGATAGCCAACTGGGATACTTAAATCAGCACGAGACCAGCGGCTTGAAAGATTAGCAACTATTTTAATTTCACTATTAGGAATTGTAATCAAGCGTCCTTCTGAATCGCGTACCTGTGTGATCCGCAAATTGAGATTTTCTACCAATCCCCCCACGTCACCCACGTTAATTACATCACCCAAAGCATACTGGTCTTCCACGATAATTAAAAAGCCGTTAATAGCATCTTTGATCAAGCTTTGAGAAGCCAGGGAAAGTGCAACACCGACCAAACTTGCACCAGCTAACAAAGGAATGATATCTATTCCTAACACTGTTAAAGTTAGCAAAATACCAACTGCTAACCAGATAAATGCAGTAATACTTTTTGATACGCCAGAGAAAGTAGAAACTCGTAGCTGTAATCTTTCAGAAGTTTCTGGAGTTAATAAAGTACTGCTTTGAACAAAGGCAGATGTAAAGCGGTCAATCACGAGATAGGTGAGGCGAATTGCGACATAAGTTACCACTCCTACAACACCCAACCTTAAAGGAATTCGTATGGCAGCGATAATTGCGACTTCAATTGTTCGCGTGTAGGGAAATAAACTTAGTATTATTAAAGTTCCGCCGATCCAAATTGCAGCCTGAGTTAGCTGAAAGAATCGTCGCTTGACTTCTAAAATATGCCGATTTTGCTGATGGTTGAGTTGTGTTGTAATTGGTTTAACTACTCGTACATCTGAAGTCGGTGGCTTTAACATAAAATTTCGTTTGGAACGACGCGAGAAGTACCAGACTCCCCAACTCATCACAATTATGCCCCCGCCAATAGCCACAGCTATTTTACTTTGATTAATCAGAGATTCAGGTTGTCGCTCCCGCTTGGCTTGTTTTAAACTATCTTCAATCTCTTGCTCAAGATTCCTAGCTAAGATTTGAGGCTGAACCTGTCGTAGTTTGGCATCTTCTTGGGTGACAGTTAAAAGATATTGATCGTTGACATAAATTACTGGCGATCCGTTTAAAGTCTCAACCCGAACATTAAGCTTGCCATCATTCGAGTTAAGGTAATTTTCGCTAATTTGGGTCAGTTTTTGATTTATATCTTGCAAACGCTGATTAATGCTTGCTCTTGGAGCAGCTATTTGAAACAAACGGCGACCATCTAAATAAACCCAACTACTAACAACCTTATTCTCTAAATCTCTAATATTTAACGAGGGTGTTTGTACTTGAGGAAAAAAAGGAATCTGCGCCATTCCAACCTTGGCATCAATCCCTACAATTATCAATAACGTACATAAAGCAATAACAATAAATCTATAGCGCAATGGAGGATACCACATATTTCTTTACTTTGGAGTTCACTGACACCGATTCTGACAAATAGTTTCTCCAAATATACCTATCAATAGGTAAGTTTTCATTCAATTACACCTAGGGAAGGTACTATTTATCACTAGTACTGCACCAACCCAAAATTATCGGGTGAAGACAGGGAGGGGGGAGAGTAGGAAAGGTTTTATGCTAAACTGCCGGGTGTAGGTGTAATCCAATTAAATGCAGAAATGCAGCCTACAAATTAAAGATCAATATCTTTAGTAATTAATCAAAGTCCGTGGGGCACACGGCTTAAAAGCTCGGCCAATGTCATCATAGATGAGTCGCTGAGAAGCTTATACGGAACGAAAAAGAGAAGTATAGGTGTGTCACTATGCGTTTTGTAAGGCGCAACATTTTTACCTAAAAGAGGAAGTATTTAATGACTGCAACAACTCCCAGATTAAAGCACGAGGTTAAAGACCTCGGCCTAGCTGCTTTGGGAAGACAACGGATCGAGTGGGCTGGACGCGAAATGCCTGTTTTAAAACAGATTCGCGATCGCTTTGCAAAAGAAAAGCCCTTCGCAGGAATCCGTTTAGTAGCTTGTTCTCATATCACAACTGAAACAGCACATTTGGCGATCGCGCTAAAAGCTGGTGGTGCTGATGCAATGTTAATTGCTAGTAATCCCCTATCAACTCAAGACGACGTAGCAGCAAGTCTCGTCGCAGATCATGAAATTCCTATCTTTGCTATCAAAGGCGAAGATGACGAAACCTATAAACGGCACGTTGAAATTGCTCTAGATCACCGTCCTAACATCATCATTGATGACGGTTCTGATGTAGTTGCAACTTTAGTTAAAGACCGCAAAAATCAACTTTCCGATATCATCGGTACCACCGAAGAAACCACAACCGGAATTGTTCGCTTGCGTGCGATGTTGAATGATGGCGTGCTATCGTTCCCCGCGATGAACGTTAACGATGCTGACACCAAGCATTTCTTCGATAACCGCTACGGTACCGGACAATCAACCCTCGATGGAATTATCCGCGCTACCAACGTTCTATTAGCTGGTAAGTGCATTGTTGTTGCTGGTTACGGTTGGTGCGGTAAAGGTGCTGCACTCCGAGCTAGAGGCATGGGCGGTAACGTCATCGTTACTGAAATTGACCCCATCAGAGCTATTGAAGCAGTAATGGATGGTTTCCGCGTTTTGCCAATGGCAGAAGCAGCAACTCACGGTGATTTGTTCATCACCGTTACTGGTAACAAGCACGTAATTCGCCCCGAACATTTCGAGGTAATGAAAGACGGTGCGATGGTTTGTAATTCCGGTCACTTTGACATTGAAATTGACCTCAAATCCTTGGGTGCAAAAGCGTCTGAAGTGAAGGAAGTTCGTAATTTCACCCAAGAGTACAAGTTGCCTAGTGGTAAATCAGTTATTGTCCTTGGTGAAGGCCGTTTGATTAACCTATCAGCTGCTGAAGGACACCCCAGTGCCGTAATGGACATGAGTTTTGCAAACCAAGCTTTGGCTTGCGAATACCTAGTCAAGAATAAAGGTAAGCTCGAACCCGGTTTATACTCAATTCCTGAAGATGTAGACAAAGACATTGCTCGCTTGAAGTTGGAAGCAATGGGTATCAAGATTGATACTTTAACTTCAGCACAAATTGAATACATGAATTCTTGGACTTCTGGAACCTAATTTAATTCCGAACTTGGATTAAATTTTAATTTGATATTGGATGGGCTTTAACGCCCATCTTTTTTTTTACTAAATTTTAACTAACTAACTAACTAATATTACGTGTATTAAATTGCCTAGAAAGAAAAATTATGCTTTAGTAAAAGCTTTACTTTCTGTTAAATATTCCGTAAACACACGATATAAGTCTGTATATAAAAATAATTTGCTGCTGATTATTTGCAGTTTTAATTTACCTGAGTAGAGGAAGCTCAGAAAAATTGAATTGATCTGTCAAGCTCAATTCTGGAAAAAAGCTTACAAAGATATAGCTTATTAGTCAAGTCAAAAATTAATCTTATTAATGTAAATTTCATAAAGAAAATAGTGTCTTTTATTACTTCTTCATTAAGTGTCTTTTCTTTCAGATAAACTGGTATAAACTAAATTCAGGTTTTACACAGTCAGTAAATATACATAGATCAGAATTATTAGCGTTAAATTAGTAAGCCGTGTATATCCTTTCCAATATGAAGATAAAACTTGCAAAAATCGTCAATTTTTTAACAAAACCAGCCAATATGATTGCTGATAATCAATTAAGCTCGTTGTGGATTTCCAAAATGCCTGAAGCTGAAATTGAGCTTGAAGACTTGCAAAAAGCTGTTATTCATCTTAAAGATGCCGTGGATGTGATGAAACCATTAGAAAATTCTTCACTGAAAGTGGAAATACATGATTTCACCACTGCATTTCGGTTTTTGGAATCAGCTAAAGATGCATTATCCCGAGCTAGCATTCCCAATGCAGCCAAAGCTATGAATAAAGCGATTCAAAATATGAAAGCAGCTTGTAAAGCAAAGTCAATCATACAGCAAAAAATACTGATTGCAGGAGTATTAGATGCTTTGGATAGGGTTTTAAATTCGGTAGAAAAATCAATGGCTAAGGTTGTAACTCCTATAGTTACACATATGACTTATGAGCAATTATTATCTAAACTAGCAGTGTATGACCAGTATTCTCATTATTAAAATTTATGCTACTATTTTTAAGCTTATGGAACAGTAGAATAGGATTTGGGGGAATACTATTAAATCAAGTTCTTATATATTAAAGCGATTGAAATATCATCAAATTTTAACTTACGTAACATGAATCCTCTACAATAAACGTTAGTTGCGTAAGTTTTTTTCGATCGCAGATGAGTCATAAGTGATGGCTTCAAAAAAACTTCATCATAGTTGATAGTTTCAATAAGATATTGCTGCCAGATTGGCATTATTCGAGATAATTTTCTCTTTAAAGTAAACATACTTGCTTTCTATTTTTCATCTGCACCTCGTTTTCAATCGTTTATAAGCCACAGGCATTATCAAACAAACATGGTAAATGATTGATAAGTGCCCACAAGGTAAGCGTTTCATTGCCAAAAATAAACCGATTAAAAACTAGCTACCATCAATAGGTGAACTCTGAAACTTAGATAAAATTCCGATCCTGTTAAATTGGAATAAAAAGTATCACAGATGAGGCAAACCCTACAAATTATTCCGGAAGCTTGAAATGAAAAATAGTCTCTCTCCAAACTTCTGTAGAAATTGATTTACTCCCCTGCCAGCTTTACGATTACCGAGCAGGAGAAAGCAGAAAGTAGGGAGCAGGAGGAAAATATTTTACATGGGTAATCTGTGGCGGCGTGTTGGAAGTAATCATTTTTATCTGGCGATTTGATTTTTTCTACTTGATTTTTTTGTGGAAAAAAGATTTGAGATAAATAAGAATATCCAATTCATAAAAAGTTTTTATGATAGAAACAAGACTAACTTCGGATCGACCACCTTAAACTAAAAACTAAAAACTAAAAACGGAATTTGCGATTAAATCTAAAAGAAGCGTAATTTTATTTAAAGTTGTAGGACAAACCGTTGCATCAATGTTGATACCGAAGACAGTAACACCAAAAGTAATTAGAATTAGAATTAGAAATCTAAGCGATTGTTTCGTTATTCTTGTCCCTTAGTTGCTCAAATCCGTGAAGGGAAACCATTATCTATTTAGACCTAAAACTGATGTTTAAAATCAAAAATTCCAAAAACTTAGATACTCCATTAGATTATAAAGGAGTTTACCCTTGTCCAGTGTGTAGAGTCGGAAAAGTCCAAAATATGCCTTTAATGGAGGCAATGTCTTGTGATTTTTGCCATCAAATTTTTACCGTCAACTTAGAGCAACAACAGCTAAAAATGCCTTCGCGGGAACCTCCCTTAATTTGGCGCTGGAATGGCTTTTACTGGACGGAGGCTCAGTTAGAAGGAGTTGAATTTGGCTGGGGTTATATATTAGCGACAGTAGCGTTTGTATTTCTTCCCACCAGTTTAATTGCACTAGTTGCCTATAATTTTCCTCCAGATCCAAATGCTCCTTTATCCTGGGTTCCTTACATTTGGACAATACTGACATTTTTTTCTCATTTAACAATTATCATTTGGCTATTCGTAGAAGTTTATCAAATTCCAATCAAAGCGTATTTTAGAGCTTTACAACAGCGTTTACTTAGTTAATTAACGAAACATAAAGTATATAATACTATATTAAGCAACTAAGTAAATAAACGATCGTTCTTAAACCTGGTATCTCAAAGATATCGGGTTTGTTTATTTTGAGTGTGTAAATATTTGCGCTAACATCCTAATAATGTAAACCAATCTACTGCAACATGGAGCCAGATTCACTAGTCACAGAAGTAATTTTAACCTCCGAGCATCAGTCTTTAGGCAACATAAAACTTGATTGGACACCACAACCTGGAAACTATATTGACTTAAAAGGTAAAACCTACGCAGTTTTAGAACGTCACCACCGCTACCAGTTAAAAGAAGGACGTTATTGCCTGCACAAGATAGCGATTTACGTACAGTTAGCAAAAAGACCAGATGAACAAACTTTAGTCAACGGACGCTGGGTGATTGGTAATGCCAACTGTACTTACAACGCTGTTTCAGAAATTATCCGCTGTGCAATTAATCCGGTTGGGCCTTGTGAAGGTTGCAAATATTTTGAAAAGGTAATTGGTAATAGGTAATAGGTAATTGGGAATGGGGCATTGGTAATGGGTAATGGGTAATTGATAATTGATAATTGATAATTGATTACTGCTAACTCACATTCCCTAATTCTTCTCCCACAGTTAAACGGGTACCGTTGACAAAATCCCATCCCGACTGGGGACGTTTGCCAGGTAGCTGTACTTCTCGTAATAACAATAAACCATTCCCGGTTTGTACGATTGCTCCTATATTTTTAACAATACTGACAACTTCTCCTGGTTTACCTGACAAGTTTGATAAATCTGGCAACTTATCTTGGATTTCTTGCTGTAATTGCGGCGTTCGCCTTAAATAGTCCTCTTCAAGCGCAGCGGTAGCTGTAATTTTGATTGATTGATTGCGAAATGTGGCGACACAGTTGGGATAAAAACCTCGAATTTTATTATGTAACTGTATGGCACTCTTCGACCAATCCAATTGATAATCTTCTTTTTTGATCAAAGGTGCATAAGTTGCTTGGGAATTATCTTGAGTAGTCGGTTCAATTTCTTTGTTTTGCAGCTTTATAAGTGTTTCTACTAACAAATCTGCACCCATTAATGCTAATTTTTCTGCTAAGTCATGGGAATTATCAAGCAATCCAATGGGTGTAGTAGCTTTTAATAACATTGCGCCGGTATCCATGCCCGCATCCATTAACATAGTGGTGTTGCCGGTTTCTGATTCTCCATTGTGCAAACACCATTGAATCGGAGCCGCACCGCGATATTTCGGTAAAATCGAGCCATGCACGTTGATGCAAGCAATTTTCGGCATATCTAGAATCTCTTGCGAGAGAATTTGTCCGTAAGCAATTACAACAAATACATCCGCATCCATTTCCTTTAATTGATTTAAAGTCGATTCATCTTTTTTGATTCGAGTCGGTTGCCACACGGGTAAATTGTGTGTCAGAGCAACGCTTTTTACAGGAGATGGTGTAATTTTCTTACCACGTCCCCTAACTTTATCTGGCTGAGTAACAACTGCAACTACTTCAAAATCTGAGCGATCGAGCAATTGTTCTAAGGTGGGAACGGCGAATTGAGGAGTACCAAAAAATATTACTTTCATCTTTTTCAACACAGCTAACGTTCAACTGTAAACACTAACATTACCTATAGATTTTTTAAGACTAAGTGATTTCCTGCCAAACGGTAGAGTCGTGCTAGTGAATCTATAGACTATAGTTATTTTGGGTAAATCGAATATTAAAAATTAAATATTTTTATTAATTGAGTTGTTTATTTTTTATTATTTGGAAGGAAACTAAGCATCTGTAGGTAAGTGTTCCATATTGCGTTGGTTACTTATACTGTTGCAATTGAAACTCATACGTGTTTCACTGTAATACGGCTTGAAATTTATGTTCCTATATTTTTGAGATATTTTACATCATCACCGGAATCGGTGTTTGAAGTGTTGAAGTTAAATTGAGATCGGGTATTTAACACCTAGCACTCTACTTGTAATATCTGTATAAAGTTATTTTGGTTACGTTCAGTTCGGTGTAATCCTAGGTGAAAAACAGCGAGTCTGTTGTCGCTAATTTAAATTTTTTGACCTAGGATTGGGTTTTGTTGTCATTTTTAGGTTTTTATACTTAGGCGACAATATTGTTGCTCGCGGTTAACAAAATTTAAATAGTAATTTTTCTAAACAATCGTTTAGAAAGTGAGTAAAATAAAGTATCTTTTTTTTCGTGAATTATGCGAAATTAAAGTAGTGGTTCTCGCAAAATCCTAAGTTCCTTGTTATACATATAAAAGATAGCCTCCCCCATTGCCGTGAGGCATTGCTCCTCCCACAGCAACCGCCCTCTAGAGAGTCAACCAACAAATGCTAAAACATCTTTTATTCTCGGGATGGTTCCGCGTGCAACCATTTCTCAAGTACGTATTAGTCATGGTGCTGATTGCGCCTTTAGTCGGAGCATCAGCACATTCGAGTTCGGCTCATCGATCGCAAGCAGCTAAAGTTATTGCCGAGATGCCAGAATTGGACTCGGTATTAGTAGAAGTTCCGATTGCTAGCGAATACAAACTAGCGCAACCCGAAACGGTCAAAATTTTCACACCAGAAAATAATTCTGAGTCAACCAAACTGGCTGCGGTTGTCGAGCCTAAAATTATACAGCCGACTGTAGTAGAGTCTTTAACAATAGAGACTTTAACTGGGGAAAAAGAAGTCACATCTTTTAATAATTCTTCTTCTATTTCTATAGATGAAGATCCATTTATAGAAGTTGAACTTGCCCCTCCTGCTAGTAGTCCTGAACTAGAATCTCCAAAAATACTAGAATCACCAAAAATTCCTGCCCGTGGAATTAAGTTGGTACAGCGTTTAAAAGCTGCAAAAACCCAATCTTCAAAAAAAGATATTTTAGTAGCTAAATTAGCGCGTGCTAAGTCACTCAAGGCAACTCAAGTAGTCGCTTTGAGAAGAAATTTGATTCCCGAACCGACTGACGCGCCTGTAAGTGAAGAACCAGAACAATCGGAATTATCGCAACAAGATCCAATTGGAAGTCCTCATCCACTTCCCTGGAAATGGATAACGGCGACTCAAGAAGCTGTAAGTTCTAATACTGGTTCGGGAGTACGTTATTACCGTAGCGCACCCGTAATATCTCCAGATGGTCGTTATTCTATTTATAGCCGCGTAAAGTTAGAAGTTAAACAGCAAATGCACAAAAGCCGCGTTAGCAGCGTGTTGTTTGTGGAAGACAGAACAAATAATCATTTGAAGGTTGTTGCATCAACTTCTGCTTTAGTAGATCCTTTACTTAAAGCTAAGGAAATGCGGGGTGAAGCTAGTCAAATTCCAGGAAAAATCGGCGTATTGGTTCCTGTTGGCTGGTCAGAAAATGGCGAGCGTTTTCTAGCACGCAAATTTGAAGGTTTATTCAATACCGCTCACGCTACAGATCAAGCACTTATCTGGAATCGTCAGAAAAACCACGCTAATACAGTAGCTCCTTCTCAAAAGAATCATCAGCATGATATTGCTATTTTATTAGGTTGGAGTAAAAATACACCTGATAACGTAGTATTCCAAGCTGGAGAAATGGGTCAAGAAACTTGGCCGACAATTACAGTTGCAAATGATGGTAGAACAGTTGCTACACCAGAAGTAGACCAGCCTACCACTTTTGGTAGAAAGACTACTGATGTTTGGGCTGGGCCGCAAGTTGCTTATCAATAAGTTAACAATTTTTACAATACTTAAAGTAATCCCGTTCTAGTAGAAGCTAAAACGGGATTTTTCATTATGGGTAATTGGGCATGGGGCAGGGGGCATGGGGCATGGGGAATTGAGAATATTTGTTATTTGCTATGCCCGTTTTTAATATTAGGATTTACGCCTTATTTTATGAAAAAACTAGTATTTAAGACAATTAGTGGAACCCAATCCCCCAAATTTATTCATGGAGTTCCTTCTAGTTGCAAAGTGCTGCAATTTTTGATGCCCTATGCCCCATCCCCTATGCCCCATCCCCTATGCCCTATGCCCCATCCCCAATAAAAAATATCGCGCACGAAAATTACTCAGACTCTTTTTCGCCTGTTTCCGACTCCGTAGCGGAGTCTTTGACTCGACGAATGGGTACATTGGCAATCAAAGCTGTTGTGCGCTGGTTGCTTTCCAAAGAAAATTCCAAGCCCTCTGCTTCAACTTCCACGTAGCGGCAAACAATTTCGAGAATTTCTTGCCGCATTTTCTCTATCATTTGAGGGCTTAAATCGGCCCTATCGTGAGCAATAACTAATTGCAGGCGACGTTTAACATCATTGCGACTATTATCCTTACCGCGAAAAAAAAGTCGTTCTAAAAGTTCAAGAATCATTGCAGCCCTATGAGCGCATACTGGATTTAATTAAATAATTTTTGTCCACAATAACCTTCGGAGGCGGGAAAATAGGCCGTCTTGGGACGAGTCGAAATCAATAAAATCTACCGTCTCCCCTTCCAATCTACGAGCAATATTATCGTAAGCCGTGGCAGCTAAAGAAGGATTTTCCGATAAAACCAGAGGTTCGCCACGGTTGGTAGAAACAATTACCCGCTCGTCGTCGGGAATTACCCCAATTAGAGGAACTGCTAGAAGCTCCTGGACATCCTGCACAGACATCATATCATTTAACCGAACCATTGCGGGTTTTATCCGGTTAATAATTAAGTGAATGCGCTTGACACCTTGTGCTTCTAATAACCCAACTACCCGGTCGGCATCACGGACAGCTGCTATTTCCGGAGTTGTGACAATTAAAGCTTCGTTCGCAGGCGCGATCGCATTTTTGAACCCCATTTCGATTCCAGCGGGGCTATCGATAATGATGTACTGATATTTCTGCGCTAAAGCATTAACCAGTAACTTCATTTGATCGGGGGTGACAGATTCTTTGGTGCGATTCTGTGCCGCAGGTAGCAGCACTAAATTGGGTTGTCGCTTATCTTTGACTAAGGCTTGTTCCAAACGGCATTCCCTAGCCAAAACCTCCAGCGCAGTGTAAACAATGCGGTTTTCAAGTCCCAACAACAAATCCAAATTTCGCAGACCAAAATCAGCGTCAACCAATGCAACTTGACGACCTAGTTTGGCTAAAGCCATGCCAAGATTGGCTGTAGTAGTGGTTTTTCCTACCCCTCCCTTACCGGAGGTAATGACAACAATTCGAGTCATGATTACGAAAGCGCTCGTGATGGCATTGCAAAATATAGAACATTTAATTCAGTTATCAGTTATCAGTTATCAGCTATCAGTTAGCAGTTATCAGTTATCAGTTATCAGTTATCAGTTACCAGTTATCAGTTATCAGTGAAACTAAGAAAGTTGAAATCACCTTCATTCAACCAACTTATAACTGTTAAGAGTTCACTGTTCCCTGTTCCCTGTTCCCTGTTCCCTGTTCCCTGTTCCCTGTTCCCTGTTCACTGTTGACTGTAATAATAATTATCGAAGAAATGATTTAACCGGCGTTAATTGATTTACGGGAAAAATCATTCGCGTTGGTGATGCGGATTCCCTGTGTCGTCATATACGCGACCTCAGCATATGGTTGCGTAGGCGTTTTTTCTGGTGCCCTAGCCAAAGCATTGGCAATTCTCAACTGGGTTGGTTCCATTTGTAAAGCCATAATTGTGCATTCGCTGTTACCTTGGGCACCCGCATGAGCAACCCCACGCAAGCGACCCCAAATTAGAATATCGCCATCTGCGACTACAATACCACCAGGATTTACATCTCCCAAGATAATTACGCTACCTCTATGACGAATTTCTACACCAGAACGCACGGTGGTTTCCATGTAAAGTGGTTCTGCTGGGGGTAAATTAACTTTATAAGATTCAAACGAAAAAGCAGTTTTCGGCTGCAATTGCTCTACAGAATAACCACCACCCGCAGCCGCGATCGCAGTTTGACGACGATTGGTACCAACGGATTTTAGCTGTAAAGACAATTCGCTTAAGGTATCGGCAATGTCTTGTAGCTGTCTGCTATCAAGTAAACGGTCGTATGCAATCAAATGTACGCTTATCTTTGAGGAAAAAAAGCGTTTCTGGGCTAAAAGCCGCAGTTTCATTTGTTGCCAAATTTCTGACCAGCTGTACTCACATACAGAAGTTTCGGATAAGGAAGGTAAAGTTAAAACCAATCTATCTTTTTCGCTTCTGATTTCTACCTGTATTTTTTGATTGGCTGCGATCGCATTTTCTAGCAACGGAATATCAATGCTTATACGATCGTTAATTTGTTGCTCAACAGGATTAATCTTTTCAACAACGGCAGAATTTGATTCAGTTTCTGTTTGTTCGGAATCTAACTTTCCATCGGAAATAACAGCAGTTTCTTCAACAGCAGAATTTGATTCGGTTTCTGTTTGTTCCGAATCCAACTTTGCATCGGAAATAACAGTAGTTTCTTCAACAGCGGAATTTGACTCGGTTTCTGTTTGTTCGGAATCTAACTTTCGATCGGAAATAACAGTAGTTTCTTCTAACTTGCGATTAAAATTTGAAGTTGAAGAAATAAAATGGACAAAATTTTCCTCTACATCATTTTGATTAGATAAATCATCCTCGATCGCAGCAGATTCTTCGTGAGACTGCTTAGAATCTGTTTGAGAAACACTATTATCAGAATTAAAATCTGGGATAGCTGAATCGTTCGTCATGCAACACCACCCATAATGCGGACATTAAGCAATTTTTAAACCTTTTAGATCGAGAATTGTAATTATTTTCTTAAATTGTTAAACCTCACTTTAAATTTTTACTTAACCTTTGATAAACGGTAGAGACAGCATCTGCATCACCAACATTACCTGGAAACAGCACCACTGGTAAATTAGGAAACTGGGGATGATTCTCCGGAGTACGCACCATTGAAACACCAGCGAGAATTTGACCGAGTAAACGCGCTGTTTTCAAAGCCAAACCATTACTTAAAACATCGTTAGAAGTAATACCTCCCTTACTAATTAAAAATCCGATATCGTCAGGTAAATTCCGGACAACATCCATTAATAAGTTGGAAACCATTACTCCAAATTGCAATCGCGTATCAATATCCTCAAAAGTCAATTCCTGACGGCTGGTATAAACTACTGGTGTATTGCCAGCATTATGTCCTTCACGAACATTTTTGAGTATATGGGATAGCAGTGTAGCAGATTGATTCTCCTTATCAAGTAATTTGGCTACATCTACTTCGATTCCGACAATACCTTTTGCTTGTAAAAGTACTTCGAGTTGCTGGGTAGTTTTTTTGACGTGAGAACCAACTATTATCGCTCCGGGCTTACCTGTAATTACGTATTCAGCCATGTTTTCCGGGGAAACTGGTTGAGGAGGTAGTGCAGCCAAAGCGGTTAAAATACTTGCAGCAGAACGGAATAAAAAGCGTTTTCCCTGACTCGCTGCCGTTAATACGTCTTCAGCAAACTTATCTAAATCGGCTTGCCTTTCTCCATCTACGACACCACATTGATTTCCACTGAGTTTCATCAACCGTTCCAGACTACCACCGCGAATGTCATCAAGTAAAAATCTTTCTACCTTGGAAGCAGCAATGCGCCCGCTCGTTTTTTCTTCTACATATTTGGGTAAATAACTGTGATTGTAACTAAATACCGAATCGCGAGCGAACTCAGTTTCATGAACTGCAACCGGGGCACCCTGCATCATCAAGTAATGTACGCTCTCAAGGGTGATACGTCCCCCTTCAAAAAATGCCGGTACTAAGAAATGAGCATCAAAAGGTCCTAATTCTTCAGCAATAACATCAGTTTCAATTGGATAATGTCCCCGTAAAGTTGAGTCACTACGACTAACAACCAAAAAATCTTTAATTTGTTCGGCATCTAACGCCAACTTCAAGTTATGACAAGCTTCTTTAGTTACAGATGCAGCCTTTTCTGGAGTTAAAGCTCTGGTGTTAGTTAAAACAAAAAAAATCGGTGAATCATCTTGTAAACCCAAACGCAAAGTGTCCACATCCCACTGCATTAGTAGCAAGCAACCGTGGACAGTTTGAGAACCAGTTGGATCGTCATCGAGAACAATTATTTTTGGTTTTGTAGTCATTTTTGAGTCACATTAAAACTATTTGGGCGACTGTAACTTTCTTATTTGAGATTGAACATCAACAGCAATTTGCAATGATTGATTAAGAAGTTGAGCGTATTCGCCAGCTTCCGTACTCACTTGCAAAGCTTGCAGATTGGCTAAATTGTTAACAAATAAATCTTGATTGTTCGCAAGTAACTTTTTATTATCCCGTAAAATTCGTTCCGTTTTCAAAGCGCGTACCAAATCTTCTCGAATTAGTTGTAAAGCACCAATAACTTTATCGCGATCGCTAATATTGCTTTGCGTATTTCCCGCTGTATCCAATTGGTCGTTAAGATCGATAGCCTGGATAACTTCGTGATATTCATCAACTTCATCCAAAAGTTTTGTTAAGGATTTAGGACAATTTCGTCGTCGCAAAAACCCCCGTACTAATATCACCGATACTGGTACTAAAGCTAACAATAATAATCCGATCGGAATTGAGGAACCGATTATAGGTAAAATAATAAATGCATAAATAAAACCAACAAAAATAGGAGTAAGTGCTAGGGCTGTAATTACTTCGTTCATGAAAAAAGCAAATCGTTTTTCGCGGTTTTTCAGAATCGAAGGGCGAAATACATCTTCAGAATCTACTCCCGTTAAGCGTCTTAATTCTCCTTTAGTAATTTCTAAACCGATTAAATCTGGCTGCACTTTGAGATATTCTCCTATTTATGGGTTGTGTATTTTAAGAATACCTGGCGAATTAATATACCGCATTGTGAGAATACCTGGCGATTGAATATGCCGCACCTGGCGAATTAATATGCCCTGGCGGGCACGCTCCGCTAACACGGCTACACAGGCAAAACCCACCTGCGTGGGTTCAATTAAGTTTGAATTATCAACTATAAAACTACAAGATACGGGTTTATTTTTCGCAAACCTACTAATTTGAAAACATAGAAAGCTGAGTAGCCGATTGATTCACAACATAAGTAACTGGTTTTTGAGTTTTTTTGATTTTTCCTTCTTCTACAGCTTCATTTAACCAATCTTGCATTTGCGATAATCTCACGTTTAAGGATTTTGCAAGAGTTTTTGCATCTAATGGTTGTTGTAAATGATTCAGAATTAAAGGTAAAACTGCTTCGTAAATTTCTTTTGAGGTAGATGATTCTTGAGGAGTTTGTTTTATTTCTTTTGTTTCTTTTGATGGTTCAATTGAAGATGCTGTTGATATCAAAAGTTGTTTCAAATCATTCCAAGGTTCGGGTGGAAAGACTTTTGCTCCCTTATCGTGTAATTGCTGATTACCTTCGGATATAGTAGGGTGCATCCTCACAAAAACTGATATATTTAACTTGGAAATTGCTTCCACCGCACCAGCCCAAGTACCACCTTTACCCGCAGTTGAATCAATCACAAGAGCATAATCTGCAAGAGCATAAATATACTTATTTCGTCCCATTGCATTACCAACATTAAAACCAGCATCGGGATCGTAACTGGAAATTAATGCAAGTCTTCCTTCTTTAATGCTTGAACGATATTCCCTATCTACAGATACTTTAGTCAAACTATTCGCCAGCACAGCTACAGATGTTCCTCCGGCTTGCAATACTCCTAACATCGCCGCTTTATCTACACCACGCGCTGCACCGGAAATGACCTGTATTCCTTCCACAGCGCTTTGTTGAGCGATTTTTTTTGTATAGTCTAATTTCTCTTCATCAACATCGCGAGAGCCTACCATCGCCAATCCTCCCATTGATAATAATTTAGAATTACCAACTCCATACAAAATTGCTGGTGCTGAATGTTTTAATGTTTGCTTGAGACATTTGGGATAATTCGTATCACCTCTTCCTAATATCCATAATCCTTGATTAGTCCATTTTTCTACAGCTAAACTTAGCATTGTACCGCGTTCGAGTAAAGCCGATATTCTGCTCAATTCAAGTTTTGTTTCGCTAAGATTTTTTAGGTATTTTCCTGCTATTGGTTCGAGTAAATCTGCTGGACGCATTTGATTATTTCGCAGCCAATTAGCTAATGAATTATATTCACTAAGAGTCAAGGGTTGCGGTTCAATTTTGCGATTTTGTCCGAAGTTAGCACATAATAATAAAATTGCTTGAGTGTCTGGCGATAATACATGATTTGACATTATTTTTAATGGTTATATCGTATTTATTCTGTTAGGTTAACAGTCTGTAACGGGGAATAGGAATATGTGAATTT
>JBARZF010000155.1:0-30307 GCA_049649675.1 Rivularia sp. (in: cyanobacteria) | reverse complement strand
TTGAGGATAACGCTTTAGGTATGCCTCCCCAAGTACAAGCTCGAATTTTTGAACAATCTTTTACAACTAAACCTGTAGGAAAAGGAACCGGATTAGGATTAGCGATTAGTTACCAAATTATTGTCGATAAACACAGCGGAAAAATTGATTGTTTCTCAACCATTGGAAAAGGAACTAAATTTATAATTACCTTGCCAATTTAATTTTTATTTCATGTAATTAGGTATATTTGAAACAGTTTATGATTAATTTTTATTCTATCTAGATGATATTTAAGGGAATAGGTAATTACCAATTACCAATTACCAATTACCAATTCCCTATTCCCTATTCCCTATTCCCTTTTTTTAGTTTATATTCGTTTCGCTGCAACAATTTTTTAGCAGTAACTAATACTACAACTAATAGCAAAGCTTGGATTTCCCAAGGTGCTAAAATCAAGCTCAAAATAAAACTAATAATCGCGAATAAACCTGACAAATATCCCACTTCATCGCTACATGTGTTATAAAAATAGCCGGTAATTACACAGATAGAAAGTGGCATTAGAAAAAACAAAGGCATCTTTTCTCAACTCCGAATTCAAAGCATTTGCTTTTATACAAATTATGATAACGCTGCAAGGGAATATTGTGTAACTAATGTTACACCTTTTAGCTTTTTGTTACAACATCTTGTCTATACAAACAGCGCATCGGATAACTAATCCGAATGTTTTTTTATGGTGCGCGTATATTAGCTTATCACTATATACCAGCGCTCTTTAAATATAGGGCGTAAAATTACCTTTTATGTAGTGTTCGTTTTAGAATCGCAGAATGATGCTGAATATTCCCCAACTGTTAGCCACCGAACTCAATCTTAAACCTTTTCAGGTGCAAAACGCCCTCTTATTATTTGCTGAAGGTGCAACTATCCCCTTTGTTGCACGCTACCGTAAAGAGCGTACTGGGGAGATGAATGAAACTCAGTTACGCGACTTATCGGATAGGTTCACTTATCTTACAGAATTAGAAGACAGAAAATCCGTAATATTAAATGCTATTGAGGAACAAGGTAAACTCACCCCGGAGTTGAAAAAGCAAATCGAATTATGTTTGCAAAAGACAGAATTGGAAGATTTATATTTACCATTTCGTCCCAAACGTCGTACTCGCGCTACTATTGCTAAAGAAAAGGGACTGCTGGAGTTAGCTGAGTTTATAAAATCATTAAATGTCAAAAATGGTGCTAATGCCGATCTAAATTCAGAAGCAGCTAAATATATAAATCTAGAAAATCCAGAAAAAGAAGTTAAAACCGCAGAAGAAGCGCTTAAAGGTGCCAGCGATATTTTAGCGGAAGAAACGGCGGAAAAGGCTAAGTTAAGGGCATATTTACGCGAATTACTGTTAGAAGAAGGAGTTTTTGTTTCTAATATTAAAGACGAACATCCTGAAGGTACGACAAAATATGAAATGTACCGCGATTATCAAATGAGAGTTCGTAATATTGCTCCTCATAATATGTTGGCTTTGTGTCGGGGAGACAAGGAAAAGATATTAAGTTACGAAATCGTTTTTGATGAAGATTATGTACTTGATTATTTAGAATCCGAAGAAATTCGCTCCCTACAGCCAGAAATTCGCAAATTTTATCAGCAGATGCTCAAAGATGCATTCAACCGCTTGATGAAAAACTCGCTGACGAATGAAGTTATATCCGAGAAAAAAGAATATGCAGATATTGAATCAATCAAAACCTTTGAAACCAACTTACGCAACTTATTATTGTCAGCACCAGCAGGAATGAAACCGGCAGTAGCCATCGATCCAGGATTTAGAACTGGCTGCAAAGTGGCGATATTGGACGAAACCGGAAAGTTTCTAGAGTATCAAGCGGTATTTCCCCACACTGGAGCCGGAAAACGCAGCGAAGCCGCCAAAACACTGCAAAAGCTGATGGAAAAATATAAAGTTGAATTAATTGCGATCGGTAACGGTACAGCTTCCCGCGAAACCGATGAATTTGTTGCCGAAGTTTTGCAAAAAATGCAACTCAAACCAGTCAAAGTCATGGTTAACGAATCCGGTGCATCGATATATTCAGCTAGTAAAGTGGCAATTGAAGAATTTCCCGACTTAGATATTACCGTGCGGGGAGCAATAAGTATAGGTCGTCGCTTACAAGATCCCCTCGCCGAATTGGTGAAAATTGACCCCAAATCCATCGGTGTGGGACAATATCAACACGACGTAGACCAAAAATTGCTCAAAAAGAAACTTGATGAAACCGTAGAAAGTTGCGTAAACTACGTCGGAGTTGATTTAAATACAGCATCCAAAGAACTTTTAACATCCGTTTCCGGAATTTCATCCACCGTCGCCAATAATATAGTTCAATACCGCAACGAAAACGGAGCCTTCAAAAATCGCCGTCAACTGTTAAAAGTAGCCAAATTAGGGCCAAAAGCATACGAGCAAGCAGCAGGTTTTCTAAGAATTCGCGGTGGTGAAAATCCTTTAGATAATACAGCAGTGCATCCAGAAAGTTATGCTGTAATTAAGAATATTGCAATAGATTTGAAAGTCGAATTAAAGCAAGTTACTCAAATAGCTGAAAACCTTAAAAAAGCTGATTTGAAAAAGTACGTTACAGATAAAGTTGGAGAACCAACATTAAGAGATATTATCGGGGAATTGGAAAAACCCGGAAGAGATCCACGCGCAGAATTCAAATATGCCACTTTTAAAGAAGGAGTTAACGAAATTTCCGATTTAGAAGAAGGAATGGTATTAGAAGGAGTTGTGACAAACGTGGCAAACTTTGGCGCTTTTGTAGATGTGGGAGTGCATCAAGATGGTTTGGTGCATATATCTCAATTAGCAAATCAATTTGTGAAAGATCCAAAAGAGGTAGTTAAAGTTGGGGAAGTTGTCAAAGTGAAGGTTTTGGAAGTTAATCAGAAATTGAAGCGGATTGGTTTGTCGATGAAAGCCGTGAGTCAGTAAACCTCACCCCAGCCCTCTCCTTATTAAGGGAGAGGGAGTAAAGGCGCGAATGGGATATTGAAAATGCGCTGTAACCCAACTTTTTGGTGTTGAAATAATCTTTTTAAACGCAGAGGAGCGCGGAGGTAAGCGCAAAGGTACGCGGAGTTTTGATTGAGGGGAAGGGAAATGAGATTGGTTTGTTTTACGATAATACCGCCTTGGAATAAATTCCCAGGCTAATAGCCAAAGTCTGATAAATCAGATGGTAGGTTGGGTTAAAGGCGCAAATATCTTTGTGTTTCATGCGATATTGATAATGCGCCGTAACCCAACGTTTGGTGTTGAAATAAACAAATCTATTATGTAGAGACGGGGCGCAGTGCTACGTCTCCCCGTATTTAGATTACCAACGAAAATGTAGCCTTAGATTAAGTTTAAAAGCGCACTAAATATTGTTATAAATTTGTTATAAATTATCTATTTTACCCGCATCCGCCTTCTTGTTGCAAACCCCTGTCTAATAGCAAAAGTCCATTAAAATGGACTAGAAATTAACTATTTTTATTTGAAATTATTTTACCTAATCTAAGAATTTTTGATACTTCCATCAGGCATTATGGTTTTATAAAAGATAGCTCCGTCACATCTATCAATACTGAAATTTTTAGCACCGCTTAAATTGGCATGACTGAGGTTGGCATCGTAGAAAGACGTTTCCGTTAAAATAGCTCCTCTTAAATCAGCATGATTGAGATTAGCATCACTGAAGGAAGTTTGTCCGCAAATAATTTCATTTAAATCTGCTCCTTCTAAATTAGCTTCTACTAAATCAACTTCACCCAGACGCGCTCCACTCAAGTTAGCATGACCAAAATCGGAATAACTCAAACTAGCCCAATCTAAACCAGCATCACTTAAATCAGTTTCCCTAAAATTAGTACTTCTAAGATTGGCACCTTCCAAGCGAATTCCAGGCAAATCGAGCCGAGAAAAATCTCTCTCCCCAGCAGCATAACTCTCTAACAACTCCTTAGCAGTCATAATTTTATTTTTTAATGTATTTTATTCATATTTTATAACTTACGAATAAATGACTAAAAAATTAAATATAATACCTAAAAACATACAAACTTATACTAAATATATTTTCAGTCCATTTCAATGGACTTTCGCTATTAGCCGGGGGTTTGCAACAAGAAGGCAGATGTGGATACAGTCGGATCGATCGTAATTATTTTTACGAATATCTAATAAAGATGGTGCGTTACGGCAATACCCATTATCTTGTTATGTCCGCAAATTATTTCAAGCCGTAACACACCCTACAAATAATATAGGAATCCCCCACCACAACTATATTAATTCCACGGATTACCCTAAACTAAAATTGCAGCTTTAACATAAACGTAAATTAAATGACAGCAGGACAAAACAATTCTAAATCAGTGGATGTCTTTGGCGTGGGTAACGCTATGGTGGACATCTTGGCAATGGTAGAAGATGATTTCGTGAAGAAAAACGATCTGAGTCGCGGTGGTATGACTCTCATGGATGCCGAAAAACAAGGTCATTTATTGCGGGAGTTGAAACATCATTCCCTGGAATTGAGTTCCGGAGGTTCTGCTGCTAATACAATGATTGCGATCGCGCAAAGTGGTGGTAAGGGTTTTTATTCTGGTAAGGTTTCTCGCGATACTAATGGTGAGTTTTATCGTGAAGATTTAGTTGAAGCTGGAATTGGGTTTGATGTTCACCCCACGGAAGAAAATCATGGTCCCACGGGTACCTGTTTGGTTTTAACTACTCCCGATGCTGAACGTACTATGTGTACTCATTTGGGAGTTTCCACCAATTTAGCTCCTAGCGATATCGACGTTGATAAATTAGGTCAATGTCAATATAGCTATGTCGAAGGTTATCTTTGGGATGCACCAGATCCAAAGAAAGCTAGCATTGAAACTATGGAGCAATCCAAGCGCTTGGGTGTAAAAGTTGCTTATACCTTTTCCGATTTATTTTTGGTAAGTCGTTTTAGCGATGATTTTCACAAGTTAGTTTCGGAATACTGCGATGTAGTATTTTGCAACGCTGATGAAGTTCGTAATTTCTTTGGAAGCGAATCTTTAGAAGATTGTGCCAGCAAACTCGGCGAAATCGTTGACACCGGATTTATTACCGATAGTGCTAATGGCTGTTTGGTAGTAGAAAACAAAAAGGTTGTAAGCGTACCAGGTTTTCCAGTTAAAGCCATTGATACAGTTGGTGCGGGAGATTCCTTCGCTGGTGGAGTATTGTACGGATTAACCAATGGATTAAACGCTCAACAGTCCGCACGTTGGGGAAATTATCTAGCTTCTTGTATAGTACAAGTTCACGGCGCTCGTCTGGATAAATCTATGGCTGACAAAGTTTCAGAAATTGTCGGGAATTAATTATAAGTGGGTTTAAAAGCCACAAATAATAATTAAACTCTTCAGCCCACGCAGGTGGGCTTTGTAATTGTAGCCTCACCCATAAGCGGGTGAAGGCTTCAGCTCAATTGTTTTTATATGAAAGCTCATGCCAAATTACAAAGTACGATTAATCAACCAAGATATCGGATTAGACAGCATCATTGAAGTACCCGACAACGAATATATATTAGATATCGCCGAAGACGAAAACATCCGCTTACCATCTGGGTGCAAACAAGGAAATTGTTCAGCCTGCGTAGCAAAAATAATCAGTGGAAAGGTTGACCAAAGCGAGCAAACATTTCTTCGTCCTCACGAAATTGAAGCTGGTTATACCATCACCTGTGTTGCTTATCCTTTGTCCGATTGCACCTTACAAACTCATCAAGAAAAAATTTTATATAACTCTTCGCTTTACTTTAAATTGGATACAGAAAAATAATAAAATTGCGATTAAATATACAATAATTACAAATTTTAGTTAGGAATTATGAGTAAAAATTAGGAGTTTACAACTATATTTTACATTTCTTAACATTAATCTACTTCTTAATTCTCAATGCTTAATTCCCTATTCCCCATTCCCTACCTTTTGATATAAAGCAAATCTATCTTGTTACGGAGGTTTGCTTCAAGATAATTGTTCACTATATATATAAGAGTTCAAGAAAACGATTTTTGTTTTAGGTAGAGATTATGTTAAGCATATTTTTAACAACCTTAGCAACCGCATTAAGCTTGCTAATAGTAGACATAGTAGTTCCAGGTGTAAACCTAGCTAACTTCCCATCAGCTATGATTGCTGGTTTGGTAATTGGTTTAGTAAATGGCTCAATCAAGCCTATTATTTCCACACTTTCCTTACCAATTAACTTGTTAACATTGGGAGCATTTTCGCTTGTAGTTAACGGACTTTGTTTCTGGTTAGCTGCTGCTGTAACCCCCGGATTCGCAGTTAACGGACTTATCGCTTTCTTCCTAGCTCCTGTAGTTATGTCTTTTGCTAACACCTTCATTAGCAATTATATGGGAGAAAAGAATCTTATTGCAGGGAAAGCAAACAACAACGCTGAATTACCTTCTAGCTAATTAATAGAATTTGTAATCAGAAACCAAAATATATCTTTAGATAGAATCATAAATTTTGGTTTGTCTGAGATCGCTTCAACTAACTGTAATTAAAAAGGTCAAAACACTATGAAACTTTTACTTGGTTTACTCGTACCTCCCGTTGGTATTTTCTTAACCTATGGAGTTGGTCCCACTTTATTTATTAATATTGGATTAACCTTGTTAGGATGGCTTCCCGGAAGTATTCACGCTTTATGGGCAATTACCAAGCATAATGAATTGGAACGAGGAGTATAATGCTCTATACGAGCAAACTTCTTATATAGGATATTGGGGGGGTGGCTAATGTCCACCCTTTTAATTTTGGATTTTAGATTTTAGATTTTGGATTGAAAATTTGAATAGAGAATAAGAATTAAACATTTAATTTATAAAACTGATTTATTAGGGAGCATTCCAAATGTTGAAAAACATATTGTAGTGGGAGCGTCTCGCTCCCTAGTAATAACTATAATAATTACAAAGCCCCTCCGGGTAAGGCTAACGCCTCGCTGCGCTAACGGCAGTCCCCTCGTACTGCGGGAGACGCGACCCACGGGGCTGCTCTCACCACCTGCGCGGGCTGTAATATAAAATTTATTTGTTAATCCAAAATATTAAAAAGACGTTGCGCCCGGCAACGTCTCTACATTAATATTCATACTAAATTCAACAACAACTATTTATTAGTTATTTGTTAATTTATTTTTCTTTCAACCAGTCAGCAGTTGATAAAAGCAACTCTCTTAGTTTTTGTTTTAGCTGACTTTCTTTTTTAGCCAATGAACTACCTGCTTCAGCAAGTTTTGTTTCCACGTCAGAATGCTTATCTTTAACCTGAGTAACTATTTCTTCACCTTGAGGACGAGATTTTTCGTACCAAGTTTTAGCATCGTTCAAAAAGGTTTGTACGTTATCGCCATCACCACCGTAACGTGCTGCTAAATTCGCTCTGACAATAGCTAATTGTGCCTGTAGTTGAGCGTAGCGTTTCTTTAACAAAGAAGCTTCTTCGCTGTTTTTTATGGATTCAACAGCAGATTTTATTGCAGTTTGAGCTTCTGTAGATTTTTCTTGACTTGTATCTTGAATTTCTGTCAAAATACCATCAACTTCTTGCTGAATTTTATCTTCTTCGTCATCGATTTGAGCTTGTAATAGCTTAACTTCTGACTGAGTTTTATTTAAAGCTTCTCGACGCTTACTATCAACAGCTTCCACAGCACCTTCAATAGATGCAGTAATTTCTTCTTTGATTTCGCTACCTTTTCCTTGTAAGTTTTCAGCTACAGCAGAAACAGCATCTTTAACAAGTACTCGAAGTTCAACCGAACCTTCTTTAAATTCAGAAACTACTCCACCAACAGCAAGTTTTACAATCTCTCGAATTCTATCAACTCTTTGCTGTCCGGTTTCTTTAACTTGTTGCAAGTCTGTTTTAATTTGGTCTTTGATATTGTCAGCCATATTCTATACCTATGTAAATAATTTAGAAAATGTTATTGACATATTGTCGCCTCTATATATTGACGTAGTATTTCATTAAAGTGGTACATCCTTTAGATAGAAAATAGCGATGAAAATCAAATATTTATTCCATAAGATATATTTTTGATAATTTAGAATAGATAAATAGTATATGCCCGCTCCTAGAAACAAATGATAATTGGTAAATATTAATTAAATGCTAAAGTTAAGCATAGTCCAAATTTCTATTTATCAAAATGAAAGCTTTGATTAAATTTGTCTTATTTACAATTTTATTATTGATGATTTGCTTGCAACAACCAGTTTTAGCAGATACCGTTGATGGAGCAAAAATCTTTTCAGCAAATTGCGCGGGTTGCCATATTAATGGAGGTAATATAATTCGACGCGGAAAAAACCTGAAAATGAAAGCCTTAAAAAAATATAAAATGGATTCTATCGAAGCGATTTCTAATATTGTCACATACGGTAAAAACAATATGTCAGCCTACAAAGATCGTTTAACCGAACCAGAAATACAAGCTGTATCTATCTACGTTTTAAACCAAGCTGAAAATAATTGGCCGAAGCAGTGAGCAGTGAGCAGTGAGCAGTGAGCAGTGAGCAGTTATCAGTTAGAAATTAGAAATTAGAAATTAGAAATTAGAAATTAGAAATTCTACCCCCTCTCCCCCCTCTCCCCATCTTTCTAAATGACCACCGCCGACCTACTACCAAAATTTAACGTACCCGGACCGTCTGCAAATACAATTTTGGGACGTTTTGCGATAATTTTACGCTTTGTAAATGATTCTATTGGATATACTCGCCATCTGTTTGAAACCTATGGCTCCGTGGTTTCTCTGACCGCAGGCGGCGGTACTCATATATACTCGCCCCTTACGGAATGTCCCGGTACGGTTTTTACTTGTGGTGCGGAAAATGTACGCCAAGTCACCAGCCAGCACGAAGTTTATTATAAATATCCTTTGTCCGGGATGATGTATAGTAAGCACAATGATTCATCGCGAACCGAACCTTTAAAGCATTTTGGTGTTGGTTTATTTGGCGTAAACGGAGCAACTCACCGCCAGCATCGCCAGCTTTTAATGCCAGCTTTTCATAAGCAACGTATTGATTCTTACCGCTCGGACATGGTTGCTATTACGCAATCGGTATTGGAGCAATTAACTATAGATAAGCCGGTTGATATTGCTCAAGTAATGCGACTTCTTACCCTACGAGTAGCGACTAAAACCTTGTTTGGTAGTGATGTTGGTGAACAAGGGGCTAAAAGCGGACAGATTTTGCAAGAAGCATTGGGGATAAATGGAAACTTGGCGATCGCACTTTTGCCTTTTGATATTCCGGGGCTTCCATTCCATCATTTACTCAACTTGTTCGCGCAACTTGATGAAGAAATGCGTCAGTTAATTCGCCGCAAACAAGCTAATAATACAGATGAGGGTGACGTGCTTTCAATGTTAATTCGGGCACGAGATGCAGAAACAGGTTTAACTTTAAATGAAGATGAACTTTTAGGACACGCAGGAGTTATCTTTGCAGCAGGACATGAAACCAGCGCAAATGCACTAACATGGACGCTATTCCTTTTATCGCAACATCCCCAAATTGCCCAAGACGTAGTGGACGAACTACAAAGCGTATTAAATGGAGAAGCCCCGACGGTAGAACAATTACAAAAACTACCTTTATTAGAAAGAGTAATTAAAGAAAGTATGCGCGTATTAACTCCAGTACCTTGGAATGCTCGCGTCACCTCCCAAGCAACCGAACTCGGAGGTTATGAATTACCCAAAGGAACGGAAGTTTTCGTCAGCATCTACCACACTCATCATCTAAAAGAAATTTACCCACAACCGGAGAAATTTAATCCTCAAAGATGGGAAACATTTGAGCCAACAATGTTTGAATATAACCCCTTCAGTGCCGGAAGTCGTATTTGTATTGGTGCAGGTTTTGCAATGATGGAAATCAAAATTGTATTATCAATGTTATTGCAAAAATACCGCTTAGAATACATTTATAAGCAAAAAATAGACCGTTCCGGCAACATAATCATGGCACCCAAAAACGGCATAAAAATGATTGTCCGCAAACAAGATCGTCATTTTACACAAGGAATAGGTGGAGTAAAAGGAAACGTCCGCGAAATGGTAGAGTTAGCTGGATGAAGCAGAGATGGGGTTCGGGGGTTCGGGGGTTCGGGGGTTCGGGGGAGATGGAGACAAGAACAAATTTTTAATGGTTACTGATAACTGATAACTGATAACTGATAATTGATAATTGATAATTGATAATTGATAACTGATAACTGATAACTGAAAATGCAAACTCGTTTACAACTTACTTCCGATTTAAGCATTTGTCGTATTCTAAATGGAATGTGGCAGGTATCGGGAGGACATGGTGGAATTAATCCAAAAGCTGCTATCCAAAGTATGTTTAAATACACGGATGCAGGGTTTACTACTTGGGATTTAGCAGACCATTACGGCCCTGCCGAAGATTTTATTGGCGAATTTCGCCGTCAGCTAGCCGCAAGCCGTGGTGAAGAAGCTTTATCCAACATCCAAGCTTTTACAAAATGGGTTCCTCGTCCGGGAAAAATGACTAAGCAGATTGTCGAAGAGAATATCGACATATCTCGAAGAAGAATGGATGTAGAAGCGTTAGATTTAATGCAGTTCCATTGGTGGCAATACGAGGATAAAAATTATCTCGATGCTCTCAAATATATGATGGAACTTCAACTTGAGGGTAAAATAAAACATTTAGCTTTAACAAACTTTGATACCGAACACTTACAAATAGTTATTGAATCGGGAATTAAAATAGTCTCCAATCAAGTGCAATTTTCTATTGTAGATCGCCGTCCTGAAGTGAATATGGTAGACTTTTGTCAACAACATGACATCAAACTTTTTACATATGGTTCCTTATGCGGTGGTTTATTATCCGAAAAATATTTAGGGAAATCGGCACCAAAATTATTAAAATTAAATAGCGCTAGCTTGAGAAAATACAACAATGCGATCCAAATTTGGGGTAGTTGGCAGTTATTTCAACAATTACTTTTCACTCTCAAACAAATAGCCGATAAACATCATGTCAGCATAGCTAATATAGCAGTCCGTTACATTTTAGATAAGCCATCTGTGGGGGGTGTAATTGTTGGTACAAGACTTAGCATTTCCCAACATATTGAAGATAACAAAAAAGTATTTAACTTCAACCTTGACAAAGATGATTTAAATAAAATAGATGCAATATCCAATCAATCGCAAGACTTATACAAATTAATCGGCGATTGCGGGGACGAATACCGGAAATGACAGTTATCAGTGACTAGTTAGGAGTTAGGAATTAGGAGTTATAAAAAAAATTGTCGTTAGAGCATCTATGGACATTTTATTTCACCTGCAACTTTAAATTTAGTATTTATTGTGTATGAATAATAAAGGTGTAACGCTTTGGCTGACAGGACTTAGTGGTGCGGGTAAAAGCACGATCGCCAAAGGAATCGAAGAAAAACTAAGAGCTATTTACTGTCCCGTTGAAGTTTTAGATGGAGATATAATTAGAACTTGGCTTTCTCAAGGATTAGGCTTTAGTAAAAAAGACCGCGATACAAATATACGTCGAGTCGGATTTGTAGCTAACTTACTTAGTCGCAATGGAGTTGTGACAATTGTTGCTACAATCAGTCCTTATCGAGAAATCAGAGATGAAATTCGAGCTATTACTAATAACTTTGTAGAAATCTATATTAATACACCATTAGAAGTGTGTGAGGCAAGAGATGTTAAAGGATTGTACGCTAAAGCAAGAGCAGGAGAAATTAAAGGTTTTACAGGAATAGACGACCCTTACGAACCTCCTTTAAACGCAGAAATTGTTTGCAATACCAATCAAGAAACCATTGAAGAAAATGTTAGTAAAATTGTTAAATATTTGCAGCAAAATGGTTTTATAAGTTAGGAGTAATTAAGGTTAAAGGTTAAAGGTTAAAGGTTAAAGGTTAAAGGTTGAAATTCTCCTTATCTCCTTGTCCTCTTGTTCCCATCTCCCCATCCCATTTATCCGCTACCATCAAGTTAGACGAGTACGGTCATAGCACGTATGTACCAAACAGACCCACCAATTCCTGCAAAAGAAAGTCTTCCGACGATGTACGATCTACCTAGTGAAGATCCACTTGAACCTGGTTTGCCGGATGAATTTCATATTTATCAACCGCAATTGTTGGAGGAAACTTTTCGTCCACCAACTTACGGTGCTGATGAAATTTTTGTTGCCAGCGATTTAAATCTTTACTATAATTCCCGCAATCCTTTATGGTATAAACGTCCTGATTGGTTTGCAGTAGTCGGAATTTCTCGGCTTTACGAACAAACTGATTTACGTTTAAGTTACGTAATTTGGCAAGAGGGGATAAATCCTTTTGTTGCGGTAGAATTGATTTCCCCCGGAACTGAGAAAGAAGATTTAGGTCAAAGCTTACGTATAGTAGAAGCAGACAAACCACCAACTAAATGGCAGGTTTACGAACAAATTTTAAGAATTCCTTATTACATCGTATTTGACCGCTATACAGATAATTTACGAGCCTTTATTCTTCAAGCTGAATCTTATACGGAACTTAATTTAGAAGAACCACGTATTTGGATGCCGGGATTAGAAATCGGTTTGGGACTTTGGCAAGGTAGTTATAAAGGAATCGAACGCTTGTGGTTGCGCTGGTATGACAATAATAGTAATTGGCTTCTAACTCCGGTCGAACAAGAACGCCAAAGAGCCGAACGAGAAAGTGAACGAGCCGAACAAGAAAGTCAACGAGCCGAACGTCTGGCTGCAAAACTGCGAGAATTGGGCGTTAACCCTGACGATTTGTAGAAAGGTGATATATCAAGTCTCTACAACCCCGGTAACAAATGGTATATTTTTCTTTTACTCGCCCGTTATATGTTTATTGGTTATAACTCTAACAACCGAATATATATTAGCTAAGATGATACACAGCCCCTAAAGGTTTGTTATCAGTTTGTTGAATATGTTCACAATAAGAACTGCAAAAACTAACTTAAAACAACGCTTCTCCACCAAAAGGTAACTCATGCAAACTAGTACTCTACTTCTTTCTAATCAACTTCCCAATCTGCAATATTCTTCTACAAAAGAGCAATTTGATGAAACTTGGGCAGCACCTTTATCTACTCTCTTAGGTTTGGGACGTGCTGCGGGTGCTGACTTTCTCGAATTCTTTTTAGAGCGCGTAAATTATATTAGTTGCCTAGCAGAAGAGGACACTATTACCAGTATTACTCCTCGTCTTTCTACGGGTGCTGGAGTAAGGGTATTTCGCGGTAAAGCTGATTGCTACGTTAGTACAAATGATATTTCGTTTAATGGTTTAAAAGCCGCTTTGGAAAAAGCTTTGGCGATTGTAGGGTTACAATTGCCAGCACCAAATGCTTTTATAGCGGAAATTAACCTGGAATTATTTAGAGACTACGCATCAAAGAGAGGCAAAAATGCATGGTTGCCTTTATGTACCTCCATGCGAGAAATGGGAGAAGTTTTACTTGATAGTACTACTCAACTAAAGCAGAAAGGGAGTCATATTCAATCCCGTCGCGCTTCCTATTTCCGAGATTGGCAAGAAGTTTTAGTGGCTGCGAGTGATGGAACTTTTGCTCGCGATATCCGCTTAACTCAATCGGTAGCATTAAGTTTATTATGTGCTGATGGTGCCCATCGTAGTTCTATAGCCGAACGTGCTGGTAATACTAGCGACCCCAATTTTCTCAAAACTTGGGATTTCCAACAAGCGGCAGCGCAAGTTGGCGAATCTGCTGGAAAAATGCTGTACGCCGACTATGTAGAATCGGGTAATTATCCGATTATTATGGCGAATCACTTCGGTGGAGTAATCTTTCACGAAGCTTGCGGACATTTACTCGAAACTACTCAAATTGAACGCAACACTTCTCCTTTTGCTAATAAAAAAGGCGAAAAAATTGCTCATGAAGCTTTAACCGCTTGGGATGAAGGACGTACCGATAATGCCTTTGGCACCATTGATATGGATGATGAAGGTATGCCAGCCCAAAGAACCTTATTAATTGAAAAAGGTATTCTTAAGAACTTTTTGGCAGATAGAACTGGCTCAGTACGTACCGGACATCCCAGAACAGGTAGTGGCAGACGACAGAATTTTACTTATGCTGCGGCAAGTCGGATGCGAAATACTTATATTGCCACCGGGGAAAACTCTACTTCGGATTTGTTTGCCTCTATTGATAAAGGTATTTACTGTAAGAAAATGGGTGGTGGTAGCGTTGGTGCCACTGGTGAATTTAATTTTGGTGTAGAAGAAGCCTATTTGATTGAAAACGGTAAAATGACTAAACCTTTGAAAGGAGCTATTCTTATAGGCGAAGCTCAAGAAATCATGAATAAAATCTCCATGTGTTCGAGCGATTTGTCTTTAGCTCCAGGTTTCTGCGGCTCTGTTAGTGGTAGCATTTATACTACTGTAGGGCAGCCACATATCAAAGTTGATTCGATTACTGTGGGCGGACGATAAAGGGATTTTGGATTTTAGATTTTGACAACGGATGCTTTTGTTTTAGATTTTGGATTGGTCATTTAAATAGCTAATGTTGGGTAAAGCATAAGCATTACCCAACCAAAATAACTGCTCAAATTATCCACTTCCATAAAATAAATTCATTCTGCAAGTTTAAAGCATAGGATTGCTTAATTCTGTTCCCTGTTCCCCATTCCCTACTCCCTGTTCCCTTTCTTATATTCAAATCCTTTTATCCGAAATAATTATGCCTAACATACAGGAAATAGCAGCATCTGCGAAAGAAAGTGCCAATAAACTTGGTATTAAAAAGTTTGATATTTTCGGATCATCGGTAGATTCAACTAGCGTTCAAGTTGACCAAGGTGAACCAAAGCAAGTTAAAGCAACCAATCTTTCTGGTGTAACGGTTCGAGTCTGGAATAAAGATAATACGATGGGTGTCACAAGTACTACAGATGTAGACTCCAAAGGATTGGAGTTGGCTTTGAAAACTGCATTTGAAGCAAGTACGTTTGGTGTTAAAGAAAATGTACCCGATTTTAGCCCGGAAGCTAAGGCTGCAATAAGCAACGGTACATCTCAAGAAAAATCCCCTCAAGCCCCCGTTCCATCTTTGATAGATAGTCTGTTAACAGCAGAAAAAAAAGTACTCGCAGCCCATGAAGCGATTAAGGGAGTACCTTACAATTCTTTGTCGCAAAGAGAAATTGATAGATTTTATCTTAATAGCGATGGTGCAATGAGAGCCGAATCGCACTCTTTAGCATCAGTTTTTCTCTACAGTAAAACTGAGCAGGAAGGTAGAAAACCGCGTAGTGGTGGTGCTTTTAGAATTAGTTATGGTGTGAACGATTTAGATATTGATGGCTGCATCAAAGAAACTGCTGAAAAGACTATCAGTCACTTGAATTATCGAAAAATTCCGACTGGTAAATATATGGTTGTGTTTTCACCAGATGCTTTTTTAAGCTTGCTCGGTGCTTTTTCTAATTTATTTAACGCTCAAAGTATTCTTGATAAGCAGAGTTTATCTACTCCCGATGATTTGGGTAAGGAAATTGCTTCTCCTTTACTTTCGCTTTACGATGATTCACTACATTCAGCAAATATTGGTGCAGAAACATTTGATGGGGAAGGAACTCCCACTCGTAAGATATCCCTAATTGAAAACGGAGTTTTGAAGAATTTTCTCCATAGTGCGGGTACTGCGAAACGGATGAATGCTCAACCCACGGGGAATGCTAATATCGGTGCGAAAGTTACCATCAGTCCTAACTTTTATCACGTTTTTGCAAGTGCAGCACCAGAACAACAGTTTAGTTTAGACACTGCTGAAAATGTTATTTTGGTTGATGATTTGCAAGCACTTCATGCTGGTGTTCAGTCTTTACAAGGTTCATTCTCTTTACCGTTTGACGGTTGGTTAATGAATAAAGGAGAAAAAACCAGTATTGATTCGGCAACTATAGCTGGAGATTTTCTCGAACTTCTTAAATCAATTGTTTTTGTAGAGAAGGAAGGAGAATTAACTCCAGGAGGAGTTTGTCCGAGAATTTGGGTTGAAGGTTTATCCATTACGGGTGAATAGATATTCGTTAAATAAGAGCGTTTAATTCTATTCTCATTACACATCCAATTGCAGAGAGACGTTGCACTGCAACGTCTCTACATTTATAGTATGTATCGCTATCCTGCATGCTTTCTATAAATTATCTATTGCTACCAAAATAGGTAGAGCATATTGATAAACTATCAATATGCTCTAGCCGATGATTATTCTTATTAGTTAAAAGTCTTATTGTTCTTCAAGGTATTCACCACCAACGCCTACTGAAGTATTAAAGATATCCGCTCCAGCTAAATCCGCACCAACCAATGTTGCATCTTCTAATTGAGCGCTGTATAGCTGAGAATCACTCAAGTTAGCATTTGTCAAATCGGCTTTATTCAAGGTTGTGCCATTAATAAAAGCACCTTCCAAATTGGCACCTGTTAAATCGGCACCTGTCAAATCAGCACCTTCTAAATTAGCTTCTTCAAGGTTAGCACCCCTTAAATTAGCGTTTCTTAAATCAACACCAATTAAATGAGCGCCTCTTAAATTGGCACCTCTTAAATTACAAGCGTAACATTCTCTTGTTTCAGTTAGCTCTAATGCTTCTTGCGATACTACAGGTTTTTCGGCTTGAACAGGAGCGCCTAAAAACATAGTAGTTAATGCTGCTGCTGCGATAATTTGAGTTTTCATACCTTAAATTCCTTTAAATTCCTCCACCACTAAACAACTCTTGTTGATTGATTTATTTATTAGAGATAAAATTTTCTTTATCTATTGTCTTTCCGACGCTATTTCAACTTTATCTGAATCATTAAGAGTTGCTAAACTTTTTGTTTAATCAACTGTTTATATCATCGCTTAAATTTAACTAAATGTCTTCATCCTAATGATTGAATTCTTAAGTATTAGGTTGGCTTTTTGCATTTATTAAATAATAAAAATAGTTGATATCAGTATTCAGAAGAGAGAGCATAAGCCCGATCCAGGAGCAAAAATCCAAAATATTCGCTAAAACCGTATTTTTCCGCATTTTTCTGCCAGATTTGACCTAGCTCATTTATGTGATGTTGTAAAACTCTATCGTAAGGTATAACCAGAATTACAAGAAGACAGCAGTGTTTTTGGTTCGAGCAACTAGCCTGCAAGAGAAAACACCACTCAGACTTACTCCGGCAGATAATTTCATTTCAGATGAGATAAAACTTTTGTCAGAGAAAATGTTACAGCAACCAGCACTGAAAATGAATACCATCGGTTTAGACAATGGATTCGCTTTTTATGAAAATGCGTCGAAGATGACATCATATAAAGTTAAATTACTGTAAGTATAGAAAAAGATTGAGAACAATCTCTTACTTCATAATTTAAACTATTAAATTGGAAACAGTTTTATGTAGATTGCGCTCTAACAATATAACCTTCGTCATATTCTTTATTCTTGAGGTATAAATAAAAATCAAAATACATTTTGTAAAAAATAAAGTCTACAAGTGAAAACCCGATACTGTAAACTTTTTTATTAGTTCTGTATAATTGATTCTCCGTTTTCCGACAACCGATTTAATATCTTCATAGGAAGAAAGACGAAAATGCATATAGTACGGGGTTCAAATCTTACCGATATTCTGGGCTATTCGAGGCTTATAAATGAGAAGTAATCGTTTATTTTCCTGCTAATTAAAAAAGTAATTTTCTCGAAAACTGTATAAACCTGTAGAGAAAATATCGAAATGATGTATAGTTTACTTTACCAATGTACGTATATTCCCGATTTCGTTAAAATAATGGATCTATTACCGATAATATCAACACTGACTTGAAAAGGTCTAAATAAACGATACTTATGAATCAACTCAGCAATGGTTATACCATATTCCTTAGTTTGTTAGTGGAAGCGATTCCTTTTCTGTTGATAGGAGTTTTGTTCTCCAGTATGCTGCTGTTTTTCGTTGATGAGCGGGCGCTGGTAGAAAAAGTCCCCAAGAATCCAATGCTTGCAGCCGTTTGTGGAAGTCTCTTGGGTTTCTTGTTCCCCGTGTGCGAGTGCGGTAACGTTCCGGTAGCGCGGCGATTAATCACTCAGGGTGCCCCTACACCTTTTGCAATTGGCTTTTTACTTGCTGCTCCAACAATTAACCCAATTGTAATTTGGGTAACATGGGTTGCATTCCGCGATCAGCCGGAAATAGTAGTATTAAGAGTAGTATTTTCTTTATTAATAGCCACAATTATCGGCTACGTTTTCAGCTTTCAAAAAGACTTAAGTCCGATAGTTCAGCCAACACTTGCTCGCTATTTAAAATTTAATCGACCGCAAAAAGCTTTGGCAAAAGGACTTCTTCAAGATGCCGACTTAGAAAAAGAAGCAGCAGTACCCAGCATCTTAAAGCCCGGTACTTATTTACTGGGTGGGAAATTAGGGGGACAAGCCGCCGTGCGGATGGAAACTGCGGCAGTGGAAGCCACTCTTCCGGCTTATAGTCCAAGTAAACCCTTCTGGGACAAAATGCGACTTGTCATAGAAAATTCCATACAAGAATTACGCGAACTTGGTGCAGTACTTGTTTTAGGAAGTGCGATCGCCGCAGCAATTCAAGTTTTAGCACCCCGCGAATTAATTCTCAGTTTGGGTATAGGTCCAATTGTTTCTATACTTACAATGCTGGTATTAGCAACAGTTGTATCTATTTGTTCTACTGTCGATTCTTTCTTTGCTTTGTCTTTTGCTTCGAGCTTTACGAGCGGTTCTCTATTAGCCTTTTTAGTTTTCGGTCCAATGATTGACCTAAAAGGGATTGGCTTGATGCTATCAATATTCAAACCTAAAGCAGTTATTTATCTCTTCGTATTAGCAGCACAATTAACGTTTTTGTTTTGCCTAATAGTCAATTTGCATTTTATTTAGAAAATGAAATATTAAGGTGTAGCGAACTTTTTATGCGGCCTTAAATTGTACAAGAGGGAACTCTTAACAGGGTTGGGGGGAACAGAAGAAAAAGATGATATTAGCCAAAAATGTTAGCGTTCGAGCTTAATAATCGTTACAGAGCAAGTCTTTTTACCGACGTTTAAGCAAGTCCTATCTACTGAAGAAGCAATCCGCAAGATAAATACTTATCGCATAAAATAATGAATAATTAGTATCTACTAGTAAGTTCGGTCAATTTCACGTCTGTGTTAATAGTGATTTTCGCTTCCTCACACCCACAACCAATAAGCAATGAGTTCTAAGAAAAAACGGCGATCAAAAAGCTTAAAAAATTTACTTCCTTGGTTAGATGTCCTTGCAATCACAGCATGGGGATTTTTGTTATTAAAATATTGGCTCTCACAAGAGCTATATTTACTTATTCACCCTAATTACTTTGTATTAGTTGTTGTAGCTGGCATCGTATTAATAATTATTGGCATTGCTAAAGGAATTCAGCTTTTGCGACAGCGCGAACCTGTTCAGGATGCTCAACATATGAACTTAATACCCCCCCGTTTCGGTAGCTTTTTATTAATCGTGGTGGCAATTATAGGCTTTAGTGTCGCACCCCGAGTTTTTGCCAGCGATAAAGCAATACAAAGAGGGGTAGCTGAATTCGGACAAGCAAATTCTCGTCTTCAACCTCAGTCATTCCGTACTTCCGTTCGTCCCGAACAACGTTCCTTAGTAGATTGGACGCGCACGTTGAGCGTTTATCCAGAACCAGACGCATATACCGGACAAAAAGTAAAGGTGAAAGGATTTGTGATTCACCCGCCAGATTTAGGGAATGAATATTTATTTTTAGCACGATTTGTACTTACTTGCTGTGCCGCAGATGCTTACCCAGTAGGCTTACCCGTTAAATTAAAACAAGGTCAAACAAGAGAAGAATTTAAACAAGATAGTTGGTTTGAAGTCGAAGGAGAAATGGCAACACAAACTCTTGGGGAAAAACGCCAATTAACAATTATAAGTAATTCTATGACAAAAGTTTCACAACCTAAAAATCCTTATAGTTATTAGATAGTAGTTAGTTGTTAGTGGTTAGTAGAAGATGTTTTAAAATCTATAAGGGAGCAGGGAGTGGGGAGTAAGGAGTAGGTCATAGAGGCTTACATCCTGTTATATTATAGTGTTTATACAGAGCCGAATTACTGATATAGTGTTCAACAAATATCAACCAACAACTATTAACTAAGAACTAACAACTATCAATCTAAAATCTAAAATCTAAAATCTAAAATCTAAAATCTAAAATCCAATGAGAACTAACAATAAATTTGTTCAACCATTAGATAGAGTATCCTTAATACTGATAATAATTTTAACCGTATTGATTGGATTGATAATATTGCAAGGTGATGCGGTTAAACCAAGTGTTCGCAACTTTAGCTGGCAAAATGAAAAAATTGGAGCCGACGATATATCTTTTAGTCTTACTTTCAGCCGTCCAATGAATATTGAAAGTGTAGAAAATAATTTAAAAATTGAACCACCTTTGGCTGGGAAAATAAGTTGGGCAGGACGAAGAATGGCTTATACACTTTTAACACCAGCCCCTTATGGAGAGGAATATAAAGTAAAGTTAGAAGGTGCTAAAGATAAATTTGCTGTTGCTAAAAGAACAAAGAAAGTTATCCAACCTTTTACAGGTAATTTTGTTTCTCACGATAGAGTTATTCTTTACTTGGGTGCTGATAACAAAGAAAGAGGAAGACTCGTTCTCTATAATTTAACCAAACAGAAAAAAACATTATTAACTCCTAAAGACATAGTGGTATTGGATTTTGAACCATTTTCTCAAGGAGATAAAATTTTATTTTCGGCTCATGCTGCAAATAGCCAAGATACTTTATCGGCTCAACTGTATACAGTCTCTACAGGTATTACCGCAGAAAAACAAATATTGGCAAAACCAGCAGGTAAAGTTGATTTGGTTTTAGATAGTAAAGAATATCAAATTCTCAAATTTGACTTATCCCCCGATGGAAAAACTATAGTTTTACAAAGAGCGCATAAAAATAATCCCAGTGATTTTGGGCTATGGTTTCTATCAGTAGGGGATAATGCTAAAGAAAGCGAACCCCAACGCATCAAAAACGAAGAACCAGCAGGAGACTTTTTGATCACTCCTGATAGTAAAGCCGTAGCAGTTGCTCAAGGGAAAGGAACGGCAATACTACCTATACAAACAGACGCTAGCAAACCCTTAGATTTTCTTCCGCAATTTGGTGTACTGCAAGCTTTTTCCAAAGATGGCTCTCAAGCAGTTTTAGTGAAATTTAATACCGATTACACGCGAGATTTATTTTTAGTTAGCAACCAAGGTACTCAAAAACAATTAATCAAAACTACAGGTTCAATTATAAAGTGTGAATTTGACCCCGCTTCACCCACGCTTTACTGTTTATTAACCCAGTTATTACCTGGAGAAGAATATCAAGAGCAGCCATATTTAGTCGCAATAAACCTCAAAACCGGACAGCAGAAACCAATATTAATATTACCTTCCGACAAAAGAGACTTACAGATGAGCTTATCCCCCGATGGTTTGGGGTTATTATTCGACCAAGTAGAATCAGTAACAGATACTAATTCATTCAGAGGAAGCCCTTTAAAAACAAACGACGGGCAGGAAATTAGCACAAGCAGTTTATGGTTAATGCCCCTCCTACCTATTAGCGACGGCGATCTTAATGCAGAATTAAAACCAGAACAACTTCCTTTAGTCGGTTTTTATCCTCGTTGGCTGCCTTAAACAGTTAACAGTTAGCAGTTACCAGTGATGAGTTAGGAGTTAGGAGTGAAGAGTTAATAAAAATTCTACCCCTCTACCCCCTCTACCCCCTCTCCTTGTCCCCATCTCCCCATCTCCCCATCTCCCCATCCCCCCCCAACCCCGTTACAACCTTTACTTGCTTACGGGGGGGAGTAATTTGCTACATTAGAATACAATCTCTAAATTGTTTGAAGCAATTGTGAAGCACGGTGAATTAATCAAAAATCGCTGTTTGATGACAAATGTTTAGAACTGTATTAAATTTGTAAATATTTTTCAAATTCTATTTTTGGGCTGAATCAGGGGTGTTGGGCAACAAAGCCGATAATTAATCACTTACCCTTGGGGAAAATATGTCTTGCCTAAAAGAGAAGATTTTGTTAAGACAGCATCAATAATGAAGAATTATACCGTAGTCTCTGCTTTCAAATTGAAGCTGGTGGGTGAAGAGTGATGCATGAAGCCCAAACCCCGGATGATGGGGTTAATATTAAAAATTTAAATTCTGTTGATTCGCCAAAGTCGTCTGAAGGGACGGCTAATCCTTTTTATTCGATTTTAGCTGGCGAACATAAACCAAGAGCAAGAGAATTACTGTTGCTAGCTCCAGCTAATGAGAAATCCCTGCCGTCAGCAGATGTGGATTACTCGGAGCAAGAGGAAGTGACTTCCCATATTCATACAGAAGTCGAAATAACTATTGATTCTCCGTTGGATCGAGATCGTCAATTCGATGATGAAACCTACTTGGAAAGTAATTCGGACTCGGATTGGGTTGCTGAACCTAACGTCGAGCAACAAGGGATAATTAATGCGGAATTTGAGAAACTGCTGCAATTAAATGGAGAATTACAAAACGCTAACAATCAACTGTACGAGCAAGCCGAGGAACTGACTACCGCTTTAAGTGAATCAGAAGCAGCTTTGCAGCGACAAAGAAAGCGTTCAAATGTTGCAGAATCGATGTTGAAGCAGCAAACTCAGGAATTAAACGCCGCTCAAGCACAGATACAATCTTTGTTTGAGCAGTTAGAAAATTCCGTGCAAAATGCTCAACGTCAAGAAACTGTAGCTGAGTCATATAAAGGAAAGCTCGAATTGAACCAGCAACGTCTGGCTCAGTTGGAACGCGAATGTGGTTCGATCCAACATAAGTACAGCGAACAAACCAGGCTTTTATCGCAATCGGAAAATGCTTGTCGGGAGTTACGCACTAGACTCAAGCGGCAGCAGCGTCAAACTTTACAATTCAAAGCTGCCTTAGAAAAGAGTTTGGAAACATCAATTCCTGGTTACGATACCGTTGATGATAGCGACAGTAATTTCCTCAATCTAACAAATAGTTCGCAGTTAAATAAACCCAAGCGAACCAAAGGTATAAGTAGTATGCAGTCGATAAAACCTTGGTCGGCTCCCGCAGATTCCTATAAGATACAAAATGACCTTTGGGAAGAAAATTTCACAACATCGGCAGCTAATAACAGCGAAAATTCAATTCCCGAAGTTTCTTCTACTTGGGAATTTACAGTTAATCCCGATATAGAACTTGATAAATATACAAACGATACTCAAACAAATAATAATCTAAATAATGATTTAGGCGATCGCTATTGGGCAAGCGAAGAAACAACTATCGAACAAGTAGTTCCCTTGTCAAATTCACAAACCGAGGAAACAACTATCGAACAAGTAGTTCCCCCATCAGATTCATCCGACTTAGAAGAACAATTAGACAGCGTTATCCAAACATTTTTTGCTTCTCAAACAGAATCTGTATCCCCAGAATCTCCCCAAGAGCAAGATGCAGAAACCTCCGCGCTGGATGAAGATATAGCTCCTACTTGGACAACTGTTATCGAACAGAATGAAACTAATAATACTGAGGTAGTGAATATTGAAACTCATCAAACTTCCTTTACTGAAGATGAGCAGACAATAACTTTTACCAACACCATGAATAACAGTAGTACCAACGAAACTGAAGATTATTGGGAAGAAGTTTCGCATTTTCCAGCTTTTGACTTATCCCAGAATGCCGCATCTTTAGAGATAATCAGCGATACAGACAGCGAGACTAGCTCTCCTTCGCCGTTGATTTATCCCAAACGTCCACCAAAAGGGCGAAAATCTTTTGCATCAGTGGAATTGCCAAAATTTCCCCAAAAAAAAGATGGGGAGATTGGGTGATGGGGAGATTGTAAGCCACTGCGCCCTCGCGGGTTCCCCGACAATACGGCAAGTGGCGCAACCCGTTCACCGGAGGTGTTCCCGAAGGGTAGGGGGAGATGGGGGGACAAGGGGACAAGGGGACAAGGGGACAAGGGGATGGGGAGAAATAATTCCTAATTCCTAACTCATAACTATTGAATCCAAAATCTAAAATTCCCAATTTGCAGTTCCTAACTCCTAACTTATAACTCCTAACCCCTAATCCCTAACTTATAACTCCTAACCCCTAATCCCTAACTTATAACTCCTAACCCCTAACTCCTAACTCCTAACTCCTAACTCTTAACTCCTAACTCTTAACTCCCTACTCCCTACTCCCTACTCATTACTGGTACTCTGTCACTGGTAACTGGTAACTGTTCGCTGTTAACTGGTTTACCAGCGCTTAGTGCATAATTCATGGCTAATAGTCGCAACCAGAGTGCAGGAAAGCGAGGTTCTAGCTTTGGTTGCATTGAGCGGACAATTCTTCCGAACCATTTACCAAATACTGCGCTGATTATGCTGTGACGAGCAAAGTCGATATAGTTACCAAGCCATCTAAATAAATCTTTAGCACCTGCAAGTTGCCAAATCCACAATAGTAATGCGGGATTTTTCTTCGCTGCTTTCAACGCTAATCGGTTAAAGGTTAAGAAATCGAATCTATCTTTTATAAATGTATCTGCCACCTCCAACGGTTCGTCTGCTAATAGCCCAAAGAAGGTATTGAGCATGGCGTTGATGCGCTCTGGCGGTATAAATTTTCCGGTGGGAACCATCATACCTTTAGAAAACATCCAAGTTACGGCAATATTATTTTGGAAAGCACTAATTTGATTGAGATGCTTTGCACAAAGTAAGTCATGTTTGAGCGCAGTATCAAGGAGTTGCGTTAATCTTTCTAGATTGCGTACTAAAGAACCAAAGCCGGTAAATACCAGGGGAGACTGGAGCGATGCCGCATCACCAATCCCGATTAAACGATTAAAAGCAACAGTGCGATCGCGACTTCCTACACTGAAATGTCCCGGTATATATCCGAACGTGGGCTTTTTCCACACGAGTTTGTCCATATCGCAGCGACGATACTCGGGCAAAATGGTAAAAAAGTCTTCGTACATTTCCATTAAGGAACCGGGATTTTCAGAGTTTACTTGGTGATAGTGAAACAAGTAAATAGTTAATTCTTGGTTTTCTCCAGGAAATAATTCCCAAATTAATTGTCTTCCCCGCGAAATATCTCCATGACTGTTGAGAACATCGCCGTATTTAGAATCCCAGACTTGTGGTTCAAACCCGCTTTCTACAACCGCTCCTACTGTCGGACATACACTGTCAAAAGCACGTTTTGGATTGAGTTGCCATGCAATAGGTGATGCCGTTCCCATTGCATCTACTAGCAATCTTCCACTAACTTGTTTGCTTGTTTGAGATGGCAAATCCTTAACCGTTAAAATAACTTGAGATGCATCAATATCAGCGAGGATAAACTCCGTTTCATCCCAAATATCGCCACCTGCTGCTCGCAACTTTTCACCACATAATTTCAGAAATTTTTCTGATTTCAAAGGTATATTAAGTACGGTTGGCGTATGTAGAATCGAGGCTTTGAGTTTATCCGGAATATAAGCATCAAAAAATTTATTAAATCCGTCTTTATACTCACGAGCAATAATTGATTCCACTTCAGCAGAAGTCAGTAAACCCAGATTTACCAAACTTTGAATTTCTGAACGGGAAATATTCCACTCCCGATTCATTTTTCCAAAAGGTAAACGCTCCAGCAACAGCACTTTATAGCCCAATCGAGCCATCACTGCCGCATGAATAACTCCCAACGCGCCGCCGATGTAGATCAAATCGTAAGTAGGAGAAGAGGAGGGGGAGAAAGAAGAATTAATCGCACCTTCATGCGAAAAGATAACTTGCCTCGGCTCCTGGGGATTCCTTACACCTTCACGCCAGCGTTGTTCCCACCAGTAAGCACGGTTTAGATCGTATTCTCCGTTAGGCATTTTCTGAAAATACTTAACAGTAAGGGGATAATCAGCAGCTAAAGCTTCAAAAATTGATTGTTTGGACAAATCAATCGCCGGTGGTTCGGGATAATCATGGGGAAAGCGATTGTGTAGCTTATTAGTTAGCTGTTGTAAAATTTGTGTCTCTTGTGGAAACTTATCGCCCCATCGAAACACCTTTAAATACGTGGTTCGCTGCATATTCCACAGGAATACGGATAATTCATTGGGTAACTTTTCCGTAATATTTGCACTGACAGCTGTAGTATCGGACGACTTCAAGCGAATGCCATCAGACGTTAATATTTTGTCGCAAGTTCCCGGTTCAAATTCAGTTTGCAACCAGTTTCTTACTACTGCTGTATCGGTCGTTGGGATTTCTAAGTAAAGAATTTCTTTCATATTTGGTCGCCATTTCCCCAAAATCTACTCATTAAGACAGATTTAAGAAAGTCGTAAATTACGGTACACTCCGCCCTATCAGTTGAATAAATATTCGGTAAAGAAAGTTTAAGAGTTTGCAAGTTTTTTTGTTCCTTTAATTATTCACATACACACGTCATGAATTATCCCATCCCAGATAACCCCCAAGAAATTTTTGCTATGAAGCAACAGCCGGTTGATGAGGAACTTGTTGCTGTAGCAATAGCAGGCGTAATAAAATTAGTCCGTTCTCAAGGTCAATCATTAGAAGAATTAACAAACCAACTTTTAGCAGAAGATGCCGTGCTTGATAAACAGCAACGTCGTTGGCTTAGTCAAGTCGTAGCACAAGCTTGGGACAATATTTAATAAGTTGGGAATAGGGCATTGGATTTTAGATTTTAACAACGGATGTTTTTGTTTTAGATTTTGGATTTTGGATTGAGAATTATGAGCGAGGAATTAGGAGTTGTAAGTAGTTATTAAGGTTAAAGGACAAAGTTAAAATTATCTTTGCCTCCCGCGTTCCGGAAAACTATGAAAATATGGGAAAACCTCTCTCAACCAGCCAGTGTGGACTTCACTTCTACTCGTGTGGGCAGGAATTTGGGCGGTAACAAAGAATTTTTGGGTAAAACTACCATCTATTTGGGCCGTAACAAAGAATTTTTGGGTAAAACTACCATCTATTTCCGCCCAAATTAAGGGGTTTTCCCATATTTTCAAGGAACAGTTGTACCCCCTCTACCCCCTCTACCAATGCCCAATACCCCATTACCCATTCCCCATTACCAATTCCCAATTACCCAACTTCAGCATTCAATTGCGAGTGTAAAAGTAAACCGTATTCCAATCCTTCAACTACTGCTTGATAAGAGGCTTCTAATATATTGTTAGAAACTCCTATTGTAGTCCAGCGTTGAGTACCATTTCCTAGTTCCACCATTGCGCGGGTGGTGGCTGAAGTTCCAGTGTGTCCGTTGAGAATTCTAACTTTGTAATCTGTTAGTTCAAATGTCTCGATTTGCGGATAGAATTTAATCAAAGCTTTACGTAAAGCTGCGTCTAATGCTGCAACTGGTCCGTTTCCTTCGGCTGCTTCCCAAATATCTTCATTGTTTACGGCGACTTTAACTGTTGCTAGTGCTTTGGTTGTTTCTAAGACTTTTCCTAAATCGCAGTGAATTTGAAAGCCTTTAACTTGAAACCAGGAAGGACGAGTTTGCAAAGCTTCGCGCATCAATAATTCAAAACTAGCTTCTGCTGCTTCAAATTGATATCCTTGACTTTCTAATTCTTTCAGACGCTGCAATATTTCTCGCGTTGCTGGATGGTTTTTATCAAGTTCAATGCCAAATCCACGGGCTTTCATTAAAACGTTGCTGACTCCTGCTTGTTCGGAAATTACTATGCGACGATAATTTCCGATTTTCTCGGGTTCGATGTGTTCGTAAGTCAGCGGATTTCTCTGTACTGCCGATACGTGAATACCCCCTTTATGAGCAAAAGCCGAACGTCCGACAAAGGGAGCATGATCGTCGGGAGCGAGGTTGACTACTTCACTAACAAACCGACTGGCTTGAGCAAGTTGAGATAGCTGGTTAGGAGCAATGCAGTTGTAACCCAACTTCAATTGTAAATTCGGAATCAAAGAACAAAGATTGGCATTACCGCAGCGTTCGCCATATCCGTTAATTGTACCTTGTACCATCTGCACACCCGCCATTACCCCAGCCAGAGCATTGGCGATCGCCGTATCCGAATCGTTATGAGTGTGAATACCTACTTGAATACCTTGGGGACAGCTTTTAATTACATCGGTAACGATTTGCGAAACTTCGTGAGGTAAAGTGCCGCCATTTGTATCGCATAAAACCAACCATTCGGCACCAGCAGCAATAGCAGTTTTTATAGTCTGTAAAGCATAATCTCGATTGTGTTTGTAACCATCAAACCAGTGTTCCGCATCGTATATAATGCGACGATTTTGACCGCGAAGATACTCGATAGTATCGCGAATCATTTCTAAATTTTCTGCTAAACTTGTTTTCAGACCTTCGGTAACGTGCAAATCCCAGGACTTACCAAAAATAGTTACCCACAAAGTATTTGCGGCAAGAATAGCTTGCAGCATTGGTTCGGTACTTGCCGATTTTAATGGTCGTCTAGTCGAGCAAAAAGCAACAATTTGTGCTTGTTTAAGCGGTTGTTCTTGCAATTGCCAAAAAAACTGTACGTCTTTAGGATTGCTCCCTGGCCAACCACCTTCAATAAAAGGAATTCCCAGTTCATCTAGTCTTCTTGCGATACGTAATTTATCTTCCAGCGAAACTGATAAACCTTCACGCTGAGTACCATCTCGTAGCGTGGTGTCGTAGATCCAAAGTTGGTGTGAGGAATTTACTGTCATAATTATAGAGAGTAGAGCAACAACTGAAGATGGCAATGTGTCAATATACAACAATCAATTGCCAGTTTGGTAACGTAAGATGCCTGTTCTTTTAGCTCAACAATCGACAATAGTTTGTATGCAATCGAGCGTGTTGCAGCTTGCAAATCAATTAAAATTTTAATCATGCAGCAAAATGGCATTGACCTTTATAACAGCAGTGAATAGAGTAATTAACAATCAACTGTTAGTAATAAGAGCAAGTTTACAGATTGCAATAGCTGTATAGTTCAAATCCAACGAACGAGGGTGCGGAACGATTTTACTGGCTGAAAATTTTTGACGATTGTCAAAAGCCGTCTTTTTTTTAGATTCCGGAAAATTGAAAGATTGGTAAGTAACACAAGATACCATTTCGTTTAAAAAGGAGATAAAACACAAAATGGGTAGATGGACACCTTTAATTTTGATGGCTGGAGGCTTGGCAATTTTGCTAGGCACATTGTTAGGCATTAATTTTCCTATGGATGGACGTAACGCACAAGCTCCTACTAAAGGAAAACAATCCCAAGTGCTTCCAGCTAATATTAATGTTAATAGTACTGCGACTGGTGCTGGTGATTCTAGTGGCGGTTCTTCTGGACAAAGCGGTGAAGAAAGCGTTGCTCAGAACAATAATAATACTAACCCTACCACTATCCAAAGTGTGCCAACAACCACCGCTCAAGGCAGCACATCCACAACTGGAAGTGATTCTACCGCACAATCACCAAGCAACACATCTGGTAATAAGGCACCAATTCGCGCTTTATGGTAATAGATGTCAGTTAACAGTTAACAGTTAACAGTTAACTGTTAGCAGTTAACTGTTACCAGATATAGGTGGTTGTTGGGAAAGCGAATATTAACACTATTACTGGGGGTTTGCGCTTGAGGGGGTATTGAATTATCTCATACCTTTTCTATCAAAAACCCAGTTTCTCCAATTCCATTAAGGCTTAAGATTTACTTTACCGAAAACAATGGGTTTAAAGCCCCGTCCTTAAAGGACGGCTTTTTGATATAAATAGTCGAAACAGGCAGGGCATTGTTTCTTGGGCGAGGCGACGTAAGACGGGCTATGCCTGCTGTTGCTGTTTGAACCCAGAATCCTCACGCCTTAAGGCGTGAGGAGTATGTCAAAAATTCTCTCTAAGTTACTAGTTATTTGTTACCGAAAACAATGGGTCTAAAGCCCCGTGGTTTCAGCACGGATTTTTATTGTATTTAATTAATGTTATCCCACTCATGGTAGTATAAGATTGGAGGTAATACCATGTTAGTTTTTGAGCTTAAAG
>JBARZF010000154.1:0-5477 GCA_049649675.1 Rivularia sp. (in: cyanobacteria) | reverse complement strand
GACCAGAAACGGTTTGCTGTCACCATTGAATAGGTTTCTTCTGCTTGGGTTGGTTCAAATGCACGGAAGGTGTTAGAACCGTCACCGTCTTCAAACAAAGTGTTTTCTACGGTTGCACCGTGAATTGCACACAATAGCGCACCACCCAAGACTCCTGCTACTCCCATCATGTGGAAGGGGTTCAAAGTCCAGTTATGGAAACCTTGGAAGAATAGTAAGAAACGGAAGATTGCTGCTACACCAAAGCTAGGTGCGAAGAACCAAGAAGATTGACCCAAGGGGTACATCAAAAATACGCTGACGAATACTGCAATAGGTGCAGAAAACGCGATCGCATTATAAGGACGAATTCCCACCAAACGGGAAATTTCAAATTGACGCAACATGAAGCCAATCAAACCGAAGGCTCCATGAAGGGCAACAAACGGCCACAATCCGCCTAACTGACACCAACGAGTGAAGTCACCTTGAGCTTCAGGTCCCCACAAAAGCAATAGGGAATGTCCCATGCTGTCTGCGGGTGTGGATACTGCCACTGTAAGGAAGTTACAACCTTCTAAATAAGAAGATGCTAAACCGTGGGTATACCACGAAGATACAAAAGTTGTACCTGTTAGCCATCCACCTAGAGCCATGTAGGCACAGGGGAAAAGCAATAGACCCGACCAACCGATAAAAACGAATCTGTCTCGCTTTAACCAGTCATCGAGTACGTCAAACCAGCCTCTACTACTAGGGGCGCGTCCAACTGCGATGGTCATGAGATTAAATCTCCAAATAGTTATAATTACAGCTTTATTCAACGCCGGAGGTAAGCATTTTACTGCCGCCCTCATGCAGAAAAGCAACTAGATTGTCAATCTAGTTTACAAATTTTTACTGTCTCTAATTTTATTGTATAGAAAAATAGGTAATTTATCCAGTGGGTTTTAAAAATTACTGATTTTTTTTTGCGACTCTACCTGAATGCTTGGCTATGCGAAGAGTCCTATATCAGGGAATAGTTACAGGTTGCGAATAGTTAATATTTATTTTAGATTTAGTAATTTTTCATTCTCATAATTGAGTTCGGGCTGTTAACCTAGTGCTGACGCTAAAATTAGACAAAACAGTTAATTTTAATTAAGGTTCCATGTTTACTATCGATTTAACAGTAAAAAATACAGCTTTCCCCGCATCTGTTGAACGCAAGACTCAAGAAGATGCTGAAGCTATCTATCAGCTAGTTTTATCCGCAATGCGTTCTGGTAATCCAGATATTATTGAACTTGAGTCCGAAGGCAAAGTAGAGAAAAAAATCGCGATTCGTGCAACTGAAATTTCTGGTGTTCAGATGACTAAGAGAGAAGGTGCAGCTGGTGGAGGTGGTAAAACTCCTGGTTTCTTTGCTTTAACTTCGGAATGAAATATTGGTGGAAAACAAAACGAGTGAACCGGGAATCTCAGTAAAAGATTTAAACTTTGATTGGCCTTCAGGAGCGCAGGTAATCAAATCTTGCTCTTTAGAAGTGCCATTGGGTGAATTTTGGATGCTCTTGGGTACCAACGGTAGTGGAAAATCAACTTTGCTTAGACTGCTCGCAGGGCTATTAACTCCTAAAAGTGGCGAAATAGGAGTTTTACACCCCGTTGGTTTTGTATTCCAAAATCCCGATCATCAATTAGTAATGCCTACTGTTGGTGCTGACGTGGCTTTTGGATTAGTACAAGAACAACTGCCCCAAAAGCAAGTTAGAGAAAGAGTAGAAGAAGCACTTAGCGCAGTCAACTTACTTTCACTGCAACGTCGTCCTATATATGCTTTAAGTGGCGGACAAAAACAACGAGTAGCCATTGCCGGTGCGATCGCCCGTCGTTGTGCTTTGTTATTGTTAGATGAACCCACTGCCTTACTCGATCCAGATAGCCAATTAGAATTAGTGGCTGGTGTCCGCCGTTTGGTAAAAAGTCGAGGTATTACAGCCCTTTGGGTGACTCATCGTTTAGATGAATTGAACTACTGCGATGGTGCTTTCCTACTTGAACAAGGAGTTTTAATCGATAAAGGAGAGCCTGCACGTCTCAAAAAAGTTTTAATGGAATTGCAGGGAGGAGAGTAAATAATTTTGCTTTCTTCACGTCTTCTGTCTCAAGTCGTAATAATTCACTAATTATCAATGATTTCAGCGCGTCTACTAATAATAGGCGCGTTTTTATTTTATGTGATTTTATTTTCTACCTGTAATTTAAATTTTTTATGAAAGTAAAGAAAAGGGAAATCCAAAATCTAAAATCTAAAATCTAAAATCGAATCACCTTTATTTGGTAAGGGTTTCGTAGTATTGTTCGGATTTTATGCTTATGTAACATAGTGTTACAAGTAATGCTTGAACTACTATAAGAGTTATGAATGAAAATTGTAAAATCTAGAATACTGTGATTCAAAACCATGTCCCCTTCATTTACCCCAGCCGTTTTACTCGTAGACGGTTATAACATCATTGGCGCTTGGTCTTGTTTAAAGAAGACTTGCGATAACGTTGGACTAGAAACTGCACGTAATGAGTTGCTTGAAGCCCTCGTGGGTTACAGTGCATTTACGGGTTATCAAACCCAAGTAGTGTTCGATGCCCATTTTCAAAAGAATGGCAGCAATGAAGAAGTTGTCACCAAACTTGTCTCGGCTTTTTATACGGATTTCGGGCAAACAGCAGACACTTACATTGAAAAACGTTGTGCCTCATTGCGTCAGAAAGTACGAGAACGTTTATTATCGCGAGTAGTTGTAGCTACCTCAGACCGGGCGCAACAGTTGACGGTACAGGGGTATGGAGCGGAGTGGATATCTGCACAACAACTCTGCTATGAAATAGAAGCTACCGTTTGTAGAACGCGACAAAAGTACAAATCGCGTAAAAAGACCAACGGTAGATTCTTAGCTAACTCTATCGATCCTAAATCGCGTCAAAAGCTAGCTGAATTACGAATGGGCTTGAAATAGATATCTATGGCAAACCCCAAGGGCATCTACTAATTACAGAGCCAGTTCTTATTGGTACAAATGTATAGCTAAAAGGGCTGTCAGAAACTTAAAAAAAAAAGTTTGTAAAAGTACTTGCCAAATTCTATTTTTAGCTTTACTATTAGTAATCGTAGTCCTCAGTAGCTCAGTGGTAGAGCGGTCGGCTGTTAACCGATTGGTCGCAAGTTCGAATCTTGCCTGGGGAGTTTAAAATTTATTTTTTTGCTTAATGCTTGTAACTAGCGAGCATTATAAGTAAGAGCATTTGATGAGTTCTAATTTGCTTTAAAGCTGCTATTTAGGATACTCGTTGAAATGCAATCTTTTTTGGCATACTCCCATCCATAGAATGAGTGAGATTTTAGAGTGAAATAGAGATTGCGAAATCAAAGTATGTATATATATATATTGAGACAAAACTGATTTTCTATTCCATTGGTTTTGGCGGATAAGAAAGTTCGTAGTAGCGCGTGCTATGGTTCCGTCAGTCTTCCTTCCCATGATTTTACGTAATTCGGAGGGACTAAAGTCAGCACGTAGAACCTATTATATTTAATGGTATAGATCGGTAATCCCTTAAGTAAAAACCGCTGTATTTATCAAATTGAAGCGGATAATTTATATCTAAAGAATGTAAATAGCATTTTGCACAGAAGCTAGCTGTTACAAATATTGTATTCCGTATCAAGACATTTATGTGTTTTTGATTTTTGTAATTCAATCAAAAGCATATACTCTTTTAATATAATAAATACAAAGTTTAAATATACTTGAGAATATTTTAATAAGTGGTTTTGATTCAATTGTATATATTATCTGTGCCACTCATGCTTGATTTCGTCAATTAATTTACTTTGACAATTTATAAAATTAGCTATATGTTCGCGAACAATAATTGTCAATTTTTAAGTTAATAATATTTGTGTTTGAGATCGATACATAAATTTGTTGTAAGGTAAGATTTGATTTGCTGGTCATTAGTAAAAAAATAAAAATCGGTAGTTTTAACTTGCGATCGAGCTTTGCAATTGTGAAAAGGGGATTCACAACTCATTCGGTAATTATTTTTGGCAAGCACGAGAAAATATTTCTAGAGTAGTTATTAACAAGGATTTACGGTTATGGTGCAAAATTTAACACCCTCTTTAATCAAAGATATCAAGCCTGGTAGCGAGTCTTCTAATCCTAGTTTTTTAGGTGCGGTTAATGGAAACTTACTTTTCAGTACTTTCAATCCGACTATTTTAAATACGCAATTGTGGAAAACTGACGGTAGCGAAGCAAGTACAGTCGTTGTATTGGATTTTGGCAGTGGATCGTTTCCACCTAGTAATACAATTAACGTTGATGGTACTTTGTATTTCTTACAGACTAGCAGTCTCGGTAGAAGTCTCTCGTTGTATAAGAGTGATGGCACTGAGTCAGGAACATTCCCTCTGGTTAGTGTAGATGCAAGAAGTCCTGCTGGTATAAGTAATTTGACTGGAGTTGGTGATACTGTTTTTTACACTGCTTTCAACTCTTCAGACTTGTTTCAATCAAAGTTGTTCAAGATTGATAACAACACGAATCAGCCGGTTAGAGTAAAACAAGATATTCAGTCTGGAGGTGCTAATCCGAGCGATCTAATAGCTGTTGACAATACGTTATTTTTTAGCGCAAATAGTAACGCGATTCAAGAAAGTCCAAATATAGAACTGTGGAAAAGTGACGGTACAGATGCGGGGACAGTTTTAGTTAAAGATATTAATCCTACCAATTCTTCTAATCCAAACCTTCTCGCTGATGTTAACGGTACGCTGTTTTTTAATGCTGATGACGGTACCAACGGTAGAGAATTGTGGAAAAGCGACGGTAGCGCAGAAGGTACGGTGTTAATTAAAGATATAAATTCTGGTGAAGCTTCTTCTAATCCAAATAATTTAAGGGATATTAACGGCACCGCTTTTTTCACTGCTGATAATGGTGTTAACGGTAGGGAATTATGGAAGAGTGACGGTACTGAGTCGGGTACAAGTTTAGTTAAAGATATTTTTGCAGGAAGCGTAAGTTCCAACCCAGATAATCTGACTAACGTTAACGGGACAGTGTTTTTCACGGTTAATGATGGTTCAAACGGAACTGAGCTATGGAAGAGTAACGGTACTGAATCGGGGACAACTTTAGTTAAAGATATTAATCCTGGTAGTAATTCTTCTAATCCAAGCAATCTGAGAAATTTTGACGGTATTTTGTATTTCTCCGCAAACGACGGTACCAATGGAACCGAATTATGGAAGAGTGACGGAAGTGCAGAAGGTACGGTAATAGTAGGTGATATTAATCCTGGAAGTGCTTCTTCAAACCCCGGTGGTTTAACAAATTTTAACGGCGAACTCTATTTCACTGCTGACGATGGTGTTAACGGAAGAGAATTATGGGGTTTGACTGAAACTAACAAAGATTTAATTTTGGGTGGAAGTTCAAACGATGTTCT
>JBARZF010000153.1:0-1601 GCA_049649675.1 Rivularia sp. (in: cyanobacteria) | reverse complement strand
GCAGAATTCGGAATTACCATCGAAGTCGGAGCAGTAGCCAATGGTTTACTAAATGCAAAATTATTTCAAGAAACCGAAGAATTGATTCACGCTATTTTAAATTATCTCGAAGCCGATAACAAAGGACAACCATTATTAGCTCCCCCCAGTTTTACCTACTATTCCGCCATCGGAACAGTTGATTATCCCAGAAACGAGCTTGGAGTTATCCAAGCCATGATTCACCCCAAATTACAATTTCAAGATTACCAACCCTTACATCCTGGCAATCCGATATTTATTACCTTTGATGGAGAGGAAATTTTTTATCAAGGAGATGAAACGGTATATCCGGTATTTATCAACGAAGCTGCTTATTACGAAAAAGGAACTGCCATGTGTTTGACAGTGAGCAGTGAACAGTGAACAGTGAACAGTGAGCAGTGAACAGTGAGCAGTGAACAGTGAACAGTTACCAGTTACCAGTTACCAGTTTAAAATAATTATTCATCCCCTTGTCTCCTTGTCTCCTTCACCGGCACAGTAGCCATACAGGTAATTTCCGTCCGAGCGCCAAGTGCTAAACCATTTGTTGCGAATGCACTGCGAGCGGGGAAGCGTTTTTTGGGGAAATAAGTTGTGTAAACTTGATTCATTTCACCCCATTCTTTGATATCGGCTAACATAACCGTACATTTGAAAACTTTGTCGAATGAAGAACCATTTCTTTCCAAAACACGTTTGATATTTTCCATCGCTTGTTTGGTTTCGGCTTTGATTCCACCTTCAACTAATTGTTTTTTACCGGGGATATTGCCGATATTTCCCGAAAGGTAAAGTGTATTTCCCACACGTACAGCTTCTGAAAAAGGAACGTTGAGAGAAGTTGTATCCTCAGAAGTCAGAAATTCAACGTAAGGCGTTAAGCGAAGCTCTACTGGAGGTAATCGCTTTTGTTGAGCGATAGTAATTGAACTTACAGCAATACCAGATAAAGTTACAGCTATTAATGAATATAGAAATTTATTCATCTGTTTTTGTAGTTAGAAATTTGTAGTTAGGAATTAGGGATTTCCAAATTCAAAAATATTTAATAAAGATTGAGTAGTGCGAGCATCTTGCTCGCTGTGTGTCTTAAGCGAACAAGATGTTAGCGTGAAAAATCTGTGATTCGGTCAATTTGATAACGGGTTGAATAATCAACCCGCTAATATTGAGTTTAAATTAAGCAGGAGCGCCTAATTTAGGGCCAGTTTCGGCTCCAACAACTCCATCTACTGTTATATTGTTATCCTTTTGAAATGATTTAACTGCATTTTCGGTGGTTTCGTCGAAGTTTCCATTAACGCTAAGTTGATATCCTTTTGCGGATAAATCTTTTTGTAAGCGTTCTACTTCAGTTCCGTTCATTCCACGACTTAAAGTTTGTGGTGCCATTGTTAAATTCTCCTTGTTTTTAATCGATTTGGTGTTAACCTTGCGGTCTTATTTAATATGTAGGGATGAGTTTTTTCGTTTATGCAGCTTTATCAGTGAACAGTAAAAAGTTAGTTATTCTTCCCCTGGGAGCATCCCAAATTGTTCATTTTGTAGTGCGAGCATCTTGCTCGCTGGCGCTCCCG
>JBARZF010000152.1:0-3031 GCA_049649675.1 Rivularia sp. (in: cyanobacteria) | reverse complement strand
GCTGCATTTCTGCATTTAATTGGATTACACCTACATTTTTCATTTTAACATAAACCCGGCTTGTAATTCATGAGCGAAAATGCGGTGTGGCTATGCCTCCCGCATTATTCGCATCCCGACACCTCCTTTACGGGTAGGTATGGGACTTCTTACAATTGAAAGTTAAAAATTCCCGATTAATCCATTTTACTTTGTGACAGATTCTAAACAGTCTACTAAAAATTTTTATAACTCAGTTTTGGAAACATCTTTTAATGTTTGTCGGTCATCTAAAACGATTGATTTAGTAAAAAATCAACCGATAAAACTCAAAAGTTTTATATACGAGTATTTTCAGAGTTTTAGGTAGCAAATTAACAATTTATCCGAAATTTTTTGGAACCTAATAGCTTTGTTTTCCGACTATGAATGTAAAAGCACCCTGCACTATATTTGGTGACAATTATGAAACGCTTTATTAAGTCTTGCCTTACAATTTCAGCAATATCATCTCTATTAATAGCTCCTGCTGTTTTATCTGCTGGTTCCGCTTCCGCACAGCCTAGAAGAAGTTGCGATTATACCTATGTTGGTGGTGGTATTGGCGCTCAGGTAACAAACGGCGGACAAGATAACGATGCTGCCAATGTTGGCGGTAATATCCAAGGTAGCTTACCTGTACAGGGTACACCAATCGACGTTAAGACAAAGGTTCTATGGAACAACGATGCAACTACCATCAACCCTGAAATAGCCGCTGGAACTTGTCTTGGTTCCCGCACCAAAGTATACGGTGCTGTTGGTTACTCCTTTGTAGAACAAGATGGTAAGTCAACTCCTTTAGGTAATAAAGATTCTGTTACCGCAAGTGTTGGTGTAGAGTCTCAAGTTAAGAAAGGAATTGTTGTTTACAGTAATGCAACTGTAGCAGTTGATGGTTACGAAAATACCAAGGCAATACCTGTTAACGTTGGTGGTGGTGTTGGCTTCAATTGGTAATAGTAGCAGCAACTTCTTAGCTACAGTTTTCCCAGCAAATTAAGCCAGTAATTATCGCTGATTTAAACTGGTAATATTGCTGAAATAAAAATGTTTTTGACCTGTAGTTTTATTTTGTTGAGTATATTCTCAGAAACTACAGTATTTACATTTTTGTTTGAATTTACCTATATAGCATTCGACAAAACTCAGTTTCTCAGCATATTTGTTGAGAAGCTGGGTTTTTAAATTTGAGGGAAGAGCGAGGTGGAGAGAGGAGGTAGAGGGGGAAGAGGGGGTGGAGGGGGTAGAGGGGGTAGAGGGGGTAGAAAGAATTGCTAACTGATAACTGCTCACTGCTCACTGCTCACTGCTAACTGTTAAGTGTTGCTTCAATTGCGAATGGGGCTTACTAGCGTGATAAAATCAAGTTATTCCCCTCAATTCCGACCGGAATACCGGGAATTTACTTAGCCGAAGGGATGCATCTTTATCAGTGACCCTCCGGGTTCAACACTTTGATGGGGCCGGGGAACCCCGAAGTTTCTTTAAGCGGGGGAACCCCGCCAACGAACTTCTCTTCGTCCACCGCAAGTGTTTCACCAGTTGTCAGTTACCAGTGACCAGTAATTAGTAATACCGTTAAATTTCTTTGTTATAAACATCTTCAACTTTTTCCAAGGACAATTCAATTTTAGATTCTGGATTTTAGATTTTGGATTATTTTCTCTCTAAGAGGCTTTCGTGAATGTTGGTGCCCCGTCTTATGTCTTATCAATGAGCCGTAAACTTAACCGAGCCTTACAGGAAACGTTTTTGTTTACAGTTTGATATGGCGGATTATCCTTGTAGTCAGCTATTCGTTGCCAGTTTAATCTAAAATCCAAAATCCAAAATCCAAAATCCAAAATCCAAAATAGAAAGATGAAGGTGTTATTTTAGTCGGTGTTATTAAAATGGTAATTGGTAATTGAAATACTGTAAAAGTCGCGCCTCGGCAGTATATTTAGTCACTACAAGAACACAATACCACTGCAATGGTTAAGTCCGCTCCTCCCGAAAACACAAACCGTAAATCTTCTAAGCTTGAAGGAATCAAGGAACGCAGTAATTTCTTGCGCGAGCCTGTAGCTACTGAGATTCTGGAAGATACTACTCACTTTAGTGAAGAAGCGATACAAATTCTCAAGTTCCACGGTTCTTATCAGCAAGATAATCGCGATAATCGCGTTAGAGGACAAGAAAAAGATTATCAAATGATGCTGCGAACCCGGAATCCGGGGGGTTTTATTCCACCGCAGTTGTATTTAGCTTTAGATAAACTTTCCGATGATTATGGAAACCACACGATGCGGGTAACTACTCGTCAAGGTTTCCAACTGCACGGAATTTTAAAGAAAAATCTCAAGTCAGCTATCGCCGCGATTGTGAACAACATGGGTTCCACTTTGGGTGCTTGTGGAGATTTGAATCGCAATATCATGACACCTGCCGCTCCTTTAAAAAATAAACCAGAATATCAATACGCCGTTGAGTATGCCGATAAAATTGCCGATTTACTCACGCCGCAAACTGGCGCTTATTATGAAATTTGGCTCGATGGTGAAAAGGCTATCAGCGCTGAAGAAAATCCGGAAGTAAAAGCCGCACGTCAGCGTAACGGTACGGGAACTGTTTTTCACGATAACCCCGAACCGATTTACGGTACCCACTATATGCCGCGCAAATTTAAAATTAGCGTCACGGTACCGGGTGATAATAGTATTGACCTTTATACTCAAGATTTATCGTTGGTGGTAATTTCTGACGAAAATTCTGAGCTACAAGGATTCAATGTCTTTTGTGGCGGTGGTTTGGGAAGAACCCACAACAAAGAAGAAACCTTCGCTAGAAAGGCTGATGAAATTGGTTACGTTTCAAAAGAAGACGTTTTCGAGTTAGTTAAAGCCATTGTCGCCACTCAAAGAGATTATGGCGATCGCGTTCAAAGAAGACACGCTCGTTTAAAATATCTAATCAACGATTGGGGTGTAGAAAAATTCCGTTCCAAGGTTGAGGAATATTTTGGTAAGTC
>JBARZF010000151.1:0-6686 GCA_049649675.1 Rivularia sp. (in: cyanobacteria) | reverse complement strand
ACCACGGGATAAGTTCCCGGTTTGGTGGCGACAAATCGCAATTCGGTATTCATTCCAGGAATTGCATCCTGCTTTAAACGAAATTGCGGTACCCAGAATGAGTGGATTACGTCTGTTGCTGCAATGTTGAGCTGTACGTCAGCACCTACTGGTACGTGTAATTCACCGGATGTAACGTTATCTTCGGGATAACTAAAAATCCAAGCGAACTGCATTCCGGTAACGTCTACAGTTACATCTGCTGCTTTACCTTGCTGTTCGGGTGAGCCTTTAATCCCAACTTTTTGAGTGGCTAAAGGTGCTGCTTCTGATGAAATTATCGGAGCTTGACTGATTGTCGCTGCAATCGCACTTCCACTAGGGTGATGATTTTGAGCCTCTATTACTGGACTTGATGAGGGAAATCCTCCCATTTGCTTGTAAACATCTACGCTGTAGATACCCAAAGCAAAAACTATTAGAGTCGGAATTGCAGTCCAAAATATTTCTAAAGGAACGTTTCCTTCAATTGGTGGCCCGTCTGTATTATCGCCTTTACGTTGACGAAAATGAATCGCGAAAAATAGGATTGTTCCTTCAACTACCAAGAATAAAGCAATGGCGATCGCGAACATGACGTTGAAGAATCCGTCTACCAAGGGTGCTTGTTCGGATGCTTGTACTGGCAATAGACTATGAGTTTGACTAACCCATAAACCTATAATTGTGACTAAAGCTCCAGCAACCAGGGTTATTAATGAAGCAGGAATTTGTTGCATGGTGACTTATGGTATAAAGTTTCGTGTAAAAACAGTGATGAATGGGGTTAATTGCTGTTAGCTATTAATTGATTACATTCATCAGCTAGTGATACAATTTCCTCGATCTATTTATGTAATCCTGTAAAATTTTAGGATCTACATCTATTTGGCAAGAAGATGCATAAGTTTTAAGTTTCTTTCGCTACGCTTTTAATTTTTTTTATAATTTGAAAGCTTTAAAACTTATGTACTTGTTACACTCCTTTCAAATTTGAATATAATTTTGCAAAGGAATAAATCTCGAAAGAGAAGCAGCTAACTGGTTTTACGATTCATAAAACGCAGCATTTTAACATAATTGTTTTCTATGATGGATAAGTTTTTAAGATACAAATAAATCCTGTTTAATTAAACGGTCAATAATACTTATTACATAATTGTATTACAGGACATTATGAAATAAGTGGAGGACACGTTTATTTTATATCCATTTATCTCTATCTACTTAGAAGGTTTTCAACTTATCCACCATTAATTCTAAGATAGCTTAATTCAGCTAACTTAATTATGAATTAAAAATAAAATTTACAAAAGATAATTTCTCTTTGATTAATCGTTTTGTGTAAAAAATGTTATTCCTCATACTATAGTATTTTCAAATTTTAATTTGTTAATTTATGACTATATGATTTTTATAATTTTGTTCATGAATAACCTCTTCACCGCAATCAATCCAAAAAAATATAGCAATACCGAGCAGATTTATGACTTAGTATTAGACCGTTCAAATTACTATAGGATTAAATACTTAAAATCAATTGTAAACAAACATAAAAATAATTGTTAATTTTACGTGAAGGATATGTTAAGATAAGAAATAGACGCAAGTAAAATAAAATAAAGTTTCCGCTAAAAAGCATTAATAATTGAGTTGTTCTTTGAGAACAAATTAATTTATTTTGCAGGTCATTAGGTGATGATTTATCGCAAAACCTGTAAAAATAGCATAAAAAATAGTCCTTAGCTCATTACGAACAAAACTTTTTAACATCTTTATGAAAACTATAAATAACGAAGTGTGAAATACAGGATCGAGTTAATACTACTAATTAACTTACTGTAATTAATCGTAGAGTAAATTTATAGATGTGAGTCAGTAATTACGATAATTAAACCTTTTTATTGTCGTAAAGTGTGGTGACAAAAATTTACGAATAAGACACATCTAGGTAGGACTTGAGCCAAACGTCGCAAGAAGTGAAGTGGCAATAAGCCTTATGCCTTATACAATATCTAACAACAGTTGTGCTGGATGCGACAAATGTCGTTTTCAGTGTCCAACAGGTGCTATCAAAATCGATAATGGTGAATATTGGATTGACCCTCATTTATGTAACAATTGCGAGGGTTATTATTCAGAACCTCAGTGCGTATCTGCCTGTCCGAGTAAGTCTCCAATACCATTACAAGTGAAAAAAGGGAGGTGCAAAATTGATGATAGAGAATTAACGAGTTCCGATTTATTTTTTAATGGTAAAAGTAATCCATTTGCATCGGGTATTCCAATTTGGGAAGCTTGTAATGTGTTATCCCAAAGAGCATCTTTGCCCTGGGAAATCGATGAAAATAACGAAGTACGTTACAGCAAACAGATCAATCAAGGGAAGGGGAGAATCGCTTTTCATCTTAATTCTTATGCTGAAGCAAGCGAACTTGCAACAGATTTAGAAGCAGTAGAAGCTCTTGATATTCGTTCTGCTTGCCTGCATTTAATTTTTGCAGCTTATGCGACTTTTTCTGAAAAATCTTGGGAGGAAGAGTTTGTTGTAGACGATAAGCAAATAGAGAAGTATTTAGGGTTAGAAAAACGCAAAGACTTGAACAAAACCACAAAATTGGCTTTGATGAAAAATTTAGTTCTCCAAGCTTGCTCCTTAATGCTTTCGATTAATTTGCCGCAACAAGGGCGTATCAAACCAATTTTCTTAGAAAAAAGTAAGCTTTGGGATTTAACAGGAATTCAGCATCATTTCCAACATGACGATCTAGGATGTAAATATTTGGTAGGTTTAACATTTAGAGTCAAAGCTGGTGATTGGGCAAAGCATTTTTTGAATAAAGATGCTTGCAAAGAGCGAACAGCTTTTTATCAGTATGGTAATTTGCCTAAATCTTTGCTGACTACAGTAATGAGTATTTGGCAGCAGCATGAAGGTGCGGCAAGACTTATGATGTGGTTAATGTTCAAAGCAAAAATGGGCAAACAACAACGCATTACAGTACCTACATTAATGCGTGTTGCATATGGCGATCGCAAAGTCGCAATTGCTTGCAGACAAAGGGAAGAAAGAAAACGACTGCTGCGAACTTATGAAAGCGATTTAGAAACTTTATCGCATCATGGAATGAAACCCATTTTCGATCCAGTTAGTTATCCAGAACCTATTCAACCTTTGTGGGCAAAGTTAGCAGATATTCCTGAAGATCCAGATGAAGCCTTGGAATTTTGGACTAATGATGGTGATGAAGGAAGAAGATTAACGGATGTGAGTCCCCGTGGTAAGTGGAAAATGCTAATGAATGCCAGAATTTTAGCTTTTGAAATGTCACCAAAATGGGATCAACCAAATCTTACAGCAAGGAAAAAACAGCAGAGGGTTGGTAACAGTAAAAAGAGAAGAAATATTAAAACAGCAGGTGGTTTACTTGGAGAACAAATACGTTTCGCAAGAAAAAACCTGAGTATTTCTCAAAGGGAATTAGCAAGACTGATGGGAAAAAGCCAAAGCTGGATTCGGGACATAGAAAACGGTCGTCTAAAAGTTAAAATAGAAGACCAGTTAGTTTTACGTAAAGTGCTGAAAATAGCTTAAATATTTATAATTCTTTATTATTATTTACTCGATTTCTTGGGAATCGGGTTTTTTTATTTGAGTTTCAAGGGGGAACAGGGAATAGGGAATAGGCAGCAGAGTGAAAAATAATCGTGATAAGCATATGATGATTCTTTATTCCCAATTACCCACTACCTAAATTCTCCATTTCCATCACATAATCATCCATTACAAAACCACCTCCAATATCTGTAACTACATCATTAACAATTTCAAAGCCAACATTTTTATAAAAAGCGATGCTGTCAGAATTATTTTTATTTACAGTCATCTGAATGATATAATTATCAAAACTGCTTTTAATAAATTTGATTGCTTGTTTACCAATACCTTTTCCTCTACAAAAATCAATCACGTATAATTTACTTAAAAATAATTTTTCTGCTTTATCCTGTACAGAAAAATATCCAGCTTCAACTTGGTTATCAATTAGGTTATTAATAATTGTATAGTATTTATATCCTTCATTTATCTGTTGCTTGATAGCATCTTCACTTTGAATTGTATCGAGCATATAAGAAACCTGTTCGTTTCCAATAATTGGTGAATAATGTTGATTCCAAATCTCTTTAGCTAACTTAGCAACTTGGGAAATCGCTTCAGGATTATCGACAATTTTAAATTCAATCATAAAAAGAGACTCTTGTTATATAGAAATTCGTTTGAATTTGTGGATAAATATTAGGGAATAGGAAACAGATAACCCGGAATGGGAAGAGTACCGCTATAAATTTTATTTTAAATAAAAACTGTTGCGATACCATAACAAAATTTTGTAAATTAATTTATTATTTTAATTGAAATACTTTGCGATCGCGAAACTATATTTTTCAACTACTCCCCTTTCTTTCTACCCACTCTTCCCCGTCTGAAGACGCAATGGCTCCACTTACTCAATAAGTAATCATAAAGCCGGGAAGGTAGTAACAAGCGTGTTTCAATTTAAATAAAAACTATTGCGATAACAACATAATTAATTTCAATTAGGGTACTGACTGATTTAATCTACATCCTAATTTTTAATTACTTAAACTGATTATCTTCTTAACCCTAACTGACCTTACTGAACAAGCTAGACGTTTTATTTATTACGAACACATTTTATATAATCCCGCTTATAATGAGATAATTACTTAATTTATTGTTCTTTAAGTATATATAATTGCTCAAAAAATATTTTAGATAGAAATAGCGCGATTTTTCTATTCGTAACGGTTTTGTGGTATAATATTTTATATGATTAGTTTTTATAATGGGAAGGTTTGGCTTTCGATAAAAAATGAGCGATATTCCCATTATAAAAGAATAACTATCTACTTCTTATTGTCCCATATTTTCACCAGTTTAAAAAATTTTTTTTCCTAAATGTAAATTGAAATCAAAATATTATTTCAATTTACTCAGGAACTGCTGCAATTGCCTGGTGGAACAGACTGGGGTATAGCCTTATACGTGCTGTCCGGGGACACGTCGTAAAGTGATGTAAAACAATAACTCTACAACCCTTACCCTGCAATACCTTGACAATTGTTCAAGTTAAAACTAAAAGCCCTTCATCATCCAACAAATTTGGCACAGTATCCATATCAATTAGATAATCGCCGAAGCGCTTGACATGGCTTGTCATATAAGGACTTAACGCCGCCAGATCTTCACAGGTAATTTAATAGCCAGTTTTCAGTAAGTCCCGCAAAACATCAGTTAATCCACAACATTGTGGAAGATGACAGCCGTATTCAATCAAATCATTATATTTAATAATCTTCTCCTGCTCGATTGGGTCGTTATTAGAAATAACTCCGAAACCACCGAAGAAGAACCCTAGAATATTAGGAATAACTTTATCTTTTGAAGGATAAATAACGATTCAAATCTTTACTGCTTGCCATAAATATTGGAATAATCACACACAGAACAACCATAATCAAACTTCCTACAATTAGAACGGTGGAAAGCTTTGAAGCGAGTACTAAAACCATTGTAATCAGTAGGACAGCCAGCAAACTACAAATACCCATCAAGAGATATTTTGCCCATCTGCGGCCCTGCAAAACAAAATACATAACTACGATTGTTAATAAAATGCGCCCAATTGCCCACTTGTCTCGTGCAATCATCACCAGTGTTGCATCCAGGATAGAAAGCAGCACGAACATAGTTATCAATATATTTCGAGCTTTCAAGGCAGACGAATCGGGTTGGGGCATGGGTTTTTGGATGATGTATTAAGGATGAGAATTAGAGAAATCGGGCGTTACTTACCCTATGAGTGGGAAATTTCCTTTTCTCATAGATGAAAAATATATTAACTCCCCCCCAAAGGCTTCTGCATTTCAATAGCTTCTCATAGTTGAGCCTCCCAAATAAAAGCGCAACCACTCCTTGTACCCGATTCAATAATGATTTCTCAAAAAAATCTAAAAACCAAGGTTAAGAGCAAACACCGTCAGACCAGTCTTGATGTCCCCGATTTTGGTGACACTTGGTTTGCAAGCCTACCCAGATAATCTCCCATTGATTTTGATTGCGTTCTAATTCAACACGATATCGCCATCCATTCACCGAATCATCAGCCAAGCCTACTATGGTGTGTAGGATTACAGCCGTTTCCGTTGTAGGATAAGTAACTGAAATCTCCTCCAAGCGTCTTCCTTCTCCTTCCTCTACACTGCTAAACAGTTGTGTAGCCACTGCTTTTGGATTGAAATTCCTAATTCGGTTGGAAGAGATAAACTCAATTACATTAATCACCCGAAAATTGGAACGTGGATTATCCTCTTGCAGTGCTTCTTTTAACTTCGCCCAGGTTTTCTCTCCCACAATACCATCGGGAAGTAGTTGTTGGGATTTTTGAAAATTAATGACAGCTTCCTCAGTTTTTGAGCCAAAAATACCGTCAATAGTACCTGAGTAAAAATTGAGCTTTTTGACATACCTCCTCTTCCTTAAGGAGAGAGGATTCCTTGACGCTTCATTGGGTTGTGCTACCCTGCGGAGTCTTACCATCCCTCCACGTCCGTTTAGAGTCTCCCAATGCCCTAGGTTGACTATT
>JBARZF010000150.1:0-8768 GCA_049649675.1 Rivularia sp. (in: cyanobacteria) | reverse complement strand
GCTCCGATACATTTACGGGAACCAGCGCTGAAGGGATTATATGCAAAGTTATCTACTTCTAAATTCTCCCAACGTTGGGGATTAAATTTCTGAGGTTCAGAGTAAATTTCGGGATTTCGATGAGTGTGGTAAATACTTACCCAAACTTCGGTTCCTGTAGGTAATTCGTAACCTTCTAAAGTGGTTGGTTGGGATGTAACCCGAGCATTCCAGGGTACTGGTGGTAATACCCGCATACTTTCTTTAATCACTCGTTCTAATAGCGGTAACTGCTGCAATTGTTCGATGCTTGGTGCTTCTCCTTGTAATACCGTATCGAGTTCATCCACTAAGTCAGCAGCAATTTGTGGATGTTGGGAAAGTAAAAATAAAGTCCAATTTAAAGCATTAGCGCTAGTTTCGTGTCCGGCAGCAAATATTACACTGACGTGTCCGAGTAATTCGTCTTCGGTTAATGTCATTCCAGTCTCAGCGTCTCGTGCTTGGATCAACATTGAAAGCACATCTCCTGCATCGCTTTCTGTAGCTTGTCTAGAGCGAATTATCCCGCGCATTTCTTCGTCTAATTCAGCCATTAAAGTCATCATCCGACGGAAAGGAAATCCCGGTAAATCAAAGGGTAAAACCATCGTTTTCGGATTACCTAATAAAATTCCAATTTGCTGGAGAAGCGCAGCGCTTTTGCTACCTTTTTCTCCCATATCTACACCGAATAAAGTCTTTGTCGCGACTCGTAATGTCACAAGTCGCATTAATGCAGCAATATTTGTAACTTGATTAACTTCTATTTGTTGTAAAAGTGATTCCGTAATTGCGACAATACTATCTCGGTAAGACTCAATCCGTTTTTGATGAAAAGCTGGCATTAATAACTGACGGTGACGACGATGCTCGTCGCTATTTACACCAAATAATCCCACACCAAAGTGTTTCAAAGGTTCCGTGCGCGGTGATTCATCTCGTCTGCGGTACAATCCACCTGTCAAGGGATACTTGTAATAAATTTCATGTTGAGTCGTCACCTTTTCCACATTTTCAGCACCATAAGTAAATACAGTACCGGGACAATGCGGTAAGGGAGAGTAAAGATTAGTACCACCACCACGAGCAAGGGAAACTAAATTGCCATATTTTTGGAATAACTGATTGGTAAAACCTAGAGAATCACTAACAAATTTTGATAGTAATATGGTGCGTCCAAATAATGGTAAAGGCTGAGGACCGGGAACTGTTAATTGAGCCATTTTAAAAGAGTCTAAGGTAATCGCTATAATTAGATGAATGCTAATATCACAGTATAATTTTTAATGTTTATTCTTGACTTTTACAGCTAAAACTTCACCCTTTTTTTCTCTCTTTAATGAGGAGAGGGATGTCCGGCTCTGAGAGCGTGAGGTAAAATTTATATTGCATCTCAATGAGTTATCTAAATGAATTTCACCACACCTTTATACAACCTCAATCCCTTAACTCGCTTCTCCGATAAAGCAGAAAACTATACAAAATATCGTCCTATTTATCCAGATGCAGTAATTGATAAAATCCTAGAAAATTTAACTTCCGCAACTCAAATCGTAGCGGCAGATATTGGTGCTGGCACGGGAATTTCTGCGCGTCAATTAGCAAAACTTGGCGTAAATGTAATTGCAATTGAGCCAAATTCGGCGATGAGAGAAGCTGCTGAAAGTCATCAAAATGTTGAGTGGAAAAATGGAAGTGCGGAAGCGACTAATTTACCCGATGCATCGGTTGATTTAATAACTTGTTTTCAAGCTTTTCATTGGTTCAAACCAGAATCTACTTTAACGGAATTTCGCCGTATTCTTAAACCACAAGGAAGATTAGCGATAGTTTTTCAAGATATCAACCGCGATGATAAATTTACCCAAGTTTATGGAGAAATAATTAGTAAAGCTGCAAATAATCGTCCACCAACAGATTTTAATTCTAAAATTGAACCTGTAATAAAAAGTTCAATTTTTCAATATATCGATCGCTATCAATTCCCCCACAAGCAAAAATTAGATTTATCAAGTTTAATTGGTCTTGTTAAGAGTATTTCGTTTATTTCTTCGGAAGAAACACTACAAAAGCAACTTGTTGATGATTTAGAAACTTTGCATCAGCGCTATTGTAATTCAGATAGTTTTGTTTATATTGTTTATCGTAATAGCGTACATTTAGCAGAAATTAGTTAAAGATAATATACCCGGCGGTTGAAACCGCATCTACACAAACGAAACCCGCCTACGCGGGTTAAAATTTATTTAATCCACGGAGGTGGATTTTGCCTGTGTAGCAGCGGTTTCAACCGCCAGACACTTTATATAACGATCAATCAAATGACCGAAACTAACAACGAATTAACACCATTACACACACTCAATCCCTTAAATCGATTTTCCGATAGAGTTGAAGATTACGTCAAATATCGTCCCAGTTATCCAGCAGCAGCAATCGATCAAATCCTCGAAAATTTAACCTTACCAATTACAGCAGCAGATATTGGAGCGGGTACCGGAATTTCTTCACGGTTGTTAGCTACTCGTGGTATTAAAGTGATTGCAATCGAACCAAATGCCGAAATGAGAAACGCGGGAATTAGAGATGCAACATCTTTGGTGGAATGGAAGCATGGAACCGCAGAAAATACCAATTTACCAGATGTATCAGTTGATTTAGTAACTTGTTTTCAAGCATTTCACTGGTTTACTCCCGAACCAACTGTAGCGGAATTTCGCCGCATTTTAAAACCACAAGGAAGATTAGCGGTAGTGTATAACAATCGCGATAAAAACGAAGAATTTACGGCAGAATATAGTCGAATTGTCCGTGAAGCATCGAACAATCATCCAGCAGAATCGAAGATGAAATCCGTAGAACCTTTATTAGAAACCTCTTATTTTAATAACTTTGAAGAATATACTTTTGTTTATCAACAAGAATTAGATTTAACCGGACTTATCGGACGTGCGATGAGTGTTTCTTATCTTCCAAATAAAGGAGAAGCTTACGAACAAGCTATTTCTGAATTAAAGAATTTATATCAGCAATTTAAAAACGAAGAAGGTTTTGTTTATATGACTTATTCTACCAGCCTGCATCTTGGGGAAGCAGTTATCAGTTAACAGTTAACAGTTAACAGTTAACAATTATATCTCTTAATTATTTCCCCTGCGCTCTTAGCGTCTGTGCGGTTTATTAATTCTTAAAACCATGATTAACAACGAAAAACCAAACCCACTCTTAAAAGCCGAAGCAATAAAACAAGTTACTCAACAAACATTTTCCCATCCTCTTAACCCAAATTCAAAAATAAGCGGAGTATCCCTAAGCGAAGCAGTCGGTTTACAACGAATTGGATTTCACCTAGCAAAAATACCACCTGGAAAAGAATCATTAATCTATCATTCCCACGAATTTGAAGAAGAATTTATTTACATCCTTTCTGGAAAAGGTATAGCTGAAATAGATAACCTCAAGGCATTAATGTAAAACCTCTTCCTCTCCCTCTTCCTCCGCGCATACCTTCGCGCCCCTTTGCGTTAAAAAAGAACAATACCCGAAAATTTACTGAACATTTAAATTAATCAAATAAGCTATATTTTAAATAAATAAATTTTAATCCTGAAATCGAAGTTTTAACCACATCGATTTATCTGGTTATATCTAATTAATATTCAAATGTTAAAACAAAAGAATAACTTCAGCCACCTTACAGCAATAGAAAGGACTAACTTATCATATCCAGCAAAAATATTATTAAACCAAAAACTACTTCAAGGCAAAATTTTAGACTTTGGTTGTGGCTTCGGTAATGATGTCAAACAGTTACAAAAAAAAGGATTTGATATTACAGGTTACGATCCTTATTATTTTCCCCAATATCCCGATCGTAAATTCGATACAATAATTTGCTTTTATGTTTTAAACGTTTTGTTTCCAGAAAAACAAGCCGACGTGTTAATGGAAATATCACATTTGTTAAAGCCTGGGGGTAAAGCTTACTTCGCCGTCAGAAGAGATATTAAAAGAGAAGGATTTCGAGAGCATTACGTTCATAAAAAACCGACATATCAATGTATGGTTAAACTTCCATTTGATTCAATATTTTTAAATGAAAACTGCGAAATTTACGAATATATTCATTACAATTATAATAAACATTCCTCCGAAAACTGCATCTTCTGCAATCCTCGTAAAAGCCTGACATTACTAACAGAATCAGCAACAGCATATGCCATGCTTGACGGATATCCTTTAAGTAAAGGACATACATTAATTATTCCCAAACGTCACGTCAGTAACTATTTTGAACTACCGTTTAAAGAACAATCAGCTTGCTGGTTAATGGCTAATAAAGTGCAAGAAATCATCGGGAAAGAATTTGCACCAGACGGATTTAATGTCGGAATGAATATTAATAGAGATGCAGGACAAAATGTAATGCACGCCGGAATTCATGTAATTCCTCGTTATAAAGGTGATGTTGAAGGTGCTAGAGGTGGGATACGAGGGGTGATTCCGAAACGCAGAGGAGTACTGAGGTGAACAAGAGGCTATATTTATCTTTATTAAGCAATTTGAAGCGTACTGGGTTCTGGAATAGATAAACGCAGAGGAGCGCAAAGGAAAACGCAGAGTAACGCGGAGTTAGAGTTTATTTGCTACTCGTTTGATACCTTCTCTAAGGTGGAGAACGTTAAAGTTGAGGAGAAGTCCGAGTTTACATTCTTTTAATTTAAGATAAGTTAAAAGTTGTACGGAGTGAATTGGTTTAAGAGATTCAACAGATTTAATTTCAATAATTACTTTATTTTCAACGATTAAATCCAATCGATAAGCACAATTTAATTGCACTTCTTCATAAACCAAAGGTATTGGAATTTGCTTCCCCACGTTAAATCCCCTCTTTATCAACTCATACTCCAAACATTCCTCATAAGCCGACTCTAACAAACCAGGTCCCAAAGCTGTATGAACTCGCATAGCACAACCAATTATAATTCCACTCAAATCATTCTCATACATCCTCTGCGCCCCTTTGCGTTAACCTTTGCGTGACTCTGCGTTTAAAAACAGAAAACTCAATCATAACTTCTGTTTTCCGTATCCCCTCAAAAAATATAAAGTCAAACAAGATTGATTTGATTACAAATACTAAAATATAAACTAAGCAAGACTATTGATGAGGTAGACATCAAAATGCTAACAACTCCAACCACTCATAAAATTACCTGGGAAAAACTACCCGATGATTTTGTATTAGATGATGAGCCAGTGGACAATATTAATCAACCCTTGCTTGCTGCTGCATTAACAGAAAGTTTGGAAATAGCCGGTAAATTACCAGCGAATGCTTTAACTACAACTAATTACGGTATTTCTGCCACCTTGAATAATCCGTTAGTTGTCAAAGCACCAGATTGGAGTTATATACCATCAATCAAATCGCGAGATGAGGTAAAGCGCAGTTATACCCCAAGACTTCAAGGAGATATTCCAGCAATTGTCATGGAATTCCTATCGGATACAGAAGGTGGTGAGTATTCGAGTAAACCAACTTATCCTCCAGGAAAATGGTTCTTTTACGAACAAATTTTACAAGTTCTCAACTACGCAATTTTTGAGCCAGATTACGGAGTTTTAGAAGTCTATCACTTAGATAATTCAGGAAGATATGAATTACAAACAGCGGATGCAAATAATCGTTACTGGATAGCTCAAATGCAGCTTTTTCTCGGTGTATGGGAAGGTATTCGAGAAAACCGCACGGGTTATTGGTTGCGGTGGTGGAATGAAAATGGCGAATTATTCTTATGGGCTTCTGAGTTAGCAATTATAGAGCGTCAGCGTGCGGAAGCAGAAAGCCAACGAGCCGAAAGATTGGCACAACAGTTAAGGGCTGCGGGAATTGAACCATTAGAATAATTAGTTTAAAAGCTGAACTAAAATAATGAGGAAATAAAATGAATAAGGCAACAAACCTTGAAGGATTATCAAAGCAACAAGAAAATCTCGAAAAAGCACGAGCAAATGTAATTAAAATTGTCCAAACAAGGTTTAAACAAGTCCCAGATGAAGTGATACAGGCAATTAACGCAATAAATGACGAATCAGTATTAAAAAAACTTTTTACAAATTCGATTATCGTTGCCGATTTTGAAGATTTTCAGAAAAGATTGAAAGAAGTTATGTCAAAGAAGTAATTTAGAGGCTTATTCAATATTCAATTTTCTATAACCTGCTATAAAGTATTGCTGCATTTGATATTAATCGACACAAATATCAAATGCAGCAATCAATATATCAAAAGACATATTTTTGCTCAAAATCTCTACCGAAGCAAGATTTAGTCAATAATTAAAATATTTGTGGGTAATGTCGCCCTCTGAGGCGATACCAACGTAACCTAAAGATGATAGAGCAATTAATACTTGCTATTATCTCTTTAAGATAATAACTTTCTGCTTGATAGTACAAGCTTGTACAATTTAATAGCAAACCTGATAGAAATCAAATTATGTTAATTATGCTACTATTCCTTAGACTTATTTTTATAGATAAATCAATTTAACGGTGATTTTTATCACGACAATATTTTTTATATTACTTATAATAATTTCAATTAAATCAAGTTAATTATTTTTCATCAGCAGGAGTATTTTATAGTCTAAAAGTCACAATATTTTAATTTTGCTTCAAGCTCTCGCAAGCAGTTATTAAAAATAGCAAACTTCCGATTAACCAAAATTTAATTGTTTTAATCAAAATAAAATCTTATATTAACCTTTGTACTAAACTATGAATTCTTCCAATTCTACGTCTGACAAAATTCTGGTTGTTGATGATTCTCCCGATAATGTCTTTTTAATCAAAACGATTTTGGAGGAAGAAGGTTATGAAGTTAGTACGGCAGAAAATGGTTCTTCGGCATTAAAAAGAATTGAAGAATCGACGTTTGATTTAATCTTGTTAGATTTGATGATGCCGGGAATGGATGGTTATGAGGTAACTAAGCATATCCGAGGAAATGCTGAACTATCTTTTATTCCAATTTTGTTAATTACCGCTCACGATTCGCCGAATGTGGCTCACGGATTAGATTTAGGGGCTGATGATTTCATCCGCAAACCTGTAACGGTAGATGAATTGCTTGCACGGGTACGTTCGCTTTTAAGGCTTAAACACAGTATTGACGAACGAGATGAAATTGCTCGTCAGCGAGAAGATTTTGTTTCTCGTTTAACCCATGACTTACGCACTCCTTTGGTAGCAGAGGAACGAATGATGATACTGTTTCTCGAAGGTGCTTTGGGGGAACTATCCCCATCGATGAATGAAGCACTAACCATCATGGCTCGCTCTAACAGTAATTTGCTAGCAATGGTAAATACTTTATTAGAAGTTTACCGTTTTGAAGCTGGGCGCAAAACCTTGGCATTTCTACCAGTTGATATAAGCCAGTTAATTAAGGAAGTAGCAAGTGAATTGACTCCTTTAGCAGAACAAAAAAACCTGGTAATCAAAGCGGATATACAACAAGCTGAAAACGCAACTAAAGTAATTGGCGATCGCCTTGAGCTACATCGCTTATTTACCAATTTACTCGGAAATGCCATCAAATTTACCGATAATGGCTCAGTTACTATGTGTTTAGAAGCTGATTCGAGCGATTGCGGCGCTATTATTCTTAAAATTGTTGATACCGGACAAGGTATTTCCTCCGAGCAACAAGCCAATTTATTTGAAAGATTTCGTCCCGGAAGTCACAAACGTTCCGGTAGCGGTTTAGGATTGTACCTTTCTCGCCGTATTGTGGAAGCTCATCAAGGTACTATTGAAGTTAATTCCGAACTTGGCAAAGGTAGCGTTTTTACAGTTACCCTGCCAATGAAACAATAAATCAATTTTGGATTTTATCTTTTAGATTTAGCGGAAACTTAGGGGTGTAGATTTTCTTCGCTGTTCCCTGTTCCCTGTTCCCCGCTCCCTACTCCCTACTCCCTAAACTGCAATATGTTTGCTGAAACAATCCACAATCAACGCGATTTTTTTCAAACAGGTAAAACTAAAGATATTTATTTTCGCATTCAGCAGTTAAAAACGCTTAAACAAGCAATTATTGATAACGAAGCAGCCATTTTTAATGCATTAAAAGCCGATTTAAACAAGCCGTTAGAAGAAAGTTTTACCGGAGAAATAGTCTTAGTTGTTAAAGAAATTGAATATGCTATTAATCATATAAAAAGTTGGAGTAAGCCGAAAAAAGCACAAATTCCTTGGCAATTCATTCCAGCTTCAGCAAAAATTTATCCAGAACCTTTAGGTGTGGTTTTAATTATTGGTGCTTGGAATTATCCGTTTCAATTAGTGATTGCGCCTTTAATCGGTGCTATAGCAGCCGGGAATTGTGCAATTGTCAAACCTTCCGAAATTGCTTCTCATACTTCTAATCTGATTGTTGAAATTTTTGAAAAGTATTTCGATAAATCATATTTAAGTGCGATAGAGGGAGGAGTAGAAACTTCTCAGCAGTTATTAGCAGCAAAGTTTGACCATATCTTTTTTACTGGCGGTAATGCTGTCGGTAAAATTGTTATGGAAGCCGCAGCAAAACATCTCACGCCCGTCACATTAGAGCTTGGTGGTAAATCTCCTTGCATTGTAGATAACGACATTGATATTAAAGTTGCCGCGAGACGCATTACCTGGGGAAAATTTTTTAATGCCGGACAAAGTTGTCTGGCACCAGATTATCTTTTAGT
>JBARZF010000149.1:0-7087 GCA_049649675.1 Rivularia sp. (in: cyanobacteria) | reverse complement strand
GTAGCTTGCATTCATCCGGGGCCAGGAAAAAACGTCAAAGGAACCGATTGGTTTTGGATTGACTTTGCCACCTGTATCGACTGCGGCATTTGTATACAGGTATGTCCCGTAGAAGGGGCGATTCTTCCAGAAGAACAGGCAGAGTTGCAGAAAACACCGCAGTAGGGATGGGGAGACAAGGGGACAAGAGGAGAGGGGGAGAGAATTCTTACTCCCTTCCCGGCAGAAGATTACCGAGAAAAAAACCGCAGAGACGCAGAGAACACGGAGGAAAGAAGTAAAGAGAGATAGGTAATTTTAGAGCGGGAAGGGAGTAATTACTCACTACTTACTACTCATAACTCCTAACTCCTAACTCCTAACTCCTAATTCCTAACTCCTAACTCCCATTCCCAATCCAAAATCCAAAATCTAAAATCCAAAATATGTAAATCCCCTCCGGAAAAATTATCTGGAGGGGATTTACATTTACTTATATATTGATTTGACAACAACAAGTAATTTTCTTTATTTACTCATGTTTGAGGTGAATCGGTAGGGGGAATTTTTTCCGGTGGTGCTTCTGCTGGGGGAGCAAGTACGGCATCGGGAGCAATTTCTTCTACGGGAGGTATGGTTTTTTCTTCTGCATCAGCATTTTCAGAAACTTCTACTACTTCTTCTGATGGTGGCTTGGGTGGAGTTGCTTCTGGGATTTGTGTTGTAGTTGCGGCATCTGTTGAAGTTGCTTCAGAAGCAGTTTCAGTTGTAGTTGGGGTATCTGTATTATCAACAATAGTTACTGGCGTATCTGATACCGGAATATTCATCTGAGTAGATGAAATATCTTCGTCAATCGCATCAGTTAAAGTTTTGCCTATTGTTGCGGCAGAAGTATCTTCAACAGTAGGAGGTGTAGATACGGGTTGTGTTGCAGTAGGGGTTTGAGATTTTTCTTTTTTACCTGGTAAAATACCGCTAACAGTCTTAAATAATCCTCCCACACGTTCTTGCAGCGATTTTGCTTTTTGTTCGTTAATATTACTTTTCACCGCTTCAACACTGGGTACCGGGGTTTGTTGCATCGCCGGAGTAACTTGACGACGCAACGAAAAAGTTTGCCAACCAAACCAAAATAATAAAGCAACAGCCGAAGCTTGACCTAGAAAAAACCAGCCACCGATACGCGGTGAAAACACCCACAATACAAGGGCATAAAATAATCCTACCCCACTCAAATAAAAATCATTTTTGCGGTGAACTTCAGGAAAAAAGAAAGCCGCCAAATAAATCGCCAAACTGCCCAAACCGACAATCAAAGCCAAGATGTGTGTCATAAGAATTTTGGATTTTAGATTTTGGATTTTAGATTTTGGATGCAGGGATTGGTAATTGGGGATTGGGGATGGGGCCGAAGGGCATTGGGGATTGGTAATTGTAGTGCGAGCATCTTGCTCGCTGGTCATACATATATAGCGAGCTTTCCGGCTCGCACTACCTATCTTCCCCCTCTCCCCTTGTCTCCCCATCCCCCCTCTCCATTGCCCAATAATTTATATTAAATATTACAATTTAGCGAATTTTAGAGACAAATTGTTGATTGATATACAAATTAAAAATAATTATGTGTATCCATAATGCATTTTTACTCTTTAAATAAAGTCTTAATGTCTTCTTTAGAAGTGAACCGAAAATCTCGGACTACCCTAAGAGATAAAAGAAAAGATTTGGAAGAGTTAGCCAGAAAAAATTTATGACATTACAAAGCTTTGGTGTGATTGGATTAGCTGTTATGGGAGAAAATATCGCTCTGAATGTAGAGCGTAACGGCTTCCCGATCGCAGTTTATAACCGCTCGCGTGAAAAAACTGATGCGTTTATGAAGGAACGCGCCCAAGGTAGAAATGTGAAAGCAGCGTTTACCTTGGAAGAATTTGTGGGTTTGCTCGAACGTCCCCGCAAAATTTTGGTGATGGTAAAAGCTGGTGGCCCAGTTGATAAGGTAATTGAACAACTCACACCTTTGTTAGATGAAGGTGACATCATCATCGACGGTGGTAACTCGCTGTACGAAGACACCGAACGACGCACCCGCGAACTAGAACCCAAAGGTTTTCGCTTCATCGGCATGGGTGTAAGTGGTGGTGAAGAAGGAGCGCTCAACGGCCCTTCTTTGATGCCTGGAGGTACCGAAAGCTCTTATGAGTACCTGTCGCCTATCTTCACTAAAATCGCGGCTCAGGTTGACGATGGCCCTTGTGTTGCCTATTGCGGCCCTGGCGGTGCCGGACATTATGTGAAAATGGTTCACAACGGTATTGAGTATGGCGATATGCAGTTAATTGCAGAAGCCTATGATTTATTGAAAAATGCAGCTGGTTTAGACCACAATCAATTACATGAAGTATTCGCCGAGTGGAATACCACAGAGGAATTAGATTCATTCTTGATTGAAATTACTACCAATATTTTCCCTTATATTGATGAAGCAACTGGTCTACCTCTAGTAGATTTAATCGTTGACGCAGCCGGACAAAAAGGAACCGGACGCTGGACGGCAGTAGATGCACTTAATTTGGGTGTGCCAATTCCTACTATTACGGCAGCGGTGAATGCTCGAATTATGTCATCCTACAAAGAGGAAAGAGTAGCAGCATCCAAACAAATTTCCGGCCCTAGCGGTAAGTACGAAGGCGACACCAAGAAATTTATCAACATGGTGCGCGATGCTCTTTACTGTTCCAAAATCTGCTCCTACGCTCAAGGAATGGCTTTGTTATACAAAGCTTCCCAAGAATTTAACTACAACTTGGATCTTGGTGAAATGGCGCGGATTTGGAAGGGTGGCTGTATCATTCGAGCTAGATTCTTGAACAAAATCAAGAAAGCATTCGATCAGAATCCTTCACTCCCCAACTTGCTATTAGCCCCCGAATTCAAGCAAACAATCCTCGATAGACAAGATGCTTGGCGCGAAGTAATTATTACCGCAGCTAAATTAGGAATCGCCGTTCCCGCATTCAGCGCATCCTTAGATTACTTCGACAGCTATCGTCGCGAACGTTTGCCTCAAAACCTCACCCAGGCACAACGCGACTACTTCGGCGCACATACTTACCTACGTACCGATAAAGAAGGAAGTTTCCACACCGAGTGGGTTGATATTGATGAAGCGTCTACGAAGTAATAAATCAGTACTGAAAATGGACTAATTATTAATTAGTAACCATTAATTTACGATATCAGAAACCCGGTTTCTTAAAGAAACCGGGTTTCTTTTTAAGTTGGGGATTGGGGATTGGAAGTTAGGAGTTAGGAGTTAAGAGTTAGGAGGCGCGGAGTTGTAAATTCAATATTGATAACTGGTAACTGGTAACTGGTAACTGGTAACTGGTAACTGCTCGCTGATTTCAAACGTTTTAATAATTTCTTCTACCACCGGAATATATTTATCGTAATCTTCTTGTTCCGCTGTATAGATAATGATGTATGCTTTATTAGCTTTCAAAGTCCAAATTTGCAGGTTTTTTAAATTTAAATTTAAAGTTAAATTTTGTTCTTGGTCTTTGCCGGTATAAATTATTTTAAAAGCTGGTTTATATGCAAGTGTCGTAGAATTAGTTTCTATAATTTCTGCTGCCGACAATCTTTGATTTATTTCCTTAGTAAAATCATATGCAGATTGATTCAAACTTCCAGAATAATCTTCTATACTTAAAACTACTTTTTCTTTAAAATTATCGTAGCGAATCTAAAGGCGACAAAAATGTAACTAATTCTTTTGTAAAAATATTATCTATATCCTGCCTTTGCCAACTTTGGGGATATTTGAAAGCGAATCCTAAATTAGATTCTTTATAAGTTGCGAAGTCTTCAATTTTATTAGAATTAATTATCCACGGCAAAATAGCAACACTTGCAGCGATAACTCCTGCTATTCCAGAAGCAATTAAAATCTTTTTTAATTTTGCTGTATCAATTGGTTTATTTTCAATTAAAGTATCGGGTACGCAGGCTAGATGTTGATAATGTTTTCACAGCGAAGAGGCTAACTGCGTTGTAGGATAACTTGAATCGAAAATCATAACGAACCATCGTATCTATAATATTGGCTAATTTAGGATTTACAGTTACTAAATCTCGCCAAGCGATTTCATTAGTTTGAGCATCTGTAGTTATGGGAAACACTCCACTCAAAGCTGCGATCGCAATTATTCCCACGGCATAAACATCGCTGCTAAAATGCGGTTTACCACCAGATTGTTCGCTGGGCATATATCCGGGCGAACCTATAGCAATTGTTACCTTAATTTGTCCTTGTGAATTCACCACCTGAGTACTACAGGAGTTTCACAGCACCAAAATCAATCAGCACCAATTTTCCATCTGAGTCACGTCGTCGAATATTATTCGGTTTGATATCGCTCGGAATTACTTGTTGCTGATGTACAAAAGCTAAAACTTTTGGTTGTCTTCAAGCCGGCGCTAACAGTCGCGGAATTTGGTCATGATTACCTAATTTTTCTAAAGCTTCGGCTTCCCTATCAAACAGGTTTTTCCCCGCATTTAAGGTGTAAGGATCTTTTGCGGCAGGTTCAAATAGTTTTACCACACATTTCGGATTTCCCGGACGTTGTAAATATAGAGCAATATAAGTAACGCCAAAACCCCCTCTACCCAATTCTTGAACAATTCGATAACGTCCGCTTAATGTTTGATTCATAAAATTAACCATTAATTTTTAAATTTATATTGATAGATGTATATTTTTGCACAAAATTTTGGTTTATAAATAATTTGTAGGTAATAGGAATAAAAATATGGTGCATTTAGCATAATTACCTTTATGATTTACATCTAACTACTAATCACTAACAACTAACAATTAACAACTAACTATGAAAATCAGCCTGTGCGCGATTGTAAAAGATGAAGAATCCACACTATCAAAGTGTTTAAAGAGTGCAAAAAAGTTTGTCAATGAGATAGTAATATTAGATACTGGTTCAACCGATAAAACAGTACAAATTGCTCAAGGATATGGTGCTAAAGTGCATCATTTTGAATGGTGTAATGATTTTAGCGCTGCTCGTAATGAAGCTTTAAAGTATGTAACTGGTGATTGGATTTTAGTTTTAGATGCCGACGAAACTTTAGCACCAGAAATTATTCCTCAGTTAAAAGAAGCAATACAAAGAGAAGAATATTTGTTGATAAACTTGGTACGCGAAGAAATTGGTGCAGCACAATCGCCTTATTCAATGGTTTCGCGGCTGTTTCGCAACCACCCCGATATTAAATTTTCACGTCCCTATCATGCTTTAGTTGACGATAGCGTCTCAGAAATTTTACATAAAGAACCGCATTGGCAGATAGGTTATATACAAGGAATTGCGATTTTACATTCAGGCTATCAACAAAGCCAAATTACTCAAAAAAATAAACTTGTAAAAGCGCAAGCTGCAATGGAAGAGTTTTTAGCAAAGAATCCCGACGATGCTTATGTTTGCTGCAAATTGGGAGCATTGTATATGGATTTAGGAAAAATTACTCAAAGTATCCAGTTATTATCAAAGGGAGTTTCCTTAAGTGACGAAAATTACGAGATATTGTACGAACTTTATTATCATTTGGGTATCGCTTACAGTCGGTTGAAAAATTATCATCAGGCGATCGCACATTATCAAGCAGCAATTAAACTACCGATTTATCCGATACTAAAATTAGGAGCATACAACAATCTCGGCAATTTGCTTAAAGATAAAGGAAATTTAAACGGTGCTAAAACAGCTTACGAAACAAGTTTAAAAATTGACCCTTCTTTCGTTATTGGATATTACAATTTAGGAATGACATTAAAAGCGATGGGTTTATTTAAAGAAGCCATTGCAGCTTACGTAAAAGCTATCGATTTAAATCCAGAATATGCTCAAGCTTATCAAAATTTGGGCGTTGTCTTATTAAAAGCAGGTTATGTAGAAGATAGTTTAATAGCATTTAAAGAAGCGATTCATTTGTACAACAAGCAAAATAATATCTTTGCAGCCGAGCAGTTAAGAAAAGGGTTGAAGGATATGGGGTTGGAAATTGGGAATGGTGCATAGGGTATTAGGGATTGGGCATTGGAAGTTAGGAGTGAAAAAAAACCATAGCACCCGGTTTGAAATCAATTTCAGGGCTGCATATATAAAGTACGTTAGAATTCACCGGAATACACCAATCTCAATAATCGCCTTGGAATAAATTCCCAGGCTTATATACAAAGTCTGATAAATCAGACTAAGAAAAATTTAGGATTATAACCCGATTTCAATAATCAAAAGCTAAGAGTTTTACCGCAGCAAGGAAAAGATACTTATTTAACGGTTTTGTAATTTAAATTTCTGCTTATTATACTCTGCGTTACTTTGCGCTTACCTTCCATTCCTCTGCGTTTAAAAAAAACAGTTACCAGCTAAATTTGATAACTGATAACTGCTCACTGTTAACTGTTAACCCTTAACCAACTTCACAAACTTCTCCAATCGATCCATGCCTTTTTCAATTGTTGCCATATCGGTGGCGTAAGATAAACGAATGTTGTTATCTGCACCGAAAGCAACACCGGGAATTACTGCTACTTGATACTCATCTAATAAAGTTTTACAGAAATCCAAGGATTTTAAACCAGTTTCGCTGATGCTTGGAAATAAATAAAATGCCCCATCGGGTTGAGCGCAACTTAATCCCGGAATCGCGTTAATTCTTTGCAACATTACTTTGCGGCGTTTTGCGAAAGCTTGACGCATTTCCTCAACGCAATCTTGTGATTCTTCCAAAGCAGCAATAGCACCATATTGAGCAAAGGTACATACATTAGATGTACTATGCCCTTGAACGGTTGTTGCGGCTTTAATTAACTCCACGGGTGCAGCTAAATAACCCAAACGCCAACCCGTCATTGAGTAACCTTTGGCGAAACCGTTACTAACAATAGTACGGGCAAATATTTCGTCGTTTAAAGAACCAATACTCAGATGTTTTGCGCCGTCGTAGAGAATTTTTTCATAAATTTCGTCGGAAACTACTAAAATATCTTTCTCGACGATGACTTCTGCCAAAGCTTTGA
>JBARZF010000148.1:0-1514 GCA_049649675.1 Rivularia sp. (in: cyanobacteria) | reverse complement strand
TGGCAATTAACAGCGCGTCTTTGTAACCTGCATCTTTCAAAGCTGGTGATTTTAGGGTGATTTCAGATAATTTAACTGGGTTGACGACAAATTCACCTGGTTTAAGTTGGTAAATTCGCAAACTTGGTTCTAAACCAACTGTTTGACGTACTACTAATTCTTTTTCACTATCACCAGTTATCTGCTGCCATTGGGGTAAATCTCCAGTGGGGCTTGTCCAAGATATCATCCTTCTTAAATTGCGTTTTTCTGGGTTGTAGTGAAGGATATAGCCGTAAGCTGTAAGATTTGAACCTGAAGAACGTTGTCCGCGTAGATAGTACCAAATTCCTGGTAGTGGTGCATCTTTTTCAAAACGTCCTATTTCATTTACGGGTAAAGCAATACTCGAACCGGCGTTTTCTTCTACACCTGCATCTACTAATGGAGCTATGACTTCAAATTCTTCTGGCCCGGTAACGGGGAATTGATTGGTGAGATGATAGTATTTTTCTGAGCGCGACTGCCATTCAAAATCTGTTGCTAGTTGGTAAGTTCTCAGTTCTACTATGTATTTACAGTCGGAATTACAATTATTGCGATCGCGATAAATTGGTAATAAAAAAGATTGGTTAGTTTCGCTTTCTAAAGGCAGAATTTTTCCAGATATTCGCTTTTGTTTTTTGATTTCTGCTTGAATTTGTTCTACCGTATGCGGTTTGTCTTCTAAATTCGAGGCAATTTTAGCCCATTCTGGTAAAAAAGGATTTAACCAAAGTACCTGCTGAGGATTAGATATAAACAGAATGCTAATCCAGCTAAGAGCTATAACTATACCCGCACTTGAAAGCAAGATTGCCATAGCAAACATTGATGCTGCTAAACTTTTGCGTTTTTTGACTTTTTGGCGATCGCTCGAATAGGAACGAATTCCTTTAGTAGGGGCAGTTTTATTTTTGAGATTTTGTTTAGATTTTTTGATTCTTTTACGAAGCTTGCGAACCTTAGTATTGGGCTGCGCTTTACCGTTTTTTAATGGTTTTGATGAAGGCGAGGATTTTGGTTTTGGGATTTTGGATTGACTCCGCTGGTTTTTTTCCACTGTTAAAACTATATTCCAGTCACAAAAGATACTCTGACTCGATCTGAAATCTTAAATTGCTTGTGTCGCGATAAAAACAACGCAAGCCCTCTAAATAACTTTAATAAATCTTTGATTTTAAATTCCTCGTAACAGTACTAGCTTTTTCTTTTATACTCGCGCTTCAGAGATATTGCCTAAAATTCATCAAATAGGTTTTGGTCTAAAATCCGTATCATCACCCATGTCATTGTGGAAAATTATTAGATACGCTCAACCGTTGTATATATACAACAGTGTAAAAAGTTGAAAACAAGTAAAATTTATCTAATTATCTGTTTTTTAGCTGCGGGAATTACCGGATTTCCAGATAAAGCAATGTCTAAGGAACAGGCTTCTGTTGAATTAGATTTCACTATCCCTAATGAAGGTAAGGTAGAGACGAAATTCGATA
>JBARZF010000147.1:0-18112 GCA_049649675.1 Rivularia sp. (in: cyanobacteria) | reverse complement strand
GTTATCAGTTATCAGTTATCAGTTATCAGTTATCAGTTATCAGTTATCAGTTATCAGTTATCAGTTATCAGTTATCAGTTATCAGTTATCAGTTATCAGTTATCAGTTATCAATTAACAGTAGAAATTTCTCCCCATCTCCCCATCTCCCCATCTCCCCATCTCCCCATCACTTCGGTGGATTCAAGCGATAACCCATACCGTATATTGTTTCCAAACAATCCTTTGCACCTACTGATTCTAAACGCTGTCGCAATCTTCGTACTAAAGTGGTTACGGCGTTGCTTTCTGGTTGAGTTCCCCATTCCCAGAGAGTATCTTCAATTTGTTCGCGGGATAATACTTGATTGGGATGACGCATTAAATATTCCATCAACTGAAATTCGCGAGTTGAGAGTTTAGCTTTTGCTTCCCCTCGCATCAAAGTTAAACTATTTAAATGCAATTCTAAATCTTCGAGCTTGAGAATATCACCCTGCCAAAGTGGCGATCGCCTTCCTAATGCTCTTACTCTAGCTAACAATTCCATCACGTCAACTGGCTTTACTAAGTAGTCATCGGCACCGGCATCTAAACCAGTAACTTTATCGTCAGTGGTATCTTTAGCAGTTAGCATCAACACCGGAGAGGTTTTTCCCGATCGTCTATACTGATGGCATAATGAGACACCAGTTACGTTCGGTAACATCCAATCTAAAATTAATAGATCGTAATCTTTTTGAGTAATTAGCCACTGCGCCGTATCGCCATCTTCAACAGCATCAACAATATGTCCCACTGCCGACAAAGCCGCGTGCAAAGGCTCCAACTGTCTCGCATCATCTTCTACAAGTAGAATTACCATAATTACAGTGAACAGTTAACAGTTAACAATTAACACTTATGAGGTGCAAGTATTAGATTTAGATTTAAATTCTCCATCAAAAAGTAGAACTGTATGTACAAGCTAGTAACTGATAACTGATAACTGATAACTGATAACTGATAACTGATAACTGCTCACTGTGATGAAAAATCTTTCTCCTCAATGGCTAAAATTTCTGAAATCTTTAGGAATCGAATTCTGGCTACCATTACCACTTTTAGGGCTAAGTTTTTGGTTTGTTGGGGGATGGTTAACCGAAAAAACTTTAACTTCGTACAATAATGATGCTGTTAAATTGCAAGCGAGTCAACCAGACTATAGGTATGGAATAGCATCAATAAAAGTAGAGATTTATCCGAACAAAGGTATTTCCTTAGTCAAAATAAACAAGCTTTCTAGAACATATACAGAATCTAGAATGGTTTTGAGAACTACAGATATACCTTTAGTAGAAGCAGCGATCGGTGCCGAACTAGGTATGTCTCGCGAAAAAGTCCGAAAAATGATGCGCTATCGATGACAGTTATCAATTATCAATTATCAATTATCAATTACCAGTTATTAATTATCAAACTCCTAACTCCCTCCTCTTCCCCCGAACCCCCGAACCCCCTCTCCCCATCTCCCCCTGCCTTTTTCCAAAAAGCGCGTACATATACCCGTTTCTTGGTAAATTATTTATAGCGAGAAAAACTTGCAGTTAAGGTATATAAAGGAGATACGTTGAGTAATAATCTCGATGCTATTGCCGCTCACGGCGGAAAGTTGATAAATCGCATCGCTTCACCCGAACAAAAACAAGAATTTTTGTCAAAAGCTGATAGTTTATCCAGAGTTGAACTTGACGAACGGGCTGTTTCCGATTTGGAAATGATTGCGATCGGTGGTTTTAGTCCGCTGACTGGTTTTATGAATGAGTCGGACTATAAGCGCGTTGTTTCGGAAATGCGTTTGGCTTCGGGGGTTGCTTGGTCGATTCCAATTACGCTTTCGGTGACAGAAGAAGTCGCGAATTCTTTTAATCAAGGCGATTTGATCCGTTTGGATAATCAAAACGGTGAATTTATTGGGGTATTAGAATTTTCCGAGAAATATACTTACGATAAAAAACAAGAAGCCATTAGTGTTTATCGTACCGATGAAGAGAAGCATCCCGGCGTACAAGTTGTTTACAATCAAGGCTCGGTAAATATAGCGGGTGATGTGTGGTTGTTGGAACGTAAGGAAAATCCACTATTTCCTAAATATCAAATCGATCCAGCCGAATCTAGAAAGATGTTTAGGGAAAAAGGTTGGAAAACTATTGTTGGTTTCCAAACTCGCAACCCCATCCACCGCGCTCACGAATATATTCAAAAATGCGCTTTAGAAACTGTTGATGGTTTGTTTTTGCATCCTTTGGTGGGAGCAACAAAATCAGATGACATTCCAGCTGACGTGCGGATGCGTTGTTACGAAATTTTATTAGAAAATTATTATCCGGATGATAGAGTTATCTTGGCTATCAATCCGGCTGCAATGCGTTATGCTGGCCCTCGCGAGGCAATTTTTCATGCTTTAGTTCGTAAGAACTATGGCTGTACTCACTTTATTGTTGGACGAGATCATGCTGGGGTTGGTGACTACTACGGTACTTACGACGCACAGCATATCTTTGATGAGTTTGAACCGGGTGAATTGGGCATTACCCCGATGAAGTTTGAACACGCTTTCTACTGCACTCGCACTCTTCAGATGGCGACTGCAAAAACTAGTCCTAGCAAGAAAGAAGAACGGATTCACCTTTCTGGAACTAAGGTACGGGAAATGTTGCGTCGGGGAGAATCACCCCCAGCAGAATTTTCTCGTCCAGAGGTAGCAGCGGAGTTAGTACGTGCCATGCGAGCTCCAAGTGAAGCGATTATTGGGGCATAATGCATATTTTGCCTGAAAAACCGTATAAGCTATAGCTTTACATAATCGAATTCAGCCCTTTAATCTGATAGCTAATGAATTGAGGTGAGGGTTGAGGGGTGAACTTATGAAGCGGCGAATCTTTTTACAACGAATTGGCTCTATTTTGGCGGTATTGGGAGTTACCGAGTCATCGTGGTGGACGAGAGCTAGCAGTCTACAACAGGCGCTAGCCGATACTACACCACGCAAATTGGCTTTATTGGTAGGCATCAATAAATACCCGCAAATCCCCGCACTTAAGGGTTGTCTGACGGATGTGGAACTGCAAAGGGAACTTTTGATTCATCGCTTTGGTTTCCAACCGTCAGATATTTTGTCTTTGACAAACAAGCAAGCTACCAGACAAGGTATTGAAAATGCATTTGTCGAGCATCTTGTCAAGCAGGCAAAACCCGGTGATGTGGTTGTGTTTCATTACAGCGGTTACGGTAGTCGGATTAAAACGAAAAGCTTACTCGGTGGGATGGAAAATGCTTTGATTCCCGTCGATGGAAGCCAAGTTATAGAAAATTCAGAGACAACTGCTAATTATTTATTAGAAGACACTTTATTGCTGATGTTGCAGTCATTAGCTACGGAGCGAGCAACGGCAATATTAGACACTAGTTATTACAAACCCAGCATTTCCCAACCTACGGGATTAAGATATCGTTGTTGGAAAGCTCCTTTAGAAGGACTTTTTTTAGCTGAAGAAGTTGAGTTTCAAAAGCAGCTAGAGAAAAAAATTGCTCCCGATAAGTTCAATGTTTTGCTTGCATCTAGCTCTAGCTCGAAAGATGTGGCAAAAGAAATTGTATTTTCTGACTTTAGTGCTGGGTTATTTACCTACGCTTTAACCCAATATCTTTGGGAAACAACCACATCAAGAACAATTCAAATCAGTTTATCTCGCGTTGGCAGTACCATGCTGTCTTTGGGTAGTAAACAAGAACCAGTTTTACTTAAAACGAACAATCAAACCTTTAGTTTGATTGCTGCTAACGTACAATCCAAGCCGATTGCCGGAGCGCAAGGGACTATAACAGATGTAGAAGATGACGGTAAAACCGTTCATTTGTGGTTGGGAGGAATACCGCCGCAAGTGCTGGAATATTATGGAGTCAATTCACGATTTACCTTTTATTCGGCAGCATCACCTTCAACTACACCCTTGGTGTTACGCAGTCGCAATGGTTTGAAAGCAAAAGCTGCATTAAAGCAAATAAAGAATCAGCAAATAACTCCCCAAGTTGGGCAGCTTGTTAGGGAGACAGTACGAGTTTTACCCAAAGAAATTAAATTAAAAATTGCCCTTGATGACGTTAGTTTAGAAAGAATCGAACGAGTTGATGCGACAAGTGCTTTTGCTTCCATTGAGCGCGTAGGTAGCGTAATGGCTGGGGAACAACCAGCCGATTATTTATTTGGGAAGCTACCAGAAACTCAAGCTCCCGACGCAAAAGTAAATAATGCAATGGCTATGTCGTCTTCAAGTCGCTATGGTTTATTTACCTTGGGAGGTGATTTAATTCCCGATACTTTGGGAGAAGAAGGAGAAGCATTAAAAGTCGCAGTTAATCGGTTAGCTCCTAAACTCAAAACTCTTTTAGCTGCTAAATTATGGAAGCTGACGCAAAACGAAGCTTCTTCCGGTTTGAGCGTCAAAGTAAGTTTAGAAGCGATCGACAAGAAATTACCGCGTACTTTAATACAGCGTCAAACAAGACGAGCATTAGGTATGGAAATATCCAGCAAGAAAACGGATAATGTTTCTTCCGCAGGAGTTCCTACAGTATCTACAGGCAGTAAAATCCGCTACCGGGTAGAAAACACTGGAGATAGACCGCTGTATCTAATGTTGCTGGGATTAAATAATAATAAGAATCCAATCGCTCTTTACCCTTGGTATAAAGATGAAGACTCTAAAGAAAATTCCAGCAAACCCGAACTTCAACAAGTAGTTATTCCTGCCGGAGAATCGTTAGTAATACCAAAAACTACTGCTGGTTTTGAATGGGTGATGTCGGGACCAGATTTTTGGTGTGAAACCCAGATGATTGTTAGTACCTCACCTTTTACAAAAACCTTGATAGCTTTAGAAGAAGGTAAACATTCCTCAAAAGAGACTCACCGCATTTCACCATTGTTAAATCCTTTAGAAGTTGCAAAAGCCCTTTTACAAGACTTGAATCAAGCCAGCATTTTTGAAGATGAAACACAAAACCCACCCGCTGATTGGGTGTGGAATGTTAAGAATTGGGCAAGTTTTAACTTCTTATTTCAGGTCGTTTGATTGCGTAAATCTTCAGGGCAGATGTATTAAAGCAAACAACTAAACTCTAAAAATCTAGATATATTACAAATGTAGCGGCTGTTTACACAGTCGCTATTATTGTATTGTTATTGCTCGTTATAGATATCAAGCGAGCTTTCCGGCTCGCACTACCTGCGGATTTTCCAGTAATTATAGTGCTTCTATTACCAATTACCTATTACCCAATGCCCAATTACCCATTCTTACAAATATTTCTGCAACAACAGCTTTAATTTTTCCTTTGTTTTAGCTGGTGCTTTATCTAAAGGTGTCAAAATTGCATATTTTAACGCTGAATGTGCATCGCTTTCGGGTGGATTTTGACTTACACGTTTTACCGTTTCTTGAATTACCTTTTGAGCGTTGACGGCATTTTTTTGTAAATTACCAACTACCATTTCTACTGTCACGCTATCATGATCGGAATGCCAGCAATCGTAATCCGTTGCTAAAGCCAAAGTTGTATAAGCAATTTCCGCTTCTCTTGCTAACTTAGCTTCGGTTAAATTAGTCATGCCGATAACCGTTGCATCCCAACTGCGGTAAAGGTGAGATTCCGCTTTTGTCGAAAATGCTGGCCCCTCCATACATACATAAGTACCGCCACGGTGTAAAGTCACATCGGGAAGATTGAGAGAGGCGATCGCACTCGTTAGTATATCAGCTAAATGATTGCAAATTGGATCGCCAAATGTGATGTGTGCGACAATTCCTTCACCAAAAAACGTCGAAATCCGATGTTGTGTGCGATCGATAAATTGATTTGGTACCACCATATCCAGCGGTTTAACTTCTTCCTTCAACGAACCCACCGCAGAAGCTGAGATAATATACTCCACACCCAATTTCTTCATCGCGTAGATATTAGCGCGAAAGGGTAATTCCGAAGGTAAAAGCGTATGATTGCGGTTGTGTCTGGGTAAAAAAGCAACTTTTGTTCCTTCTAATTTACCGACAATCAAAGCATCGGAAGGTTTACCAAAGGGAGTGTCTAATTCAATTTCTTCTACATCTTTGAGCGCATCCATTTTGTATAAACCACTGCCGCCAATCACCCCAATTTGAGCCTGAGTCATTATTATTTCCTGTAAATTTAAGTCATATCGTCGTTATTGTAATAGGAATTGGGCATTGAGAATAGGGCATTGGGCATTGGTAATTGACAATTAACCTTTTATTCTTATTCTTCGGAATTTTCAAATATTACGTCTTCATAAAGTAATTCAATGGGAAATTTGAAATCAACGCTTGTTAAATGGATTTCATCACCTTGATTATAGGTGTGAAGTTCCCACAAACCTTTATCATTGAGTCGGAAACATTCCACCATCATTTGTTCAGTACTAACTAAAATATATTCTTTTAAAGTTGATATTTGTCGATAGTTTTTAAATTTTTTACCTCTATCTATTCCTTCCGTACTTGGTGAAAAAACTTCTACAATTAAACAAGGATAATAAATAACTTTTGTAGCGCGTTTATCCCTTTCGTCACAACTTACCATTACATCTGGATAATGGTAAGGGCCATTTTCTGATACACCGAGTTTTACATCGAAGACAAACGGACGAGAGGAACTCCCTCGGAGATGAGTTTTTAATTGATAATGACAATTAGCACCAATAGTTCCATGATTAACGGTTCCTCCTGTCATAGCGAAAACTTCGCCGTTAATATATTCGTATTTAAGCGGTTGTTGTTCTTCCCAGTCTAGATATTCCTCGGGTGTCATGTCTTGATACTTAGGAATTGCGACCATGATTATTTTTCTGCAAGAGTTATATTGTGATGTTAACAGTGAAGCTTTCTTATATACCTTGAATAAATAGAAAAAATAATTATTATAGATATTTTGACTGTATTATCAACCACCAAGGTTTGCAAACAAGAAGGCTAATAGCATAAGTCCATTAAAATGGGCTAAAAATGTAATTATAATTTATCGGTTAAAATATTGTTCTTTTCAATTCAAAATCTGCCGATAAAATTAAATTAGGATGTAGTCAAAGATAATCTCTTCCTCAATTTTGGCGAAACTGAATAATTCATTTAAACCAGAATTAAGACTCAATTATTATCATTAGTAAATTCTATGAATAAAAATAATTCAAATCCCCAACCAATTCCCCCTTTTGATAATACAAACGAAGATACACCGGAAATGGGTGGAGGTTTATCTGTAATCGGATATTGGGCTGAACACACTTTGTCACCGGAAGGAGCTAAACTTTGGAAAACTTTACTTCATAACAGCGCTTGTTTATCTTGCTCTTGGGGAACTGGTGGACAAAAAGGTGGTTTTACTAACGAGTCAGGGGAAAAGTTACAGCGCTGTATGAAAAGTGTTGAGTCTATCTCAGCAGAAATTCAACCCGCAATTCCCAAACAATTTTTTCAACAACGCAGCATCGAACAATTACAACAACTCACATCATTAGAAGCTGACAGATTGGGAAGATGGAGTTTTCCTGTAATTTTACGGTCTGGAAAGTCGTATTACGAACGCATTACTTGGGAAGAAATTTATCAAATTGCTGAGAAAGCTTTTGCTCAAACCCCCGAAAGAGTAGCTTCCTACAGTTCTGGACGTTCATCAAACGAAGCGGCATTTTTATTACAGTTGATGATGCGATCGCTAGGTTCTAATAATTTAGCTGACTGTTCGGATTTATGTCATGCTCCTTCGAGTTTTGGATTGAAACAAAGCCTTGGTACTAATACTTCAGTTGTTAGTTTAGAAAGTTTGAAACAAGCAGATTGTGTGGTTTTAGCTGGTTCTAATGCTGCTTACAACCATCCCCGCTTGATGAATGAATTGATTAAATTAAGAGAGCGTGGTGGTAAGGTAATTGTTATTAATCCGATGAAAGAAGTCGGTTTAGTTAAATTTGCTTCCCCTGCTTTTGTAAAGTCGCTGTTTACAGGTTCTGATATTGCTTCTGTTTACTTACAGCCAATTCCCGGTAGCGATGTGGCATTATTTACGGGAATTCAAAAAGCTTTGTGGGAAAAAGGTAAGATTAAAAATGAGTTTTTACAAGCTTATACAGAAAATTATCAAGAGGTAATTAGTCACATTGAAAATACATCTTGGGAAACTATTACTTCAACTTGCGGTGTCTCTCAAACAGAAATTGAAACTGCTGCAAACATAATTACTAACTCGCAAAAAGTTGTATTTGCTTGGGCTATGGGAATTACCCAACAAAAAAATGGTGTTGATAACGTTTATAGTATCGTTAACACCGCCTTAATGACTGGTAACATCGGTAGAATGGGAACCGGAGTCATGCCAGTAAGGGGACATTCCAACGTCCAAGGCTTTGGTTCAATGGGTGTCACGGTAAGACTTAAAAAGGAAATTCAACAAGCATTAGAGAAATTATTAGGGCGATCGCTATCTTTAGTTCAAGGATACGATACCCACGCTTTAATCGAAGCTGCTGATACTGGTAAAGTTGATACATTAATTTGCGTCGGTGGTAATTTATACGCAGCCAATCCCGACTCTAAGAAAGTTAAAAGAGCGTTAGGTAAAATTGAAACCATCATTTATTTAGCAACAAAACCAAACCTCGGACATTTTCACGGATTAGCAAATCAAAACACAATTATTATTCCCGTATTTAACCGCTTTGAAAATCCTCATAAAACTACTGTGGAGTCGGGTAACAACTTTGTCCGACTCAACGACGAAGGAGAAACTCATCTTAAAAAAGGCGATTTGATTGCAGAAGTAGAATTTTTAACCGAATTAGCCCATCGCATACATGGCGAGTATCCCGTCAACTGGCGTAAATTGCAAGATACAAAATACGTCCGACAGTTGATAGCTCAAACAATTCCGGGATACGAGAAAATAGGAGAGATTGACGAAACAGAAGAAGAATTTACTATTAGCGGAAGAATTTTCAAAACTCCTCAATTTCCCACAGCTTCCGGTAAAGCCAAAATGTTTGTTACACCATTACCTATATTGAAACTTCCAGAAATAAAAGACTTTGATGTTGCTGACTATACGCAAGGAATAGTTGTTGCATTAATGACCGGACGTAGTTACGCTCAACATAATACAGTAGTTTATCAAACTGAAGATAAATATCGGGGAATACCTCATCGTAACTGTATTTTGATGAATAAAAATGATGTTGAAAAAGCCGGTTTTAGACAGCATCAGCGGGTAACTGTGCGGGGAAATGTTGGGGAATTAGAGAATGTGGAAATCATTTATGGAGATGTTCGTGAAGGTGCGGGAGTGATGTTTTATCCGGAAGTGAACGTGATTTTTAAAGCGGAAGTTGAAGAGCGTAGTGGTACTCCGGCTTTTAAGAGAGTTCCGGTGTTGGTTTATAAATAATGATGAAAACCTCACCCTGTCCTTACGGACATCCCTCTCCTTCCGCCAGGAGAGGGAAAGAGGGAGAGGTTTTAAACTATTAGTAAAAGGAATAAACTATATGATTTTCCTGTAGGGTGCTGTGACGACTGCGATAAATTATCGTTTTCAAGGAGTATATTAATTATGTCGTCACGCACCAATGAGTAACTGTGACGATACTTGAAGGATGAATGTATAAAAACCTTATTAGACGCTAAAGGATTTAGAAAAAGCTTTAACAGGGCAAATTCGTAGTTTTCTATTAGAATTAGGAGTTGGTTTTGCATTTTTAGGAAGTCAATATCATATAGAAGTTGGAGAACAAGATTTTTATATTGATTTGCTGTTTTATCATGTCAAATTGCGCTGTTATGTAGTGATTGATTTAAAAATTGAAGAATTTAAACCAGAATTTTCGGGAAAGATGAGTTTTTATGTTTCAGCAGTAGATGATTTATTGCGTCATTCCGAGGATCAACCAACTATTGGGATAATTTTGTGTAAGACAAAAAACCGGACAATTGTAGAATATGCTTTGCGAGATATGAATAAACCGATTGGGGTTTCTACTTATCAGTTAAGGGATGCTTTACCGGAGAAATTAAAAGAGAATTTACCGACAGTTGAGCAGTTAGAAGCAGAGTTGGATAATTTCGATTTGGATGTTGATTAGTTTAGATAAAAAACAGCTTCCTAAAATTATGAATTTTACGCAAAAATCATCTGCAAATCCAAAGTAAACCCGCTCAAAACATCTTCCCCAGATAAACTTGTAGGAGATTGTAAAACTTCCACTTCTTTACCAGCACGATAAATTTCAACTTGCTTATCTTTAGGATTAATCAACCAACCCAACCTTAAACCATTCTCTATATATTCCCGCATCTTTTTTCTAGTATCTTCTACATCATCACTTTCAGATACTAACTCAACCGCAAAATCGGGACACAAAGGTAAATATTTTTTTCTTTGTTGTGGTGTTAATTCTTCCCATCTTTCTAATAGAATCCAAGAAGCATCGGGGGAACGAGTAGCACCATTGCGAAGTTTAAAACCTGTTGATGAATCGAAAGCTTTTCCTAAATTATTTTTACGATTCCAAATACCTAAATCAATATAAATTTCAAAATTACGATTTCCCGTTTCTCCTCCGGTAGGTGACATAATAATTAATTCCCCTTCAGCAGTTAATTCTAAACGTAATTCTTTATTAAAATTGACAATCTGTTCAAATTCTTCGTCTGTAAACTTAAGTTCGGGAGGTATTTGTAAAGTTAAAGCTGTCATAATAATTTATCCTATATTATTTTGATTACATCTTCGTACACTTCAGCCATCTTTAAAGTTAAGTCAATTGAATATAAATGTAATTCATCTTCTTTACCCAAAGTTTGCATTGACCAATTTCCTTGAATATCTTTACGATAAACTTCTACTTTTGTTTCATCTTGGGAAATTAATACATATTCTTGTAAGCTCTCAATATTTTGATAATTAAGACGTTTTTCTCGCTTATCTATTGTTTTAGTAGAATTAGATAGCACTTCTACAATTAGTTTGGGACTAGTTTTAAAATACTTTTCATTATCATTTGGGTCACAGGTAACTAAAACATCGGGATAATAGAATATATCAGCCTTTTGCACCTTGACTTTAACTTTCATGTCTGAAGCAAAAGTACGACAAGGGGTTCCACGTAAATGAGAACGTAGTAAGGTGTAAATATTCCCGGTAATTAGATTATGTTCTTCACTAGCACCAGCCATTGCAAAGACTTCACCATCTACATATTCGTGACGAATTTGGCTGGTTTGTTCTAACTTAAAGTATTCATCAATTGTAAGAAAATTAATTGCGGATTGCATGATTTTCCCCTTTTAATTTATATTTTGATTACATCTTCGTACACTTCAGCCATCTTTAAAGTTAAGTCAATTGAATATAAATGTAATTCATCTTCTTTACCCAAAGTTTGAATTGACCAATTTCCTTGAGCATCTTTACGATAAACTTCCACTTTGATTTCATCTTGGGAAACTAATACATATTCTTGTAAACTTGCTAAATTACGATAATTAACAAGTTTTTCTCGTCTATCTGTTATTTCCGTGCTGGGTGAAAGTACTTCAATAATTAAACAAGGGTAATTTAAAGAAAAACGCTCTTTGTCATCGGAATCGCAGGTAACAACGACATCAGGATAGTAAAATATGTTTTTATTTTGGCTGGTTAATTGTATATTTACTTTCATATCAGCCATGAATACGCTACAGGAACCACCTCGTAAATGAGACCGAAAGCGTGAGTAAATATTTCCAGCGATTAGATTATGTTCCTTACTACCTCCAGACATAGCAAAAACTTGTCCACCAAGGTATTCGTGGCGAATTTCGCTGGTTTGTTCAAATTGAAAGTATTCTTCAATGGTAAGAAAATTGACTACGGACTGCATAGCTTTTCTCCTATCAGTTCTTAATCAAATATAATCTGATTTTATATCGAATCCATATTTGAATTTTGAACAAAAATCCGTATTGTAGGGTGCGTGACACTTAGAGAAATTTTGAAGGCAATAATAAGACTTATGGTGTCACGCACCAACCACCAACTATTGTGACAATCGCGGCCATTCCTGATTGTAATTACATCTTGGTAATCACCAGTTTCTTCTCAAAAGCTTAAAGCCAATTAGTTAAAATCTCCCATACTTCGCCAATCACCAGAAGGTATAAACGCCGCCCAGTTTTGTGTTTGCTTATTTATCTTCTATTTTTGTTACCTAACCCTGGGTGACACCATAGGCTAAAATATTAAAAAGTAAAATTATTATCTAGCTTTCATTTTCTTTGATTCAACGAGTGAAAATTTTATTTTAAGTATTTTTGCTGGTGACAATTATTTTTCATCATGAATAGCATTAATAAGTAATTTGTTTTATAGAATATAGCGATTCTCTATCAAATGCAATATACACCTCAACTAATTGAGGGAAGGTACAACAAAAGGTAGTTAGCAGGATTCTTTCTACTTCAAATATAGAATTAAGCGCTAAATTTTATATTTCAATGATTTTACCTCCTAACTCAGAACACAGATTAAATAATAAAAATTACTAATTCCCAATGAAAATATTAATCCAGCATCGTCATTACGTAAATGAAATCAGTGGCGTTTTAACTTATATTTACTCTATTATTCCAGAACTTGAAGCTACAGGCACAGAAATAAAAACTGTTTCCACTAGAGAGGATAATCTCCAAAAATGGTTCAGCCTGATTTATTGGGCAGATATTGTTCATATGAACTCGAATGATTTATTGTTTGCAATGATATGCAAGGGATTAGGCAAAAAAATAATTATTAAATATCATTATCTTTTTTATCAATCTACTCATACTAATTATGAGCAGATGAGATTTTATCAAAGAATAAAAGCGGAATTAAAAAGAACCTTACCCAAAGCGAATTATCCTTTAAAATGGAAATTACACACTATTGTTAAATGGGCAAAACTAGCCGCTCGTATTTCTACTGCCTTCTTCGCTGATTATCATGCTGCTTGTAGTGATTTTTTAGGTGATTCTTGCGCTTTTCCTTGGCAAGTACATACTTTATATTATCCGATTGAACTTAAGCATAAAAATAGATTTAAAACCCTAGATAAATTGTCAAAGCCATATAAATTTGTTTTTGTTGGCAGATTAGACGGCGATAAAGGAGTTGATATCTTATTAAGAGCAATCAAAATTCTGCAAACTCAAAATTATCATTTTGAAGTAACAATTGTTGGAGACGGGGCACAAGCCAATGAACTCAAATCGTTAGCATCTAAATTAGATATCCTCAACAGCGTTGACTTTTTAGGTAAAATACCTAATACAGAAGTCACCTCCAAAATTGAAGATGCTTTAGCTTTAGTTGTTCCTTCTCGTTGGCAAGAACCAGCAGGTTATGTTGTTCTAGAAGCATCTAGCGTGCAAACTTGCTCAATTGTTTCCAAAATGGGAGGATTACCAGAAGTAGCCGGGCCTCACAATTTGTTTTTCGAGAATGAAGATGTACAAGGATTAGCCAACTGCATGAAAGAATGTCTGGACAATCCAGCAGAAGCAATAGAACGTGGCTTTTTATCTAGCGAATATGTGAGCAAATACTTTTCTTCTCAAGGTGCTGCACGAGAGTTAATGGATGTTTGTTGTCAGCTAACTCCCCAAGCATCTTAGTAATAAATATGTAAAGCGATACTTGCAAGCCTCAACTAAGCCGACGCTATAATTGGGGTATTTGTCTTTATCGGTTTACTTAAAAAAATCGGGATGACTGGATTCGAACCAGCGGCCCCTTCGTCCCGAACGAAGTGCGCTACCAAGCTGCGCTACATCCCGGCTTTATCTCGGTTATTATATCACAGAAAATAAATGGGGAGATGGGGAGATAGGGAGATGGGGAGATGGGGAGATAGGGAGATAGGGAAGAATTCTTAAGTCCTAACTCCTAACTGATTACTGGTAACTGCTCACTGCTCACTGCTCACTGCTCACTGTTAACTGTTAACTGCTCACTGAAAATTGCGTTACCATAAATCCTGTATATCAACAAGTGGTAAGGACAGATTGTGACTGTAAAACCAGACTGGTTGCGGGTAAAAGCTCCTCAATGGGAACGTGTTGGGAATGTTAAAGAAACTTTACGGGATTTATCTCTGAATACTGTTTGTGAGGAAGCATCTTGTCCGAATATTGGCGAGTGTTTTAAAGCAGGTACCGCTACTTTTTTAATTATGGGGCCAGCTTGTACCCGTGCTTGTCCTTACTGCGATATTGATTTTGAGAAAAAACCCCAAGCTTTAGATCCAACGGAACCCACACGTTTAGCGGAAGCTGTTCGTCGAATGAAGTTGAATCATGTGGTGATTACTTCTGTAAATCGCGACGATTTACCGGATGAAGGTGCTTCCCAATTTGTTCGCTGTATTGAAGAAGTTCGTACTATTTCCCCGAAGACTACTATTGAAGTTCTCATTCCCGATTTGTGCGGTAATTGGGAAGCTTTAGAAATTATTTTAAAGGCACAACCGGAAGTTCTCAATCACAATACGGAAACTGTTCCTCGGTTATACAAACGTACTCGTCCCCAAGGTGATTATCAACGAACTTTGGAATTGTTGAAAATCTCTCGTCAAATTGCACCTTGGATTTATACCAAATCCGGTATTATGGTGGGGCTTGGCGAAACTGATGAAGAAATTCGTGAAGTAATGCAGGATTTACGCGCTGTTGATTGCGATATTTTAACTATTGGACAATATTTACAACCTACTCAAAAGCATTTAAATGTAGATAATTTTATTCATCCCGAACAGTTTGCCGCATGGAAGAAATATGGTGAAGAAATTGGGTTTTTACAAGTTGTTTCTTCTCCATTGACAAGAAGTTCTTATCATGCAGAACAGGTAAGAGAATTGATGAAACAATATCCACGGGAGAAAAGTTAGGAATTAATTTAATTTTTGCTAGAAATTACAGGCAAAGTCTCCCCTTTTCTCAGAAAGATTGGGGGGATTTTTAGGTTTAGAAAAAATCGATTGCACCTAATTCCTTTAAACTTGTAATAATTGAACTTGTCAAACCCGTAACCCCTGTTATATTAACTCTTTCTAAAGGGCGATCGCCTCGAAAACACGCAACTATCTTACCCGTCTTAATGTCCCAAAGTTGAATAACTTCACTATCTCTACCTACAGCTAATAAATTTGAATCTATGCTAAAAGTAAGACACCAAGGTGAAGAGAATTTTTGCTGTAATATAGCAACAGATTTACTATTGTTGATATCCCATACAGTTACAGTACCATCGTAACTTCCATAAGCGATAAATTTGCCATCATGACTAAAAACCATAGAAATAATTGGTTTACCCAAGTTTCCTAAAGTCTGTATACATTGACCATTATTTGTATCCCAAAGTTTAACAATACCACTAGTATGTCCGCTAGCTAAAATTAAACCATTAGAATTAAATTTAATAATATAAGAAGCTCTTTCTTGTATTGTTTGAAAACATTCTCCAGATTGGAGATTCCACAGTTTAATAACCGAATGTCCTCCACAACTAGCTGCTTTGTTTTCATGGGGACTAAATGCAACAGAAAGTACCGGACGATTATGACCATAAAAGGTTTTTAAACACTGTCCCGTTAAAGAATCCCAAATTTTTACAGTTCGATCGCTACTACCACTAACTATTTTTTTTCCATCTGGATTAAAAGCAATTGACCAAATACTATCATGATGTCCTTTTAATATTTTATGAGGTATTTGATTGCTGATTGTTTTGTTAATATATTTGCCCAGATAATTTTTATTTAGAGAATCTATCTGCCAAATTCGGACAACATTATTTTCATTGCCAATATTTGCACAAGCTAGTGTTTTTTGATCGGGACTGATAATTAGTGAAGAAAGCCAATCTTTACTTTCAAAAAGAGTAGAGATACATTCATGAGAATCTACATCCCAAAAATTAATTGTGTGTTGACTACCGCTAACAATTGTACGATTATCGCTGCTACATATAACCGAATGAACAAAATCTGCACGACCTTGTAAAGTTTTGAGACATTTTCCTGTTGTGATATCCCATAGTTTTATAGTTCTATCAACACTAGCAGTTGCTAATACTTTATCTTTGCTACTAAAAGTTATAGCGTTAATTTCTGAAAGATGTCCTGACAAACTTTGTAAATATAAACCTGTATTAATATTCCATACTTTAATAATCTTTTCTCCGCTACCAGTAGCTAAAAAATGTCCATCATTACTAATATCAATTAAAGAAATATTATAACTTTGAGATTGTATTTCTATACATTCAGAATTATTTGAATTCCAAACCGTTACAATTTTATCCTTAATACTACAAGCTTTAATTTGATTATCATGGGTACTTATGACTGATAAAATAACACCATTATTAGTTGAAAATTGATTGATAAATTCATAATTATTTATATCCCAGAGATAAACCACACCATCTTCACAACCAAAGGTCAAAATATGAGCTTGAGATGAAAAACTTAGAGAACAAATACGACTCTGGGATTCAATCAATATACCAGAATTGCCCGTATCCAAATCCCAAGATATTATTTGCTTGTGAGAGTAACCGAATAACTTATTTCCATCCCGATCAAAAATAAGATTTTTAACTGTAGATTTATTCGGTGATTCTAAAGTTAAAATACATTCCCCAGTAAAAACATCCCATATTTTAATAGTTCTATCTCGACTCGAACTAGCTATTTTTAAAGAATCGGAACTAAAAGCAACAGATTCAACTATAGTTTGATGTGCATTATGTTTAAATAGCTGTTGATTGTGTTGCCATTTCCACAAACAAACTTCACCATCAATACTTCCTGTAACTAAAAATTCTCCATCATTATTAAAAGCAAGACTGAAAATAATCCCAAAGGTATTTGTAAAATTCGTTTGTGAAAAGTGACTGTTGCTAAAATCAAGATTATTTAAAGTTATCCCTTGTAAATTAGCTTGTTGAATATTTAGATGAGAGAAATCTTGATTGCTAATGACTGAGGATAAATGAGATTGTAAATTTATGATATTTCCTACAACATAGCCGGTAAAATAAGATGACTTCCCCTGATAATTCTCAATAATATTCATCAAATTAGTTTCAACTTGATGTTTATTTCCTAAAATATTTTTTAAACGTTCAATAATTGGTGTAATAATTAAGCGTTTTTGTATTTCTTGGATGTAATCCGGTGCGGTAGCTTTTAATAAAGCATGACTTTTAAATAATGAAATATCCCCATGAATAATTTCTTGAGATATTGTATCGATAAAATTTATAGTCACATATTCCATTACTACGGCTTGAAGTGAAAATTTAGAGTTGCTTTTCTCAATCAGAGAACGACGATTTAATGACTCTAGTATTTCCAGTAAGCTAAATGGTTGATTTTGACTAAAATCGAAGTTAAATGATAGTAAATCGTTTTGCAACTGTTTTAAATTAACAGCATCTTGATTAATAACTAGCCAATATAATACAGACTTTTCTAGTTCCGATAAACGATTAAACTGTTGTGTTATCAGATTACGAACATCACCAAATACTGTACTAGCTTGAGCTAAAAAGTTAGAAATATCTCCATTAAATAAATCTAAAATTGTAGAAGCGATAAATTTTAGATATAAAGGATTTCCACCATAATTAATAGTTAACTGTAGCCAATCTGAATTTAGTGCATCAGTAATTCCTTTCGCTTGAAAAATTTTCTTTACTTCCAGAACACCCAAACCACCAATTTGTAAACAACGAACTGGTAATTCCTTCCCTTCAATAGCAGTAATTTCTTTTGGTTTTTCACGAGAATTAATCAAAAAGCAACTTTGATGGGCTACTTCTGCTAATTTTTTAAAAAGTTCACCATAACCCTCATACCCTTTTAAATAATTTCCAGCATAATTACCATCGGAGAAAACAGCATCAACGTTATCAAAAACTACTAAACAGCGTTGAGTCTGTAGATAACTAAGTAATTTATTAATTAAACCAGTAAAATTAGTAGCTAAATCTATTTCCTCACCATTAGA
>JBARZF010000146.1:0-7434 GCA_049649675.1 Rivularia sp. (in: cyanobacteria) | reverse complement strand
CTCATAAGTAGATACCGAAAAGTTTATTGTAAATTACCAGCCTACAAATCAATAATTTTCCCACAAAAAGCCTATGTTGCACTTTGTCTTAACTTGGCTTGGCACTGCGGTGTCATTGCTAATTACCGCTCATATTGTTCCTGGATTAGATGTTACAGGTATCGAGGCAGCTTTAATTGCAGCGGTTGTTATCGGATTAATTAATGCGATTATTAGACCTATTTTAAGCATTTTAACATTTCCGATAAATTTGCTTACCTTTGGATTATTTACGTTTGTTGTGAACGGATTTACCCTTTGGCTAGCAACTATTTTTACTCCTGGCTATGGTTTTACTATCAGCGGACCTTTAGCTGCTTTATTCGGTTCAATCGTATTAGCAATAGTTTCTAGCGTCATTAACTATTTTTTGAGAACGGTTGATTGAATAAGTTTCGATTTATAAGTTATTTACATTTTTCATTCTTCAAAGAATTATTACAGATGCAATAATTAAAGTTTTACTTTAAATCATTTGTGAAAATTACAAAACCCGGTTTTTTTAACTGGGTTTTTGGCTATAGTTTTTTCTAGACTAAATTCTTAAGATAAAAAAATTAAATTAAGATATTTTAGATATTTTTATTTGTCTAAAGTACTGATGTTGGGTTACGACACGATAAATATACAATATTGTTACTTAGGAAAAGTTGTTTTCGTGTCTAACCCAACCTACAACTGTTTCTTTTAAATAATTTGTTGGATAATCAAAATTTTTGTAGAGACGTAATATATTACGTCTCATATATCGCGTCTCTACATCTTTAATTAGTATTATGTTTACTGTTATACCTAACCCTAGTCCCAGCCCAGAGCAATTTCTCTCGTAAAACCTGATAGTACGAATAGTTTTCCCGTAAAATAATGAACTTAGACCGACAATCGGCCATACGTACATCTACGCGATTACCGGGCCATATAGAAGTCGCTAAAACGCCATCAGTCCATAATTTAGTACTTAGATCGTAATCGCCTAAAGGCCAAATACTAACTACCGAACCCGGAGGTAAAACAATTGGGCGACTTGAAAGACTCATCGGACAAATGGGAGTGATGGTAAGCGCTTCCATCCCATCATGCATAATCGGACCGTTAGCAGAAACCGTATAACCAGTTGAACCAGTAGGTGTAGAAATAATTAACCCGTCTCCCTGATATTGGTCAACGACCTCATTGTCAATTTCCATTTCTAAAATTGACGTTATCATCCGATCTGCGGAAGCGGGTTTTATACACATTTCGTTCAAAGCAAGGTAGTTTTCGGTAATTGGTTCCAAATTAGAACCATGTCCCTCATAAACTGCTGCTTGCAACATCATCCGTCGCTGTATGGCATAACGGTCTTCTAAAAGTCTATCCCAAACTGATTCGGTATCCTGAAACTCTTCCACCGACTCAGTTAAAAATCCCAAATGACCTCCGACATTAACGGCCAAAATAGGAATCCCAGCTTGGGCTAAATGTCTAGCACCAGTTAGAACCGTACCATCACCACCAAGTACTATGGCTAAGTCAATTTGTTGGGTTGCCGAAGCTAAAAAAACCGGATATGGATTATCCTTCGGACCGCTAGGACCCATCAATACATGACATTTACGATGTTCTAATTGTCTGGCACAGATTTCAGCCCAGCGTTTACTTTGGGGATCTCGCGCCTTATAGGCAATAATTACTTGCTTAAGCTCCACAGAACTACCATTTTAGAAGGTTGAACTGTTCCATATCAACAGTATCGCGGTTGCGGTATATTGCCAATACAATCGCCAAACCGACTGCTGCTTCTGCCGCTGCTACAGTAATTACAAATACGGCGAAAACTTGACCTTTAATTAATGTTGAATCTAGATAATTAGAAAAAGCCATTAAATTCAAGTTCACCGAATTTAGCAATAGTTCAATTGACATTAAAACTCGTACCGCATTACGACTGGTAACAATGCCATAAATGCCGATACAAAATAGAGCCGCAGCTAGTAATAAAAAGTACTGAAGTTGCATGATTGTTTACTATTCCTATTTTAAATCAGTTATCAGTTATCAATTATCAATTATCAGTTATTAAGGGAAGAGTGAGATTCATCAATAATCAATTGTTTATTGATGAGCCGCACCCTACGGTTGATAATTGTTCATTGATAATTGTTCATTGTTCATTGTTTGCAGCCGATACTAATTCTCTCGGACGTTCGGGCAATTCTAAGACAGTTTGTGGCATTTGGTCGGAAGTTGCTTCAGGAGGTAAATATTCGCGACGCGCTAAAATAATTGCTCCTACCATCGCCATCAGTAGTAAAACAGAAGCTAGTTCAAAAGGTAATAGATAATCGGTGAAGAAATGCTCGCCAATTACAACTATAGAGTTTTCAACCGGAGTTGCAGTAGAAATACTCCAAGGGGTTGCTAGAACCATTGTACTTAAAAGTACAAACAACCCTAAGCTAACTAATCCTGTCAAAGCTTTTCTGATCCAAGCATTTGGCAAAGGTACATAATCTTCTTGCTTGTTTACCAACATAATGGCAAACAAAATTAATACGTTTATTGCCCCTACATAAACTAACAGTTGGGCCGCCGCTACAAAGTCAGCATTAAGCAATAGGTACAATCCTGCGATACTAACAAATACACCCGCTAGCATAAAAGCAGAGTAAACAATATTGCTAAACAGCACGACTCCCAGCGCTGCTCCAATCATCATCGCTGCCAGTATGACAAACGAAACTATCTGTATTCCACCCGCTAAATCCACTTTTTTTGTCCTTCGTTGTTGATTGTTGGTTATTAGTTGTTAATTGTTAGTTGTTGATTGTTAGTCGTTAATTATCTTCTTCATGATTAACTTGTTACTCATAACTTATAATTAAGAACTCCTAACTCCTAACTCCGGTGGTTCTAACTCTTAACCTTTTGCTTCTTCTTCTTTTTCTTCTATTAAATCTTGTGGGAAAGCACCCGCACGAGGTGCATCCTCTGGTAAATCATGGGGTTCCATTACGCCTTCGGGAAGGTAAATTAATTCGCGCAACGGTGTTACCATTGGGTCATTTGTGACTTTATAAGGCAGACGACCTAAAGCAACGCTATCGTAATTTAATTCGTGACGATCGTATGTAGAAAGTTCGTAGTCTTCTGTCATTGATAAACAGTTAGTCGGACAATACTCCACACAGTTACCGCAGAATATACAAACTCCGAAATCAATACTGTAGTGATTAAGCTTTTTCTTTTTGCTTGCTTTATTAAATTCCCAGTCCACTACAGGTAGGTTGATAGGACATACCCGAACGCAAACCTCACAAGCAATACACTTATCAAACTCAAAATGAATTCTACCCCGAAAGCGTTCGCTAGGAATTAATTTTTCGTAAGGATACTGTACCGTAACCGGACGACGCTGCATATGGTCGAAGGTAACAGCTAAACCTTGACCAATATAGCGAGTGGCTTCCCAAGTTTCTTTACCGTAATCAACTACTTGTTTGAGGAACTTCAACATTATGTCTCTCCTTATACTTAAATAAAGTTAGGAGTTAGAAGTTAAGAGTTAGGAATTAATAAATATTTTTTATTCACAACTCATAACTCATAACTCATAACTCATAACTTCTGATTCATCCACCAAAGGCAAAGGGAAAAGCTAATTTTAATGCTGCGGTTAACAGCAAGTTAACTAAACCGATGGGTAGTAAAAATTTCCAACCTAAATCTAAGAGTTGGTCGATGCGAACTCTTGGTACTGTCCAGCGTAACAAAATTGCTAGAAATACCAAGAAGTAAGCTTTTAGTACGGTCATTGTGATGCCTAATGAAGCCGTGACTATCTGCAAAACGGGATTATCAATACTTACTCCCAACCAACCTGCCATTAAGTTGATAGGAATCGGAAAATCCCAACCACCTAGATATAAAACAGATACCAGTAAAGCAGATAATACTAAATTTACGTAGGAACTCAAGTAAAACAAAGCGAACTTCATACCAGAATATTCGGTTTGATAACCTGCGACTAGTTCCTCTTCTGCTTCTGGTAAGTCGAAAGGCATACGTTCGCATTCGGCCAGAGCTGATATCCAGAAGATAACAAAACCTGCTGGTTGCCGCCAAACGTTCCAGCCCAAAATGCCGTAACCCGATTGTTGGTTAACAATATCAACGGTGCTGAGGCTATTTGACATCATGACAACCGCCAATACTGCCAGCGCCAAAGGAATTTCATAGCTAATCGATTGTGCTGCGGCTCGCAACCCCCCTAAGAGAGCATATTTGTTATTTGATGCGTAGCCAGCCATTAATAAGCCGATTGGCTGAATGGAAGAAAGAGCAATCCATAAGAAAACTCCCATTCCCACATTGGTTATTAATAAATTCTGTCCAAACGGCACAATTAAATAGGACAGAAATACCGGCAGCACAACTATTATCGGACCAAGGGTAAATAACCAGCGGTCGGCTTTGGCCGGGATTATATCTTCTTTAAAGACTAATTTTAGACCATCCGCGACTGGTGCGAGCAAACCCAAAGGTCCGATAAATTCTGGGCCAATCCGCTGTTGGGCTGCTGCTGAAATTTTTCGCTCTTGCCAAACACACACTAGCACCCCTACTGTGGCACCAATGAGCATCAAAATCATAGGCAAGGGCATCCAAATGGCTTTAGCCGTACCCGCAGGCAGTCCCAAATCCATTAAGCTTTGAATAAAAGTTCCTTGCAGATCAATTCCTGAATTCATAAAAACTCGCGGTATATGGGAAACTCAGCGTCTCTAGACCTGAGAGGTAAACAACACGTGGAATTTTAATCCCCGTGAAAGGGGTTGGTTTTGAATGGTATAAACCAAGAACCAGTAAACCTGTATTACAGGATTCTTTATTGCTTGAGCTATATCTAATGTCGATCGGATATACTCAAACCTGTACCAGTAAAATTCCTTATCCGAATTCAACTGACGAGAAACAGGCAGTGCCAACTACCTTGCTTGCTATCTGCGGTTTTCGCGCCTCTTTAGATTTTGCACAAGAAAGTATGAAGCGCTACATTAAAACCTTCATAATTCGTGCTTTAACTGGTCATTTACAGTTATTTATACTTATAAATAACTGTAAAGTAACTCAGCAATATCTTTACCTAAAAAAGGCAAAGTTTAAGATTTTTTGCGATAACCATGCCTAGTATATCGCTCTAAGGCTTGCTGTTCTCTCACCCAAGTGAGAGGTTCTACTTATCTCATGGATAAAGAATTCTCGCTCTAAGGATGGCGAGATAAGGAGATAGGGGGATGGGGAGAGGGGGACAAGAGGACAACAATAATTTTAACCTTTGACCTTTAACCTTTAACCTTTAACCTTAATTATTCCTAACTTCCAATTCCCAACTCCTAACTCCAACCTAACCGCGTTCGGTTATATGCACGTAATCAACGTTGTGGCGACCGTTGTAAATCTGGCTGGGACGGAAAATTCGGTTTTGTACTAACTGCTCTTTCCAATGGGCTAACCAACCAGCAACACGAGCCATCGCAAATACTGGGGTAAAAAAGTCTGTAGAAATTCCTAATTTTCTATAAACTAGCCCGGAGTAGAAATCAACGTTAGCATAAATTCCTTTATGCCCGAGTTTTTCTTCTACTACTCTTTCCATTTCTTGAGCAATGTCGTAGTACTTGTCATACCCAACTTTAGCAAATAGTTCTTCTGCTAAGTTTTGTAAAATCTTTGCACGCGGATCTTTTACTTTGTAGACGCGATGACCGAAGCCCATGATTTTGGCTTTTCGCTGAATGCAGTCCAAAACATAAGGACGAACATTTTTTGTAGAACCAATTTCTTCTAACATCCGAATCACTTCTTCGTTCGCACCACCGTGTAAAGGTCCTCCTAAAGTTCCGACTGCACTTGCAACTACTGCATAGGGATCGGTAAGAGTGGAAGCCGTTACTCTAGCGCTAAAGGTGGAGGCATTCATAGTGTGTTCGGCATGAAGTATCAAGCAGACATCAAATATCCGTGCCGCTACCGGATCTGGTTTTTCCTCATGCAGCATATACAAAAAGTTAGCAGCATAATCTAAATCATCATGAGGACGCACGGGATCGTCGCCTCGCCTCATTAATTCAAAAGCTGCCACCATTGTAGGAATACTCGCCAACAGACGAACAACAGCATCTCTGATATAAGCCGGATTATTCAAATCGCGTCGCGAATAAAATAAACCTAATGCTGCTGCTGAAGCTTGTAAAACATCCATTGGATGACCGCTTTCAGGAAAACACTTCATCATGTCCCGAATGCGGTATTTTATCCTTCTATTTTGATGGACTTCATGTTCAAATAATGCTAATTCTTCCTTGGACGGCAGTTCGCCCCAAATTAGCAGATAAGCAGTTTCTAAAAAACTACTCTTTTTTGCTAGTTCTTCAATTCGGATGCCACGATATTCTAGTATTCCTTTCTGCCCGTCAACATTGCTAATACTGGATTGAGCTGCGGGAACACCATCCAATCCGGGCTTAAATTCGCAAACCATCATGGCAATACCATACGAATGTTTGTGGATATTTTATAGAGTTAACTTACCAGAAAGTTTTACCGTCATAACAGTATCCTTTATTACAAAATGCCTTTGATAAAAAGTTGGATAGCTCAAGACAGTAAGTACCTGGGTGGTGTCAACCAAAACATTTGACAGCGACCCATAATAGGGGCGGCAGAAGGAATTTCTATTCCAATGATACCTGCTTTTTTTAGTATCAAGCTGTTTTTAACTTCTCCCCAGATTAAAATTTCAGCCCAATTGCTTAGACAAGGTTGGTGTCCCACTAGTCCCAAGCAAGTCGAAGGTGGATAGTTTTTAGGTTTCAACCATTTTTCAACCCAACCCTCTGCACTACCACCGGGAGCTAGATGAGAACATTGTTCCAATTGCGAACTTAACCCTATGGAAACTAAGATTTCTGCTGTTTGTTGCGCTCTTACTAAGGGACTTGTTGCGATTAAATCAAAACTTAAATCCAAGTCTTTTAAGCGTTGAGCAACTTTTTGCGTTTTTGTTCGCCCCTGTTCGGTGAGACTTCGTTGCTCATCTTTGAAAAAGCTGGTAGCTTCTTGGGCGATACCATGACGAATAAAATATAGTTCCACTAATTTTAGATTTTAGATTTTGGATTTTGGATTTTGGATTTTGGATTGATTAAATTAGTAAAGGTTGAAAATTATTTTAATAACAACTAACAACTAACAACTAACCACTAACAACTAACAATTATTCATCATCAGATGATATGAGATTATCTTTGGGATTGACTAATTTCAACAACTTCTGCTTGATTTGGGCATCGTAAACTTCCCATTTCATTTTTGCATAAGGTGAGTTTTCGTTACTTCCAGACAAAAATCCCA
>JBARZF010000145.1:0-13169 GCA_049649675.1 Rivularia sp. (in: cyanobacteria) | reverse complement strand
TGCTCGCTCGAAACCGCTAGCGAGCAAGATGCTCGCACTACCAATGTGTCCTTACGGACACGCTGCGAAGGCAGCACTACGAATAAATTCTTTGTACCTCCAAAACCTGGTTTCTTAGTGCTTCAACCCGATTGACGCAACATGTGTATTAACTCCTAACTCCTAACTCCTAACTCCTAACTGCTAACTGTATTCCTTCCTCGCGCACCGTAGCCAACTTCGGAAATTAAGCGATTTGGATCGTGGATTTCGGCAATTATATGTTGGGTTGCGGTGGTGTTGTCTAAATCGGGATGCAAGTCGATCGCTCTACAAAATACCGATTGCCATTCCCATCTTAAAGATTTGGTTAAGCCGTATAATCCACCGCTAATTGCACTCAATTCATTTTTACCGGAACATCCTAATTCCCCATCTAAACGAGTTACCGTGATAAAACTACTACGTCCTAATTTGGCTGAAGCAGTCAGTGAGGCTTTGAGATGTTTGGCTAGGAAAAACACTTGCTTGATAATTGCTGAATCTTCCCCTTCTGTAGGATTTAGATGCACAAAGCTGGCAATTTGTCCATAGTTAGTTTGAATTTCAGCTAATTGTGTTTTTATCTGTTCGTCGCTACCGTTTTCTAACATCACCCGTTCAATACCTTCTGGTAAAGATGATTTTGTTGCTAATTGAGGAAAACACAAAACTACCACTTTCCAACTTTTATGTTGGAGAGATTGAGCTAATTCGGCAGTAAGTTGAGAACCATCATCAGTAAGCAAACAAATATGTGCGGGGGGTAAATCGAAATCTAATTTATCTGGAGGAGGTAGAAACTTTTGTTTAACAGGCGCTCGTTTGATATTATGCTTTAGCTCGAACTGCCTTTCATCAATTCCCCAAGATGGCTTTTTTTCAGTTTCTGTTGTCAAACCCCGCATATAATCAACAATTTGTCCCAAAGTTCGCAGTTCAACTTCTGCCATTTCTTCGAGATTCGGTTGCGGTAAATCGGGTACTTGCTCTTGCAATGCTCCGATAATCTCAACTCGTTTAATCGAATCAATCCCTAAATCGGCTTCGATATCCATCTCTAGTTCCAACATTTCCGATGGATAACCAGTTTTATCGCTGACTACTGCAATTAGTGCTTGACTCAAGGTTTCGCTGTCAATTACATTTTGAAAACCTCTCTCCAAACCTCTCTCCTGCAAGGAGAGAGGCTGTGAATTTTCCGTTGAATTCTCCAAATTCTCCCCATTCCCTCGTAGGGAAGGGGGCTGGGGGGTTAGGTTTTCCGTTGAATTCTCCCGATTCTCCCCATTCCCTTGCAGGGAAGGGGGCTGGGGGGTTAGGTTTTCCGTTAATTCTGTTACCCGTTCCCCATTCCCCGTTCCCCCTTCTGCCAAACCCCGCATATAATCAACGATTTGTCCTAAAGTTCGCAGTTCCACTTCTGCCATTTCTTCGAGATTCGGCTGCGGTAAATCGGGTACTTGCTCTTGCAATGCTCCAATAATCTCAACTCGCTTAATCGAATCAATACCCAAATCGGCTTCGATATCCATCTCTAGTTCCAACATTTCCGATGGATAACCAGTTTTATCGCTGACTACTGCAAGTAGTGCTTGACTCAAGGTATCAAAATCGATTTCTGGCGGATTCTTCTCAACTTCTGGTTCAGCAATAGTTTCGCTTAGAGACTGCTTAATTACAGTCTGCTCCACCTTGTTGAGAACTTCCGTAATTCCACCATTAGCTATTACTTCTGGATGTATCTGATTTTGCGGAACATAATCATCTTCTACTAGATGCGAATAGCCTTGCTGAGTTAACTTATGAAAGTTTCCCGTTGATTCAATCTGCGATCGCAAATATTGTTGGTGTATTTGCAGGGTATCTGCTTGATGCTTATGAACCTGCATCATACTGCGTTCGACGCTTTCAATAATTTGCTCTACTGGTTGAGTTTTTCCGGATTGAGCAATATTAGAAAATAAAGCGCTTTGCTGCTGCATCAGTTGGAAACAGGCTTGCACGTATTCCTGCTGATTATTTAAATACTGCCCGTGAACTTCTAAAGTTTGATTTTGAGTTTGACTAAACTGTTCGATGCTAGATTCTATAGAAGCAATAAGTTCTGAATTCGGTAAAGCAGATTCTAGTTTATTTGTTGTAGTAATAGATTGTCCGTTTTGCTGATGAGGATTCCCTTTCATCTTCATCGCAGTCATTGTCTGCTTCTCTGGCAGTTTTTCCATCAAAGCAGTATGGGATTTTACCGCACTTGAGGCTGTCGCTGTCACTAAATGTCCGTTACCGGAACTTCCATTTCCATTTCTGTAATGTCCGTTACCCTCTGGGTTCACCACTCCCCTCAACGGAGGGAACCTCCGCACGGGGGTGGATTCACCATTTGCAGTAACTAAACTCCCATGCCCATTACGCGAACTTCCATTCCCATTCGCAGAATGTCCGTTACCATTTGCAGCAGTAACTAAACCTCCATCGTGCCTTCCATTCCCATTTTGCAATGCCCCATGCCCATTGCCCGATGCTCCATTCCCATTTTCTAAAGCTTTTGTAAATGCCGCCTTAGTTTTATCAGAAACGTAATTGTGGCATCCCAAAGTTACATTTAAAGCCTTATTAGACTTAACTTTTGGCAACTCGATCTCTAGCTGATGGGGATCGAGATCGGCTAATTCTAAACCAGCAACGCGCAACTGGACTACAGCTTCTCGAAGCTGAGTATCGCTATCTTTTTGACGGCTGCCATTAAGTGCGATCGCCATATGCGGACGCGAACCTAAAATTTCACCTACTAAGTTAGTTAAAATGCTTCTGGGGCCAAATTCTACAAAGCAATAACCGCCTTTATCATAGATATTTTCAATCTCTTGCTCAAACAGTACCGATTGACTGATATGCGCTTGCAGATTTTTTCTAATTGCTTCGGGTTCTTGAGGATAAACTGTAGCCGTAGTATTAGTATAAATCGGTAGCTTCGGAGTATTGAAAGTTACCTTTTGGACAGCTTTTGTAAAGGGTTTTTGAGCATAGCCAATTAGCTGTGTATGGAAAGCACCGGAAACAGGTAAATTAATTGCTGAAAAGCCTTTATCTGTTAAAACCTGCTTCAACTCACCAATTTTATCGGTAGCTCCTGCTAAAACTACTTGTTTCGGAGAATTGCAGTTGGCAAGCTTTATTTCAGGAAAACCAGCAAGTATTTGTTTAACTTTGGCTACATCACCTTTAACAGCGAGCATTGCTCCCGAATCCTGGTTAGAATCGCTCTTGTTCGCCATCGCTTGCCCCCGCTCTTTCACCAGATAGAAGTAGTCTTCATCGCTAAGAACTTCTGCTGCCCATAATGCTGTAAGCTCGCCAAAACTATGTCCAGCGACAATATCTGGTTTGAAACCAGCTTGTTGTAAAACTTTATATAATCCGACGCTAAAAGCAGCGATCGCCGGTTGAGATATTTCGGTTTGTTGCAAAACCTCAGCTTGAGTTTGTCTTTGAGCCGTATCAAATACCGGCGCGGGGAATACTTTATCGGAAATCGGCGATAAACCAGATTTACTGAATAAGCTATCAACTTGATGGTAAGTTTGCTGCAACACCGGGAAATTCATGACTATTTCCCGTCCCATTTCTAAATATTGGGAACCTTGCCCGGAAAATAGAGCTACTACTTTTCCTTGCAATTCCATTCCTGCCTTACGGTAATATACTCCTTGAGGAAGTTGCCAATTTTCTGCTTCAGGCTGCTTTTTGAACCAATTTATAGATAATTGTAATTTCTTAATTGACTCAGCCACCGAGTCAGCAACGAATCCCAATCTAGCTGCTGTTACCGGGATTTGCGCCGATTTACTTTGATTAACTAATTCCTTAAAATAACTTTCTGCTTTATCCGATTTCAATTCAATCAAAGCGGATTCGCACTCTTGTAATAACTGTTCCGGTGAAGGTGCAGATAACAGAATTTCTTGGGGAGTGCGGTGAATGCGAAATTGCTCGCTTTGATTGCAATATTCCTCTAAAACGATATGATAATTCGTTCCACCGAAGCCAAAAGAACTAACACCAGCACGTCGGGGTGTTTCCCCTGTTTGCAACCAAGGACGAGTTTGTGTATTTAAATAAAATGGTGAAGACTCAATTTCTAACTTTGGATTTGGTTTGGTAACATTAATCGTCGGCGGTAAAACCTTGTGGTGCAAAGCCAAAGCCGTTTTAATCAAACTTGCCGCTCCGGCTGCTGCTTTAGTATGTCCAATTTGAGACTTAACGCTACCCAAAGCAACAGACTGCTGCAACGAATTATCTTTACTAAATACAGCTTTCAACGCTGCGAATTCGGCGGGATCTCCAGCCATTGTTCCGGTGCCGTGGGCTTCAATTAAACCAACGGTTTCCGGTGTAAATCCAGCCCGCTCGTAGGCACGCTCTAAAGCTTTCATCTGCCCTTCGGCACGAGGTGCATAAATACTTTTGTGCCTGCCATCGCTAGAAGTTCCAACACCTCGAATTACCGCATATATTTTATCGCGATCGCGCTCGGCATCTTCCAAACGTTTGAGCAACATCATCCCCACACCCTCACCCAACATCATTCCATTGGATTCAGCATCAAACGGTTTAACGTTTTCTCCAGGTGTGACAGCCGGAGTTTTACTGAAACACATATATGCTAAGACAGAATTATCTGTATCAACTCCACCCGTAAGCATCATATCGGCACGGCGATCGGCTAATTCGCTAATTGCCATCGATAACGCACCCAACGAACTCGCACAAGCAGCATCGACAACGCAGTTAGTTCCGCCAAAATCAAAGCGGTTGGCGATTCTTCCAGTTACTACGTTAGCTAGCATTCCCGGAAAAGCGTTGGTGTCCCAATTTATATAAGCGCTTTTAATTTTTTCAATAATATTTTGTGTATCTTCGTCCGATAAACCCTGACTTTTAAGAGCTTTTTCCCAAACGGGATACTGCAACCTCGCTGACAAAGGCATTGCTAACTGTCTTGCTAAAGCTACCCCTAACACCACCCCGGTGCGTTCGTGATTAAACCCACTTTCGGAGTCATAACCTGCATCGCAAAGCGCCTGTTTCGCAACAACCAAAGCTAGCAACTGCGAGATATCTGTCACCTCCAACTGATTCGGAGGTAAACCGAACTCCATCGGATTAAAATCGATGTCGGGAATAAACCCGCCTCTTTTACAGTAAGTTTTATCGGGAGCTTTCGGGTCGGGATCGTAATAATCTTCAACATTCCACCGCGACGCAGGAACATCAGTAATGCAGTCAACACCAGCAACAATTTTTTCCCAATATTCCTGCAAATTCTTTGCTTGCGGAAACAGCGAACCCATCCCAATAATCGCTATGGGAGTTTGTTGCAGTTGTGTATTAGTTCGATCTATTTTTGCTGATTCAGAAGTCATCTTTTTTACTTTAATTAGGTCTAATATTGCCCGTTCGCAATTGTCAATTTCTTTGTGAAACTGAGCTAAAGCAGCGCCAATTTTGTTAGTTAACATTTGGCATGAAGTTATTTTCAATACCTTAATCTATAAATTTGTCAAAAGCTTGTTTTTTCACCAATCAAAATCATTAAAAATGATAAAATAATGTTTCTGAGGAAGTATCAATTTAAATAATTTATTGATGACAGTACTAACCAGAACTTTGATGGCTAGTAAGTAGACCCTGTTGCGATTATTCTCGCTATCTAGCTACATCAAATACAATGTTTTCCCGATGACTATAGTAATAAAACGATAATACTGTTAATACAAGTCACTTCTTCACGGTAACTGATTTGGGGTAACACAAATGTGCTATACCCTAAGTAATAACTTTTTACACAAAGTGACAAAAAAGACGTGTAGGATACATTCCATATCTAGAATAACGATATAATGCAGTATATTTATGCAAAAGGAAGTCTCAGTGTTTTTGATTGCGATCAAACCCCAAACCCCTATTAATACGTTGAAAACTCGGTCTACTGAGATCTGGTTGAGAATGCTGCAAAATATCAGTTGAAAAAGTTGAAAAATGCTTTAACTAGCGATTACAGGATTACAACCTCACACCGAATGCTCTTAAAAGTGAGACAAGTTTGATCGAAGTTCCTAAGTTTTCGGTAGGTGATATTAGTCTAAAAAACGTGCATTCACCTGTTTTACCGAAATTTTTTTTATTTTTTATACAAAAGTTTTTCCCAACGCCTGTAAACCAAAGTTAGTTAATAAAAGTAACGATTGAGGTTCTTGTAGAAATCTACATTCCTTTCTAAGGTAGTAAAAAAAACCATACCTAAGAAAGATGTATAATTAAGAATAGAATGGATTGTATTTGTAAATACAAAGTGTTATTTGAATTATTTAAGCTAATTTTTTAGTTATTTTCGCTGTTGAAATTTAATTCTCAGAACTATAGTTATTATATGTTGACATTGATACGGTGATAGATTTTTTTTTTCACACTAAAAAATGCTACATCTTTTTTAAATGCTGATTATCTGAATACAATCTTTGAACCGACCTGATTCTTGCATGGTCGGTTTTGTAAGCTATATACTTAATTTTATTTATAAATAGTTAATCAAACTTAGTTGTAAAAAATACCACTTGATATATACTAGTTATTGAATGTTGATGTGCATCTAAAGAATCGAAAGCATTGTCAGTCTTATTTCCGATGTGTATACTGTGAGGAATCAAATAACTGCTAATTAAAATGTTTACCTGAAAGTGAAGTGAAATATTCAGATGAACAAGTAATAATCGGAAATAACCACTTTTAAATAGGTTCAATCCCGAGCAAAAATCCCTTTTATACATACAGTTGATTTTGAAAAAACCACAGTGGAGCAACCAGCATATTAAATTATGCATATGATTACGCTTAATTACGCTGATGTTGTTTTTGCCAATGATTTATGCATCTTTAAATATCAAGTAAATGGTTCTTACTCAGAAGCGATAAGCAATGAGTGAATTTACACGAGATTATCAGGTAATGCGCTCAGTTAGTTTGTTCAAAAGCAATCAACAACGTCCTCGCTGCGTAATAGATCCAGCTCTTGCCTTATCACCTTCGGGACTGCTTCTGTACAAAAACTTGGGAGAAGCAATGGAATTATGGGTAGTGCGAGAACTTTGGTACATTCTCGACAACATCAACCTTTATTTGCAGAGGCCGGAGTTAGTTGTCCCAGGAATTAACGCTTCGGAGAAAACGCTATTTGAGAAGCGTACTTCCTTAGAAGAAACACTTTGGAGTCTAAAAGAATGGGAAAAAGTACGAGGAGCAAGGGACTTAAGCCGCTTAAATCTATTCTGGCTGGGAGATAACCTGCGCGAATCATTGATTCCTAAAGATAGAGAACCAGGGATTTTTTCATATTGGGAATTCTTAGCACGTTCTTTGGATAATCGAATAGATAGGATCCCAACTAATGATGTTTTGACATTAGCTTTTCGAGATGCAGTAGCACTTTTAGCTAGTTTGGGGTCTGCATTTATTCTCACCTATCAATTGCCTTCAGACTATGACAACAATCTTCCTCCAGACATATGCAAAACTCTGGAAACTTGGAATATACCTTGTAAATATTTGACAGAAGAAGACCCGGTTGTGATTCTCGAACGCGAATATTTACGTGAGTTAATTACTAATACTGAATTAGCTAAACCTTTTTTGGCTGATATGCATATCGTGATTCTGCACTTAGTACTTCCTCATGGTTTACCCGATGAATTGAAAAACGATCTGGGAACTAACAGATTCTCTTCTCAAGAAATACAATATTTTGAACCAGACAATTTTCTTTGGACAAACATCGAAGCATTCTGGTACCAACTTTAGGGTTCGCAAATACTTTTGTAATTTAGCAGGAATTATATGAATAATTTTGAAGATCCTAATAAAGCTTGTCTTCAAGCATTAGCTCAATCTGTTGGATTAGGAGTTTTAGGGGAGTTTTGTCTGCAAGGCTTCAAATATATGATTGTTTCATTTGGAAATTGTTCTGAAGAGTATGCAGAACACGACATGATTCCATCTGAAGAGGCTGATTATTATTGGGTGGTTGGACGGATTGAAATTCAAAATCAATACTGTTTAATTATCAAAGCCAAAGATACATTTAAGGTTGCAGAGCCGACTGTAACAGATTTATTAACCGCACGAGAGTTACAGATAGCTGCTTTCGTGGCACTGGGTTACTCTAATAAACAGATTGCCAATCGATTGCAAATCAGTGAATGGACTGTTTCAACACACTTGCGAAGAACTTTCATTAAGCTTGGAGTTGATAGTCGCGCTGCTATGGTTTACCGTTGTGCCCCATTGATTAACTTTATGTTGCAAACAGAAGCCCAACTTGGATAGTTAAAGAAGGCATACACCAACAGGACGATCGTCAGCGTTTGAGAAGGCAGTTGAGAATATATTTGGGCCTTTTTTAATTTTTATTCATATTTATGTGCAGGCGATCGCACTCGATAATCAAGCTTGGGGTGCAAAACAAGATTTACTATCGATAGAATCAAACTCCGCGTTATGTATAACAATCAAGGCAGGCAGGTTGAGCGTGAATGATATTTTTGAATCCAAAATCTAAGATTGCATAAATTTCTAAAGTTTGTACCCATTATATAGAAGAGTGCAATTTTTCATTACAAATTATGCAATCAAGTTTTCTAACAACCGTTTTTCTACCCCTAGCTTTATTTATTATCATGTTGGGTATGGGTTTGGGATTGACGTTAAATGATTTTAAACGAGTTTTTATTCAATCCAAAGCTGTAATCCTGGGTTTAATAGCTCAGTTAATCGTACTCCCAACAATAGGTTTTCTCTTAGCGACCATTTTCCCGCTTTCACCGGAGTTAGCTGTGGGAGTAATGATTCTAGCAGCTTGCCCTGGTGGCCCAACTTCTAATATGGTGAGTTATTTAGTACGGGGAAATGTTGCTTTGTCGATTACCCTTACCGCAATTAGCAGTTTAATTACCGTATTTACTATTCCCATAGTGGTAAACCTGGCGATGCAAAAGTTTATGGGAGAAGCAATTGCTTTACAATTACCTTTTCTCAAAACCCTAATTCAAATTGCTGTAATTACCTTTATCCCGGTGGCTTTAGGAATGCTACTCCACCGCTATGCTCCTCAATTCGCTGCTCTCCGGTGGAAAAATTAGTCAAATGGCTCTCCTTATTCTTCAGCCGGATTAATTATCGCAGGTTTACTTTTAAAAGAACGAGCAAACGTACTCAGCTTTTTCTTCCAAGTTGGTGGAGTTACTTTAACTTTAAATTTATTAACAATGGCTTTGGGTTATACCATTGCAACTCTTGGTAAACTCGATTCTAGCAGCGCTAAAGCAATTACAGTAGAAGTCGGAGTTCAAAACGGTACTTTGGCAATCGCCGTTGCTACTACACTTTTGAATTCCCCTTCGATGGCAATCCCAGCAGCAATATACAGTTTAATCATGTTCGTAACTAGCCCAGCCTTTGCCGGAATAGTTAGAAATCAAAAAGCATAGAATTCTAATCTAATTATCTCCCTTTTTAATCGATAATTTCTGCCAGCAAAAAAATATTTCATTAACTTTTTGCATGGTTTATTTATAAAGTTCAATATAAAGTTCAATTAGATGATAAAATATTTTACAGACGGATAAAAATCGCTTGATAACCGTTGGCGACATAAAAAACGACTTCTGAGATAGCTTAGGATTTTTATAAATCGGATAAGCAAACACTTATCCTGCCAATCTATAATATGATGCGATCTGTATATCAAAGATGTTTTGATTTAAGTTTGCAATTCAAATTACGTTTATCGCATTTAATAGTAAAAATGCGTAGCTTAAATGTTTGCCGCTCAAATTTTAAAAAATATTAATACATTCGAGAAGCTTGCTATTTATGTTTTTTTTTCAACGGGTACCAACAGGAAATTTATGTTTTAGAAGATAATAAGCCTAAAAATGAACTTCACATCATCATTTTATCATGTAATTGGATCGGATACCTCGGAATTTTGAGCGAACCTTTTAGAATTTATTTTAAAGTAAATTGATTTACTAAATGAACTTAAAATTCAATTAAAATTCAATTAAAATTCGATTAAAAAACTACAATCAACAAATAGCTTTGTTGGGTTACGAAGCAATATAAATTAATAGGTTAATTGTTCAATTGCCTTTTCTGCGTCTAATCGAACACGTGAAATATCTGAAAGCAACGGGTGAAAATGACCATAGCTGTATTTTCTCTCAGCAATATTTGCAAGAAAGTAGCGGAATAGAAGAAAGAATATTAGTTATTACTGTTCCGATACAGGATTGATTTTAAATCCATTCACATCTAAATAGTTATAAAACCGCAGAGAAAGAAATGAAACAGAGATAATTCAAAATTTCACTACTATTCCGATACAGGATTGGAGATTTAAGAGTAACCATGAATATGAATGAAAAAGTTGCTCTGGTATAGGTAGTGATAGGCTCGCGCCTTAGCTAAAGATGGTTCTCTTTTGATGATTGAAGGAGGAATAGAAAGCGGAAATGGTGGTTTATTGCAACGGAGGGCATTGGAGACTGATGCTAAACCTAATGCAGATTGGGTAAAATTTTATACTGATTTACTCTTTTCAGCGGTTTCTAACCACTTTTTACCCATTTCAATTGGAATACCTAGTGGTGGACAAATCATTTTTATTAATTCTATTCCTCCAACTAATATAATATTTCTAATACGAGAGTTTGTTTTAATTTCTTGATTGAATTGATTTTCAAATATTTTTTTCTCATATTCAGTTGTAATAGGATAGTTTTGAGAAAGTTGATTTAACAATTCTCTAATTTCTTTTTCTGCTTCTACTAAACTCTGTTTATTCGCTTCTATATTCTTACCAGTAACTTGACTGTGATTTTGCTCAATAATTTGTATTAATTCAGAATTACCAAAATTATATTTGGAACTTTGAGATTGTTCAGACATTTTTTCTACCCCTTGAACTATTTTTTGTAAAATTTCAATAACCGCAGCTAAACTATTATTAACTGTTTTCGGTAAAGATAACTTGGATTTTTCATATTCGTCAATATCGTATTTTTGGGAAATTGAATTGGGGATGGGTTTGTAGTATTTTATATTTTGTTGGATAAGTTCGAGCGCTAAAATAGTATCATAAAAAATTTCTCTCTTGGCAGAAGTATCTGTAACGTCAACACAAATTTTATCTTCAAAATATTGAATTAATTGAGGAATAGCTGTTTCGGAAGCAACTTTTCCTAACGCGATTGCAGCTTGAAAACGAACTTCCGAATCTTCATCTTTTAAGAGTTCTATTAATTCATTAGTTGCTGTCTCACAACCTATTAATTGTAAAGCATATGCTGCATCACAACGAACATAACTATCTTGATCTCGTAAAGCTTTAATTAATTGAGGAACAGCTTTTTTCTCAGCTATTTTCCCTAAAGCTTGTGCTGCTTTCTGTCGAACAGTCGATTCTAAGTCATTTAAAGCCTTAATTAAATGATTCAGAACAATTTGATTACCTATTTTACCTAAAGATTCTGCAGCTTTTAATCGAACATCAACTTCTTTATCTTTAAGTAATTTAGTGAGTTGAGGAATGAAGGTGCGATCGCCAGTGTTACCTAAAGCTTCTGCTGCTTTCCATCTGACTGTAAAATCTTGGTCTTTGAGAATTGGAATTAATTCATTAAGAATACCATTATTACAATTAATATTAAAGGAATTCACAGCTTTCCAACGAACTTGCCAATTTTCATTTGATAGTAATGTTTTTAACTCAAGATTAGTTACATCAAACTTGATTTTTTCTAAGGCTTGTGCTGTTTTCAACCGAATTTCATCATCTTTATCTTTTAATGCTGTCATGAGGATATTTACAGCATTTTCAGATTTGATTTTAGTTAATGCAATAACAGCTTTCCATCTAATCTCATCATCTTGATCTTCTAAAGCTGTAGTCAATTCTGGAATAGCGATATCATCACCCATTTGACCTAAATCAAATGCAGCATCTTGACGTGTATTTTTACCTCCATACTTTAGATATGATGATAGAATTCTCGTTAGATCGCTTATAGCTTCTTTATTCCCTACTTTACTCAGGGCTTTCGCAACATGAAAACGAACGATTCTATTTCCTTTGCGTAAATGATTTTCTAATACAGATAGCGATGATGGTGAACCAATTTTATCTAATGCTTCTACAGCATTAATAGATATATCATCATCTTGGTTTTTTAAAAGTTTAGCTAATTCGGTTATAGCTGTTTCTGAAGCGATTCTCGCTAACGCCAAAATGACAGAATAACGAACAATATAATACTCATCATCTAAAGCTATAATTAGTTGATAAACAATTGCATCAGTACCAATTTTACCCAGCGTAAATACTAAATGGGAACGGACTTTAGGATTTGGATGTTTTATTGCTTTGATTAGTACAGATTCAGCTTGCTCGGAATCAACTTGACTTAAAGCATCTATAGCATTGTTACATATACAAGTATTTGAATCTTGAATAGATCTACTTAAAATAGGAATTGCTACTTCAGATTTCGTTCTAGCTAAAAGCCGAATTTTCAACAACAAAGGAATTTCCAAACCATCAACTAAACCAACAGTTTCCCCTTGCCATTCTTCCTTAACTTCCCCCGCCAACCTTGCTCCTAACTGCCAATCAACCTCCAAAGCCAACTTCACCAAACGCAAAGACGCAAAATTTTGCGTCTCTACATTTAATAAGTGCATCATCAACGCTAGAGGTTCCGTCCATTTCAAATAATTCAAATACTCCCACTGCAATTCATCATCACTCAACGGCAACTCTGACAATAATCTTTCAGCAGCGTAATATTCTTGCAGCAGTTGATGAGGAAACTGAATTTGATTTTCTGCACCAAGTTGAATCAAATGATGTTTGAGCAAATCATCTAACCATGCTTCTGCATCTCTTCTTGGCTGATGAGAAACTTGCTCTTTAACTTTCAATTGTAAGAAGTCCCATACCTACCCGTAAGGGAGGTGTCGGGATGCGAATAATGCGGGAGGCATAGCCACACCGCATTTTCGCTCATGAATTACAAGCCGGGTTTATGTTAAAA